>NZ_LKBW01000223.1 GCF_002699855.1 Pseudomonas amygdali | reverse complement strand
TCGGCGAAGGTCATTTGATTCATCATCGAAAAGCTCGGCGATTGGTGCCCGGAGATTTTGCCAAATCAGGAAGTCTTTTTCAGGATTTCCTTAGTAGGGGTACGTAGCAGATCAAGCAACGATGGTGAGCAAGCGCTTATTTGCATGTTTGGAGTCATCGAGCTCGTGTCTCTGCCCGGAACTTCAATCGTGATTCCCCAAAAGCTGACACCTGCGGCACCTCCGCAGGTAGTCTGCAAAAACTGACCAGCACCGCCCGTCATTGGGCGGTTTTTGCATCTGGCAGAAACCAAAAAGCCCCAGCGGCCTGGGCTTTTGCGTTGAAGTGGAAAAGAAAGCTACCAGATTGTCGAGGCTCAGTCTCGCCATCAGGCTTTCTGGTTATTCGATGACAAGCAACACCTTGCCCTGGCACAGAAGAGGTGGGTTTGCTCCAGGGATCTCGAGTACGACGTTGTAGCCGCCGGATTCCATTGACGATAAATCTGCGGTGAACGAAAAACCTCACTTCAGGAGTTTTTCATTGTTGTACGTCTTCACCAGGTCAATTCGATCAACGATGGCGGGTCCTTGAACGTAGTGGGCTTTCCTTTGTAGCCGGTCAGGCGAAGTCTGATTTCTTTCGGAGCGTCCTGGTTCGCAGTGATCACCGAGCCGTTGAACATTGCGACGCCCCGCGGTACGTAAATGCTTGCTCCTGTTCCCGGGCTGATCTTCCCGGCAATTGAGTCAATGTTGCATTTGTAGGAAGAATAATAAGTGGTTTTAGTGGCTGCTGCGTTTCCCGTGCTCCCCTCCTTGTCTTTGCACCCCGTCAGTGTTGCTGAGGTGATGGCGAGAAAAGTAAGTGCAGCAATCATCTTGTACATGGTTTTTCCTGACGGGTTTCAATGTTTAATGGCATTGATTTCTTGGCATGTAAGAGCTCGGGCGATGCTGCTGGTGTGGTGCGAAAACAGTGCAGTTCATTCGTGGCGCAGGCTTCATTATTGTTGCCAGCAGCGGTGAAATCAGTGGTCGGATTATGTAGCGGATGGCTAAGCAGTACAGGGGTGCGGCGGAGGTGCTGGCTCTCGTCAGGCCTTGCTGTGCCGTAAGGTTGGCGGGTGCCGGAGGCCGGTATGGTCACGCGGAAGATGGTCGGTTTTCGACGTTGTGTCTGGTTTAGGGTGAGGCGTCATGGCCTGGCGTTGGGAGGTCCGTATGATTGCGGTCGTGCCGAGCGTGTCACTGTGGTGTTTGCTTCCTCAGTCGTTAATCTTTTTTAATCATGGCGTAGTGCAGAGTTGCAGGTCAGAAGCGTTACCTCGGTAAGTTGCACCGCCTTTCCGTGGTGCGCAGTGTGGCTGCTGCCGCAAGGTGTTTGAGCGTACGCCAGCTTTTGCCTCTGGTGGGTGACAAGTTGTAGGGCTTATCCGAGAGTAAAATTGTCAGGCGCGTCAATTGCTTGCAATGGGTGGCGCGCGTGGGTTGCGTTGTGTACGATGCGCGCCGGGTTGAATAAGGCTGCAAGCAGCCCGGCGCTATGGAATCAGCAGCGCAAAATGTGCGTTGATTCATCAGGCTTCGAGGCTGAAGCCTTGCATGGCAGGTGTGCGGAGATTTCTTTGTGTTCTCCGTTCGCCAGAGCAGAAGTGATTCAAGCGAAAGCCCGGGTCGCTGCAAGCCGCGTGAAGCGGCTTTTTTTGTTTCAGCGTATTCGCTTTACCGTTTCACGGGTCCGGTGGCTTGCCGCCGTCGGTCGAGTGGGACGTGCTACCTGGATGGAGTCGGTCGTCTCCGGCGCTGATGCTTCTTTATATAGAGGCCGTGCCAGACGCGTCGCCGAGGGTGTGAGGCTTTTTTCTTCCTTGCGCTGCAGCGCTCCGCTTTCGTCCTATAAATCCACCCTTTTTCAGTAGGGTGACTTCTTGAGTTTGACCCACTAGAATGCATGCCCTTGATTCTGGGGTCGGAAACGGTCGGCTAACGTCTGTGCAACGAGGAATATCCATGCAAGTTTCTGTTGAAAATACTTCCGCTCTTGAGCGCCGCATGACCATTGGCGTGCCTGCCGAACGCATCGAGACTGAAGTCAACAAGCGTCTGCAGCAGACCGCACGCAAAGCCAAGATCCCGGGCTTCCGCCCAGGCAAGGTGCCTATGAGCGTGATCCGTCAGCGTTATGAAGACGGCGCACGTCAGGAAGCACTGGGCGATCTGATTCAGGCTACTTTCTACGAAGCTGTGGTTGAGCAGAAGCTGAACCCGGCCGGTGCTCCTGCTGTAGAGCCGAAATCTTTCGAAAAAGGCAAAGACCTGGAATACGTGGCTACTTTCGAAGTATTCCCGGAATTCACCGTTGCCGGTTTCGACACCATCGCCGTAGAGCGCCTGTCTGCCGACGTGGCGGACAGCGATCTGGACAACATGCTGGAAGTGCTGCGCAAGCAGAACGTTCGTTTTGAAGTGGCCGACCGTGCTGCCCAGAACGAAGACCAGCTGAACATCGATTTCGTGGGCAAGGTCGACGGCGAAGTGTTCGCTGGCGGTTCTGCTACGGCTACCCAGCTGGTGCTGGGTTCCGGTCGCATGATTCCTGGTTTCGAAGACGGTCTGGTTGGCGCCAAGGCTGGTGAAGAGCGCGTTCTGAACGTGACCTTCCCCGAGGACTATCAGAATCTTGAGCTGGCCGGCAAGGCTGCCGAGTTCACCGTGACCGTCAATACCGTTTCCGAGCCAAAGCTGCCTGAGCTGAACGAAGAGTTCTTCAAGCAGTTCGGTATCAAGGAAACCGGTATCGAAGGCTTCCGCACCGAGGTTCGCAAGAACATGGAGCGCGAGCTGCGTCAGGCGATCAAGTCCAAGGTCAAGAATCAGGTCATGGATGGTCTGCTGGCTGCCAACCCGATCGAAGTGCCTAAAGCGCTGCAGGAAAACGAAGTCAACCGTCTGCGCGTCCAGGCTGTTCAACAGTTCGGCGGCAACATCAAGCCAGACCAGTTGCCGGCTGAGCTGTTCGAAGAGCAGGCCAAGCGTCGCGTCGAGCTGGGTCTGATCGTTGCCGAGGTCGTCAAGCAGTTCGACCTCAAGCCTGATGATGCTCGCGTACGTGAAATGATTCAGGAAATGGCATCCGCCTATCAGGAGCCTGAGCAGGTTGTTGCCTGGTACTACAAGAACGAGCAGCAAATGAACGAGGTACGTTCTGTTGTGCTTGAAGAGCAAGTTGTAGATACTGTTTTGCAGAAAGCTAGCGTGACCGACAAATCGGTCTCCTACGAAGAAGCTGTCAAGCCGGTGGAAGCTCCAAAAGCCGACTGATTTCTCTTTTCGTGCGAAAACACCCACAAGCCAGCCTTCGCGCTGGCTTGTGCGTATTCAAGACTCGACTATTTGGGAGTGAATGCAGGACATGTCCCGCAATTCTTATATTCAGCAGAACTCTGACATCCAGGCCGCTGGCGGCCTGGTCCCGATGGTTATCGAGCAGTCCGCCCGTGGCGAACGCGCCTATGACATCTATTCGCGCCTTCTCAAGGAGCGAGTCATCTTTATGGTTGGTCCGGTAGAGGACTACATGGCCAACCTTATCGCGGCACAACTGCTCTTCCTTGAAGCGGAAAACCCGGACAAGGATATCCATCTCTACATCAACTCGCCGGGCGGTTCGGTGACAGCAGGCATGTCGATCTACGACACCATGCAGTTCATCAAGCCGGACGTTTCGACTATCTGTATCGGTCAGGCTTGCAGCATGGGTGCATTCCTGCTGGCCGGTGGTGCAGAAGGCAAGCGTCATTGCCTGCCCAACTCGCGGATGATGATTCACCAGCCGCTGGGCGGTTTCCAGGGTCAGGCGTCGGATATCGACATCCATGCCAAGGAAATCCTGCACATTCGTCATCGTCTCAACTCGCTGCTGGCGCATCACACCGGCCAGAGCCTCGAAACCATCGAGCGCGACACCGAGCGTGACAACTTCATGAGCGCAGAGCGTGCGGCTGAATACGGCCTGATCGACTCCGTGATCAACAAGCGTCAAATGCCTGCCTAAGCGGCTCAAAATGTAGGGGGTCGGCACAACCGACCGCCTGCGGACTTGAAAAAGCCCGCAATAGCCTTCATCTTGTGTTGCAAGCCTACCGGATTGGATCGATCGAATGACTGACACCCGCAACGGCGAGGACAACGGCAAATTGCTCTATTGCTCCTTCTGTGGCAAAAGCCAGCATGAAGTGCGCAAATTGATTGCCGGCCCCTCGGTCTTTATCTGCGACGAGTGCGTCGACCTGTGCAACGACATCATCCGCGAGGAGGTGCAGGAAGCACAGGCCGAAAGCAGCGCGCATAAATTGCCTTCGCCTAAAGAAATCAGCGGCATCCTTGACCAGTATGTCATCGGTCAGGAACGTGCCAAAAAGGTCCTCGCAGTAGCGGTGTACAACCACTACAAGCGTCTGAACCAGCGTGACAAGAAGAATGACGATGTCGAACTGGGCAAGAGCAACATCCTGCTGATCGGCCCTACGGGCTCCGGCAAGACGCTGCTGGCCGAAACACTGGCCCGTCTGCTCAATGTGCCGTTCATCATCGCTGACGCCACCACCCTGACCGAAGCCGGTTATGTGGGTGAGGACGTTGAAAACATTATCCAGAAGCTGTTGCAGAAATGTGATTACGATGTCGAGAAGGCCCAGATGGGCATTGTCTACATCGATGAAATCGACAAGATTTCGCGCAAATCCGACAACCCTTCGATCACTCGTGACGTTTCCGGCGAAGGCGTGCAGCAAGCCTTGCTGAAGCTGATCGAGGGCACCGTGGCTTCCGTTCCTCCGCAAGGTGGTCGCAAGCATCCGCAGCAGGAATTCCTGCAAGTGGACACACGCAACATCCTCTTTATCTGCGGTGGTGCCTTCTCGGGCCTGGAAAAGGTCATTCAGAACCGTTCCACCCGTGGCGGTATCGGCTTCAACGCCGAGGTTCGCAGCAAGGAGGAGGGCAAGAAGGTTGGCGAGTCCCTGCGTGAAGTCGAGCCTGACGATCTGGTCAAGTTCGGTCTGATCCCTGAGTTCGTGGGCCGTCTGCCAGTGCTTGCAACGCTGGACGAGCTGGATGAGGCTGCTTTGATACAGATCCTCACCGAGCCGAAGAATGCGCTGACCAAGCAGTATGCCAAGCTGTTCGAGATGGAAGGCGTGGACCTCGAGTTCCGCACCGACGCGTTGAAGTCGGTTGCCCGTCGCGCGCTGGAGCGCAAGACCGGTGCCCGTGGCTTGCGTTCCATCCTCGAAGGCGTGCTGCTCGACACCATGTACGAAATTCCGTCGCAAAGTGACGTGAGCAAGGTGGTGATCGATGAGAGCGTTATCGATGGTACGTCCAAGCCGCTGCTGATCTACGAAAACAGTGAGCCGCCTGCCAAGGTTGCCCCTGACGCGTAACACATGCAGGCGTATGGGCGTGTGAAGTAATACGGAAGGGGGCCTTTTTGGCCCCCTTTTGCATTTTTCAGCCGTTCATTCGTTTTGTATGAAGAAATTGATCTTGGCGGGTCGTGGCTCTAGAGCTTGTTTTTTTTGGACGCTACCCCCATCTTGGCTTCAAGCTAATTCCATCTGTCCCGGCCAATTGGCCGCCGTAGAGGCGAAATCATGAAGACCACTATTGAATTGCCTCTCTTGCCATTGCGTGATGTCGTGGTTTATCCGCACATGGTTATCCCGCTGTTCGTGGGGCGCGAGAAGTCTATCGAAGCCCTTGAAGCGGCAATGACGGGCGACAAGCAGATTCTGCTGCTCGCGCAAAGGAACCCGGCTGACGACGATCCTGATGAAAAGGCGTTGTACAACGTCGGCACTATTGCCACCGTATTGCAGTTGCTCAAGCTGCCTGATGGCACCGTCAAGGTGCTGGTCGAAGGTGAGCAGCGTGGTTCGGTAGAGCGTTTCATCGAAGTCGATGGCCATTACCGCGCCGACGTCGCGTTGATCGACGAAGTCGATGCGCCGGATCGCGAGTCCGAAGTATTTGTGCGCAGCCTGCTGGCTCAGTTCGAGCAGTATGTGCAGCTTGGCAAGAAAGTCCCCGCAGAAGTCCTCTCGTCGCTCAACAGCATCGATGAGCCCGGTCGCCTGGTTGACACCATGGCAGCGCACATGGCGCTCAAGATCGAGCAGAAGCAGGAAATTCTCGAGATTATCGACCTGTCGGCCCGTGTCGAGCACGTGCTGGCCTTGCTGGATGCCGAAATCGATCTGCTGCAGGTTGAAAAGCGCATTCGCGGTCGTGTGAAAAAACAAATGGAGCGCAGCCAACGCGAGTACTACCTGAATGAGCAGATGAAGGCCATTCAGAAGGAACTGGGCGATGGCGACGAAGGCCATAACGAAATTGAAGAGCTGAAAAAGCGCATCGACGCTGCCGGGCTGCCCAAGGACGCTCTGACAAAGGCGACTGCCGAGCTTAACAAGCTCAAGCAGATGTCGCCGATGTCGGCCGAGGCGACTGTGGTGCGCTCCTACATCGACTGGCTGGTTCAGGTGCCGTGGAAGGCTCAGAGCAAGGTGCGTCTGGACCTTGCGCGCGCCGAAGCGATCCTGGATGCAGACCATTATGGTCTGGATGAGGTCAAGGAACGCATTCTCGAATACCTCGCCGTGCAAAAGCGCGTGAAGAAGATTCGTGGCCCTGTACTGTGTCTGGTAGGTCCACCGGGTGTGGGTAAAACTTCCCTGGCCGAGTCCATCGCCAACGCAACCAATCGTAAATTCGTGCGTATGGCACTCGGTGGCGTACGTGACGAGGCTGAAATTCGTGGTCATCGCCGGACTTACATCGGTTCGATGCCAGGAAGATTGATACAAAAGATGACAAAAGTGGGCGTCCGCAACCCGCTGTTCCTGCTTGATGAAATCGACAAGATGGGCAGTGACATGCGCGGCGATCCGGCGTCGGCATTGCTTGAGGTTCTGGACCCCGAGCAGAACCATAACTTCAATGATCACTACCTCGAAGTCGACTACGATCTTTCCGACGTAATGTTCCTGTGCACGTCGAACTCGATGAATATTCCGCCAGCCTTGCTGGACCGGATGGAAGTCATTCGCCTGCCGGGTTACACCGAAGACGAAAAGATCAACATCGCCGTCAAATACCTCTCGCCCAAGCAGATTCAGGCCAATGGCTTGAAGAAAGGCGAGATCCAGTTCGACGAGGAAGCAATCCGCGACATCATTCGCTACTACACCCGTGAAGCGGGCGTACGCGGTCTAGAGCGCCAGATTGCCAAGGTTTGCCGCAAGGCGGTCAAAGAACACGCCATGGAAAAACGCTTCTCCGTGCAGGTTACTGCCGAGATGCTCGAACACTTCCTGGGTGTGCGCAAATTCCGCTACGGACTGGCCGAGCAACAGGATCAGATCGGTCAGGTCACAGGCCTGGCGTGGACTCAGGTGGGCGGTGAATTGCTGACCATCGAGGCTGCGGTTGTATCGGGCAAGGGCCAGTTGATCAAGACCGGTTCGCTGGGTGATGTCATGGTCGAATCCATCACAGCTGCGCAGACCGTGGTGCGCAGTCGTGCCCGTAGTCTGGGCATTCCAGCCGATTTCCACGAGAAACACGACACGCATATCCACATGCCGGAAGGCGCGACGCCCAAGGATGGACCAAGCGCTGGCGTAGGCATGTGTACTGCTCTGGTATCAGCGCTTACACAGATCCCGGTACGTGCCGATGTGGCAATGACGGGCGAGATTACCTTGCGCGGGCAGGTGCTGGCGATTGGTGGTCTGAAGGAAAAACTTCTGGCTGCGCATCGCGGCGGAATCAAGACGGTGATCATTCCGGAAGAAAACGTGCGTGATTTGAAGGAGATTCCTGACAATATCAAGCAGGATCTGCAAATCAAGCCCGTTAAATGGATTGACGAAGTCCTGCAAATTGCGCTGCAATACGCGCCGGAGCCGGAGCCGGAGCCGGAGCCGGAGCCGTTGCCGGACGTGGCTACAGATCTGGTCGCAAAGGAAGAAAAACGCGAGTCTGACTCTAAGGACAGAATTAGCACGCATTAAGACTGGGTAGGCTTCCTTGACAGCTTTTTAGAGCCCTTGTTATAAAGCGGCTCTTTAAAGCAAGCACCAGCAAGCCTTCCAGCGCTCGTTTTGCTTAACACCTAAAACTTAGAAACATACTCAATATAGAGATAAGGGGACTTAGAGTGAACAAGTCGGAACTGATTGATGCTATCGCTGCATCTGCTGATATCCCGAAAGCTGCTGCTGGCCGTGCGCTGGACGCAGTGATCGAATCCGTCACTGGCGCTCTGAAGGCTGGCGACTCGGTTGTTTTGGTTGGCTTTGGTACGTTCTCCGTGACTGATCGTCCTGCTCGCATCGGTCGCAACCCTCAGACTGGTAAGACGCTGGAAATCGCTGCTGCTAAAAAACCAGGTTTCAAAGCTGGTAAAGCCCTCAAAGAAGCTGTCAACTAAGCCTCTCGATGCCTTTGCCCGCTGGGTCGGGTCTGTCCTGATCCAGTAGCGGAGCGGTGGTGCATTCGGTTGCAACACCGAGGGGTTCGAGCCCTATCGCTCCGTCAGTTACGAGAAGGCGCATCCTCGGATGCGCCTTTCTTCTATCCGCTTTCTACCCACGCTCCGCGGTTGGTTAGTCAGTTCAACCGTTTTGGGGGACGCAATGCTGCAGAACATCAGGGACAATTCACAAGGCTGGATTGCCAAGACAATTATCGGAATCATCATCGCTTTGATGGCCTTCACCGGCATCGAGGCGTTGTTTACCGCTACCAGCAATAAGCAGAACGCGGCTGAAGTGAACGGCGAGGACATCTCTCAGAATGAGTTGAGCCAGGCCGTCGACATGCAGCGGCGTCAGTTGGCTCAGCAGCTCGCGCAGCAGTTGGGCAAGGATTTCGATCCTGCGATGCTGGATGAAAAGCTGTTGCGTGAATCAGCCCTCAAAGGCCTGATCGACCGCAAGCTGCTGCTGCAAGGTGCAACGGATGCGAAGTTCTCGTTTTCCGACGCGGCACTGGATCAGCAGCTTTTGCAGACGCCTGAGTTTCAGGTCGATGGCAAGTTCAGTGCTGACCGTTTCGATCAGGTCATTCGCCAGCTGGGTTACAGCCGTCTGCAGTTCCGCCAGATGCTTGGCCAGGAAATGCTCATCGGTCAGGTGCGTGCGGGGGTTGCCGGCAGTGCTTTCGTAACCGATGCACAGGTTGACGCTTTTGCCCGTCTGGAAAAGCAGACCCGTGATTTCGCGTCGCTGACCCTGCCCGCCGATACCACGGCGATCAAAGTGACGGACGACGAAGTCAAGGCTCACTACGACCAGCATGCCAAGGAGTTCATGAGCCCTGAGCAGGTTGTGCTTGATTACATCGAATTGAAGAAGTCGTCTTTCTTCGACAAGGTGCAGGTCAAGGATGAGGACTTGCAGGCGGCTTATCAGAAGGAAATCGCCAATCTGTCCGAACAGCGTCGTGCTGCGCACATCCTGATCGAGGTCAACGACAAACTGAACGACGAGCAGGCCAAGGCGAAGATTGAAGAAATTCAACAGCGTCTGGCCAAGGGTGAAGATTTTGCGGCGCTGGCCAAGGAATATTCGCAGGACCCTGGTTCGTCCAGCAAGGGCGGTGATCTTGGTTACGCAGGCAAGGGTGTCTATGACCCTGCGTTCGAAGACACATTGTATGCCTTGAACAAGGACCAGGTATCGCAGCCTGTGCGTACCGACTTCGGCTGGCACCTGATCAAGTTGCTGGGCGTCGAGGCTCCATCGGTGCCGACCTTCGCCAGTCTGAAAGACAAACTGACCACGGATTTGAAATCGCAGCTGGTCGAGCAGAAATTTGTCGAAGTGACCAAGCAGCTGGAAGATTCTGCGTTTGAATCGTCCGATCTGTCTCAACCGGCACAGGACCTGGGCCTGAAGGTTCAGACCACTGCGCCATTCGGTCGTGAAGGCGGTGAGGGTATTACAGCCAACCGTGCGGTCATCCAGGCTGCGTTCAGCCCAGAAGTGCTGGAAGAGGGCTCCAACAGCAACACGCTGGAGCTGGATCCGGAGACCGTCGTGGTGGTGCGCTCCAAAGAGCATCTGCAACCTCAGCAGTTGCCGCTTGAGAGCGTTGCCAGCTCGATTCGCACTCAACTGGTCAAGGAGCACGCCACGGCCGCTGCCAAGGCCAAGGGCGAGGCTCTGCTGGCCGGGCTGCGTGATGGCAAGATCCCTCTGGCTGCGAAGCAGGATGGACGTGACTGGAAATCGATGGAGGCAGTCACTCGCAGTCAGGAAGGCGTTGATCCTCAAGTACTGCAGACGCTGTTCCGCATGCCCAAGCCTGATGGCAAGGGCAAGCCGGAATTCGCCAGCATTACTGCAGCCGATGGCAGCTTCGTGATTGTGCGCCTCAATGGCGTGAATCAGGCTGCTGCGCCGACTGACGCGGAAAAGGCGCAATACCGTCGCTTCCTCTCGTCGCGTGCGGGTCAGCAGGATTTCGCTGCGTACCGTGCACAGCTGGAAAGCAACGCGAAGATCGAGAAGTTCTAAGCTCGAAACCCGCACAAAAAAGAAGGCCGCTCACTGAGCGGCCTTCTTTTTGAGTGCAGGAAAGTTGCCTGCCGGAAAAATGCCGCTCGCGAGGAGCGGCGCTTGCCGTCTTACTCTTCCATGCTGCCCATCGCGGTGGTGTTGAAACCGCCGTCGACGTACATGATCTCACCACTGATGCCCGACGCCAGGTCAGAGCACAGGAACGCACCGGCATTGCCGACTTCGTCGATGGTCACGTTGCGGCGCAAAGGAGTCTGCGCCTCGTTGGCAGCCAGCATTTTGCGGAAGTTCTTGATACCCGAAGCCGCCAGTGTGCGGATCGGGCCGGCCGATACAGCATTGACGCGAGTACCTTCCGGGCCGAGGCTGCCGGCCAGGTAACGAACGCCGGCTTCCAGGCTGGCCTTGGCCATGCCCATGACGTTGTAGTTGGGCATGGTGCGCTCTGCGCCCAGGTACGACAGGGTCAGGAGGCTGCCATTGCGGCCCTTCATCATTTCGCGACCAGCCTTGGCCAGGGCCACGAAGCTGTAGGCGCTGATGTCATGAGCGATGCGGAAACCTTCGCGAGTGGTAGCGTCGGTGAAGTCGCCGTCGAGCTGGTCACCCGGAGCAAAGCCGACCGAGTGAACGATCACGTCCAGGCCGTCCCACTTCTTGCTCAGCTCTTCAAAGACCTTGGTGATCTCTTCGTCGCTGGCCACATCGCAAGGGAAGCACAGCTCGGGACCTGAGCCCCAGCCTACGGCGAACTCTTCGACACGGCCCTTGAGCTTGTCGTTCTGGTAGGTGAAAGCAAGCTCTGCACCTTCACGATGCATGGCGGCAGCAATGCCGGATGCGATGGACAGTTTACTGGCGACACCGACGATCAGGACGCGCTTACCGGCGAGAAAACCCATGTGTTGTTCCTCTTCAGGTTAATCGACAGCTACCGGTGCCAAAAAGGCGGCTTCCAGCAGCTGCTGTGTATAAGGATGTTGCGGTGCGGCGAAGATGTCCTGCGCTGCACCCTGTTCGACCACTTGGCCTTGCTTGACCACCATCAGCTGGTGGCTCAGCGCTTTGACGACAGCCAGGTCATGGCTGATGAACAAATACGTCAGATTGTACTTGGCTTGCAGCGAGCGAAGCAGCTCGACGACCTGACGCTGTACGGTCCGGTCTAGGGCTGACGTCGGCTCGTCCAGCAAGATAAGCGCCGGTTTCAATACCAGCGCACGTGCAATGGCGATCCTCTGCCGTTGGCCACCGGAGAACTCGTGAGGGTAGCGGTGCCGGGTATCCGGATCCAGGCCAACCTCCCTGAGTGCTTCGATGATCGCCGTCTGTTGCTCGGCGGCCGTGCCCATGCCATGGATTCGCAAGCCTTCGCCAACGATTTCACCCACTGACATACGCGGGCTCAAACTACCAAACGGGTCCTGGAACACCACCTGCATCTGCCTGCGCAGCGGACGGATCTGCTGTTGCGACAGAGATTCTAGCGCGTTGCCCTTGAAACGTATGGTGCCCTGGCTGCCGATCAGCCGAAGAATCGCCAGCCCCAGCGTCGATTTGCCCGACCCGCTTTCACCCACGATGCCCAGTGTTTGCCCTTGCGGCAGGCTGAAGCGTATGCCGTCCACCGCCTTGACGTGGTCGACCGTGCGCTTGAGCAGGCCCTTTTTGATCGGGAACCAGACTTTCAGGTCCTCGACTTCAAGCAGCGGGGCGCCGGCCGGGTTGGTCGAAGGACCGCCGCTGGGCTCTGCGCTGAGCAACACTTTGGTGTAAGGATGTTGCGGCGAACGGAACAATTCTTCGCACGATGCCTGTTCGACGATGCAACCGCGCTGCATGACACATACTCGGTTGGCTATTTGCCTTACCACGTTCAAATCGTGGCTGATAAGTAACAACGCCATGCCCAGACGAGCCTGCAATTGCTTGAGCAACTCAAGAATTTTCAGCTGTACCGTGACGTCCAGTGCAGTAGTCGGTTCGTCGGCAATCAGCAGCTCCGGCTCGTTGGCCAGTGCCATCGCTATCATTACACGCTGGCGTTGGCCGCCTGAAAGCTCGTGTGGCAAGGCTTTGAGCCGTTTGTGTGGCTCGGGGATGCCTACCAGCTCAAGAAGCTCCAGCGTGCGTTTGGTGGCGTCCTTGCCGGTCAGGCCCTTGTGCAGGCCCAGCACCTCGTTGATTTGTTTTTCGACCGAGTGCAGCGGGTTCAGCGAAGTCATCGGTTCCTGGAAGATCATGGCGATACGGTTGCCACGGATCGAGCGCAGCTTTTTCTCTTCCACTTTCAGCAGGTCTTCACCGCCGTAGCGGATAGTGCCGCTCGGATGACTGGCAATGGGGTAGGGCAGCAGGCGCAGGATCGAATGCGCTGTAACCGATTTGCCCGAGCCGCTTTCGCCGACCAGTGCGAGGGTTTCACCCCGACGGATGTCAAAGCTGATGTTCTCGACCACCCGTTGCCGTGAGTCGCCCGTCACGAACTCGACCGCCAGATCGCGGATTTCGATCAGATTGTCATTGCTCATCTTATTTCCTTGGGTCGAAAGCATCGCGGGCAGATTCGCCGATGAACACCAGCAGGCTCAGCATAATGGCCAGCACAGCGAACGCGCTGATGCCCAGCCAGGGTGCCTGCAGGTTGGATTTGCCCTGCGCCACCAGTTCGCCCAGCGAAGGCGATCCGGCGGGCAGGCCGAAGCCCAGGAAGTCCAGTGCAGTCAAGGTGCCGATGGCCCCGGTGAGGATGAACGGCATGAAGGTCATGGTCGAGACCATGGCGTTGGGCAGGATATGGCGGAACATGATCGCGCCGTTCTCCATGCCCAGCGCTCGCGCGGCTCTTACATATTCCAGATTCCGGCCACGCAGGAACTCGGCACGCACCACGTCCACCAGGTTCATCCAGGAGAACAGCAGCATGATGCCCAGCAGCCACCAGAAGTTGGGTTGCACGAAGCCGGCGAGAATGATCAACAGATACAGCACGGGCAGGCCCGACCACACCTCCAGAAAACGCTGGCCCAGCAGGTCGACCCAGCCGCCATAGAAACCCTGCAGGGCACCGGCGATGACGCCGATGATCGAGCTGAGGATGGTCAGGGTCAGGGCGAACAGCACGGAAATCCTGAAGCCGTAGATCACTCGTGCCAGCACATCACGGCCCTGATCGTCGGTGCCCAGCAGGTTTTCCCGGGACGGTGGCGCAGGGGCGGGGACTTTCAGGTCGTAGTTGATGCTCTGGTAACTGAACGGGATGGGCGCCCACAGGGTCCAGCCATCCTTCGCCGCGAGCAATTCCTTGATGTACGGGCTCTTGTAATTGGCTTCCAGCGGGAATTCGCCGCCGAAGGTGGTCTCCGGGTAACGCTCCAGCACCGGGAAGTACCAGTGACCGTCGTAGCGCACGGCGAGCGGTTTATCGTTGGCGATCAGTTCGGCGCCCAGGCTCAGGCCGAACAGGATGAGGAACAGCCACAGTGACCACCAGCCGCGTCGGTTGGCTTTGAAGCGTTCGAAGCGACGGCGATTGAGAGGAGACAGCTTCATATCAATGCTTCCTGCTTTCGAAGTCGATGCGCGGGTCTACCAGGGTGTAGGTGATGTCGCCGATCAGCTTCACCACCAACCCCAGCAGGGTGAAGATGAACAGGGTGCCGAACACCACCGGGTAGTCGCGGTTGATAGCGGCTTCAAAGCTCATCAGGCCGAGGCCGTCCAGCGAAAAGATCACTTCCACCAGCAGCGAGCCGGTGAAGAAGATACCGATGAACGCCGACGGGAAGCCGGCGATCACTAGCAGCATCGCGTTGCGAAACACATGGCCGTAGAGCACCTTGTGGTTGCTCAGGCCCTTGGCTTTGGCGGTGGTGACATATTGCTTGCTGATTTCGTCGAGAAAGCTGTTCTTGGTCAGCAGGGTCATGGTGGCGAAGTTGCCGATCACCAGCGCGGTGACCGGCAGCACCAGATGCCAGAAGTAGTCGAAGACCTTGCCCAGAGTGCTCAGTTCGTCATAGTTGTTCGAAGTCAGCCCGCGCAGCGGGAACCAGTTGAAGTAGCTGCCACCGGCAAACACCACGATCAGCAGAATCGCGAACAGAAACGCCGGGATGGCGTAGCCGACGATGATCGCCGAGCTGGTCCACACGTCGAACTGGCTGCCGTGGCGAGTGGCTTTGGCGATCCCAAGCGGGATCGACACCAGGTACATGATCAGCGTGCTCCATAACCCCAGAGAGATGGAGACCGGCATCTTCTCGACGATCAGGTCGATCACCTTGGCATCGCGAAAGAAGCTGTCGCCGAAATCCAGCGTGGCGTAGTTCTTGATCATGATCCACAGGCGTTCCGGTGCCGATTTATCGAAACCGTACATGCGTTCGATTTCTTTGATCAGTGCCGGGTCCAGGCCCTGCGCGCCACGGTAGTTGGAGCCCGCCACCGATACCTCGGCACCGCCACCCGCAAATCGGCTGGTAGCGCCATCAAAGCCTTCGATCTTGGCGATCATCTGCTCGACCGGTCCACCGGGTGCGGCCTGAATGATGACGAAGTTGATGATCAGAATGCCGAGCAGGGTAGGGATGATCAGCAGTAGCCGTCGCAGAATATAAGCCAGCATGTTATTGCTCCGCGTTCGCAGGCTTGGCCTGATCAGTGGCTGACGGGGTCGCGGTGGCGGGTTTGACATTCGGCTTCGCCCACCAGGTCATCAGGCCGATATCGGAAAGCGCCTTGGCCTTGGGATGGTCGATGTGATTCCAGTAAGCCACCCGCCAGGTTTTGATGTGCCAGTTGGGTACAACGTAAAAACCCCACAGTAATACGCGGTCCAGCGCTTTGGTATGGGTGATCAGGCTTTCCCGGGAGTCGGCGTTGATCAGCCCGTTGACCAGCGTGTCTACCGCCGGGTCCTTGAGGCCCATGAAGTTGCGGCTGCCCGGGTTGTCGGCGCTGGATGAGTCGAAATACACGCGCTGCTCGTTACCGGGTGAGCTGGACTGCGGATAGCCAGTGACGATCATGTCGTAGTCCCGCGAGCGCAGGCGGTTGATGTATTGCGACACGTCGGCGCGGCGAATCACCAGCTCGATGCCCAGATCACTCAGGTTACGTTTGTAAGGCAACAGAATGCGCTCGAACTCGGTCTGGGCGATCAGAAACTCCAGCTTCACCGGGTTGCCCTGGGCATCGACCATCTTGTCGTCGACGATCTTCCAGCCCGCTTCCTGCAACAGCTGGAAGGCCCGGCGTTGCTGTGGACGAATCATGCCACTGCCATCGGTTACCGGCAGCGTGAAGGGTTCGGTGAACACTCGATCCGGAATCTTGCCGCGCAACGGTTCAAGAATTTTCAGTTCTTCGGCGGACGGCAGGCCGCTGGCGGCCATTTCCGAGTTGTCGAAATAGCTTTTGGTGCGGCTGTACGAGCCGTTGAACAGCTGTTTGTTGGTCCACTCGAAGTCCAGCAGCAGAGTCAGCGCCTCACGGACCCTGACGTCTTGAAACACCGGCTTGCGCAGGTTGAAGACAAAACCCTGCATGCCCGTCGGATTGCCATTGGGAAGCTCTTCCTTGATCAGCCTGCCATCCCGGACTGCTGGCGTGTCATATGCAGTTGCCCAGTTCTTGGCGCTGGTTTCCACCCAATAATCGAACTGCCCGGCTTTGCCCGCTTCCAGCGCGACGGTGTTGTCGCGATAGTAGTCGGTGGTCAGCACATCGAAGTTGTAGAAGCCCTTATTGATCGGCAGGTCCTTGGCCCAGTAATCCTTGACCCGTTCATAGCGCACCGAGCGCCCGGCTTTTACATCGGCGACCTTGTACGGCCCGCTGCCCAGCGGGAAGTCCAGGTTGCCCTTGCTGAAGTCGCGATCTGCCCAGAAATGTTTGGGCAGCACGGGTAACTGGCCAAGAATCAGCGGCATCTCCCGATTGCCCTTGTGCTTGAATTTGAACAGCACGCGCAGCGGGTCTTCGACGACCACCTGATCGACGTCGGCGTAGTAACCCTTGTACATGGGCGACCCGTGCTCCATCAGTGTCTTGAAGCTGAACTCCACGTCTTCGGCACGCATCGGGTGGCCGTCATGAAAGCGCGCTTCCGGGCGCAGGTAGAAGCGTACCCAGCTGTTGTCCGGGGCTTTCTCGATTTTACCGGCAACCAGCCCGTACTCACTGAACGGTTCATCCAGGCTTGCACGGGCCAGGGTGTCGTAGATCAGGCCGATGTCATCTGCCGGCACGCCCTTGTTGATGAACGGGTTGAGGCTGTCGAAACCGCCGAAGCCTGCCTGGCGGAACGTGCCACCCTTGGGCGCATCAGGGTTCACGTAGTCGAAGTGCTTGAAGTCGGCCGGGTACTTGGGCGGCTCGTCGTACAGCGTCACGCCATGCTGAGGCGCAGCCTGTACCGTGCAGGCGAGGCTGGCCAACAGCAGGCCGGCCGCTTGCGCGCGCAGGGAATGCAATGGGTTCATCGGGGCTTCTCCAGAGTCTTGAGCCACCACGCACGCAGCCCCAGGGTGTAGGGCGGGGTGGTGACCATGGCGAATCGGTTGCGATAGGCAAGCCGATGATTGTTCAGATACCAGTTGGGAATGCTGTAGTGCTGAGCCAGCAGCACGCGGTCCAGCGCTCGCGCAGCCGCGACCTGTTGATCGCGGGTTTGCGCGCCGAGCAGTTTGTTCAGCAGGGCGTCGACCACCGGGTTGGCAATGCCGGCGTAGTTCTTGCTGCCGTTGATCGCGGCCTGGCTTGAATGAAAATATTGCCACTGCTCAAGACCGGGGCTCAGCGTCTGTTGCAGGGTCATGAGAATCATGTCGAAGTCGAAACGGTCCAGGCGTTGTTTGTACTGGGCGCGATCGACGGTGCGCAGCCCTGCATCAATACCCAGGCGTCGCAGGTCTTCGATGTAGGGCTGCAGGATGCGTTCGAGGTTGGGGTTGACAGCAGGATCTCGAAGCGCAGCGGTTGCTTGTCGGCGTTAAGCAAGCCCTTGTCCGACAGCGTCCAGCCAGCATCGGCAAGCAGTTTCAAGGCCTTGCGCAGAGTGTCGCGCGGGATGCCGCCGCCATCGGTTTTCGATGGGGCAAATGGCTGGGTAAACAGACTGGCGGGCAACTGATCGCGATAAGGCGCCAGCAATAACCATTCAGCCCCGCTCGGCAGGCCCGTCGCGGAAAACTCGCTGTTGGGGTAATAGCTGGTCGAACGCTCATAAGCGTCGCTGAACAGTGTGCGGTTGGTCCATTCGAAATTGAACAACAGCCCCAGTGCTTCGCGTACGCGGATATCGGCGAAGGCCGCGCGCCGGGTGTTCATGAACAGGCCTTGGGTCTGGGTCGGTATGCGGTGCGGAATCTGCGCCTTGATTACCTGACCGTTTGCGACTGCCGGGAAGTTATAGCCATTCGCCCAGTTCTTGGCCTGATGCTCGATGTAGATATCGAATTCGCCCGCCTTGAATGCTTCGAACGCCACATCGCTGTCGCGGTAGAACTCGACTTCCACCCGGTCGAAATTGTATTTGCCGCGGTTGACCGGCAGGTCCTTGCCCCAGTAATCCTTGACCCGCTCGAACACCAGCTGACGTCCGGGCTGCACGCGGGTGATGCGGTAGGGGCCACTGCCCAGCGGCGGTTCGAAGGTAGTCGCCTTGAAGTCTCTGTTCTTCCAGTAATGCTGGGGCAGCACTGGCAGTTCCCCAAGACGCAGAATCAGCAACGGATTGCCAGAGCGCTTGAAGACAAACCGGATGCGATGACGATTGAGGATGTCGACGCGCTGCACTTCCTGCAAGGCGGTGCGGTATTGAGGATGACCGTCCTTGAGCAGCGTTCGGTAGGAAAACGCCACGTCGTAGGCGGTGATGGGCTTGCCATCGTGAAAGCGCGCCTGCGGGCGCAGGTTGAACACCACCCAGCTGCGGTCCTCGCTGTATTCAACGGACTGGGCGATCAGCCCGTAACTGGAGGTCGGTTCATCGTCGGACGGGTCGTACTGCCCTGTGCCCACCATCAACGGCTCGTTCAGTTCATTGACGCCGTATTGCAGGAAGTTTCCGGTCGAGACCGGGCTGCTGCCCTTGAATGTGTAAGGATTGAGCGTGTCGAACGTACCAAACGCCATCATTCTCAAGGTGCCACCTTTCGGCGCCTCGGGATTGACCCAGTCGAAATGAGTAAAGCTGGCCGGGTACTTGAGAACACCAAACTGCGCATAGCCATGACTTTCTGTGATGGCTGCGTTGGCGCAGAAGCTCAAGGCGAGGCTGATGGTTAGCAGGAAGGGACGTATCACGATCCGGGCGACTTGGGCTTTCGGGTCGCTAACAGTAACAGCTTGTTCCAGCTGGAAAAAGACTGCAGGTGACTGCGCCGCCGGGGCTGCATCGGCCACCCGCCCCAAGGTTATCGAAGGGCAAGTGGCCGCGATCATCAGTGCGGCAGGTAAACGGTCAGGGTCTGACCGGGTTTGAGGGCCTGCCCGCTACGTGGATTCCAGCGCTTGAGATGTTGCATCTCGACGTTAAAGCGCTTGGCGACCAGGTACATCGAGTCGCCTTTCTGGATCTTGTACTGCATGGATTTCTTTTCGCCGTCTTTGGCGCTGGCGACCGTTTTACTGCTGGATTTGCTGGTGTCCTGCATGACCAGCGTCTGGCCGACCTTGAGCTTCTTGCCGGTCAGCTTGTTCCAGCGTTGCAGGTCTTCGACATCCACCTTGTTGGCTTGCGCGATGGTGGTCAGGTTGTCACCGCTGCGCACCTTGTAACTTCGGGTACGTGACGGCTTGTCGTTGCTGGCCAATGCTTCGAACACGGGCTGTGAATTCTGCATGCCCGGCTTGACCGGTATGCTCAGTGATTGACCGACCTTCAGGCGGTTGCCGGAGAGCTTGTTATTGCCCTTGAGCGAGCTGACCGTGACCTGATAGCGACTCGCCAGGCTTTCCAGAGTATCGCCCTTGCGTACGCGGTAAGGCTGCCAGGCGACCAGCTCTTCCTGCTTCATGGTCAGCAGGCTGGCAGTCAGCAGTTGCGCCTTGGACGTTGGCACCAGCAGATGCTGAGGCCCATCGACCGTCAGGCGCTTCTTGTAGGCAGGGTTGAGCTGGATAAGCTCATCTTCGTCAATATCGGCAGCGCTGGCCACTTTGGACAGATCGACGCGCTTGTTGAGTTCGACGACTTCGAAATAGGGCTGGTTGGCGATCGGATTGAGGTTGACGCCATAGGCTTCCGGCGACAGTACTACCTGGGACAAGGCCAGCAGCTTGGGCACATAGTCACGGGTTTCCTGCGGAAGTGGCAGGTTCCAGTAGTCGGTCGGCAGGTTGAGCTTGTCATTGCGCTCGATGGCACGGCTCACTGTGCCTTCGCCCGCGTTGTAGGCCGCGAGGGCCAGCAACCAGTCACCGTTGAACATGTCATGCAGACGGGTCAGGTAATCCAGTGCGGCAACGGTCGAGGCCTGGATGTCGCGACGTCCGTCATAAAAGCTGGTCTGGCGCAGGTTGAAGTAACGCCCGGTCGAGGGGATGAACTGCCATAGACCTACAGCCTGGCTGCGTGAAACGGCCATCGGGTTGTAGGCGCTTTCGATGACCGGCAGCAGAGCCAGCTCCAGCGGCATGTTGCGTTCTTCAAGGCGCTCGACGATGTAATGCATATACAGGCTGCCACGCTCGCCAGCGTTTTCCAGAAAGGAAGGGTTGTTGGCGAACCACAGGCGCTGCTGGTCGATACGGGGGTTTTGATCGTTGCCTTGTTGCAGTTGAAAGCCCTGACGCATGCGCTCCCACACATCTTGTGGCGGGGCGAGGGGAGTGACGGGCCTGTGAGACAGGAAAATCGGTTTTTGCTTGATGCCGGCGGCCAGATTAGGCGTGCGATGGCTGCTGACCGGGTCGACGCTGGCAGTGCTCTGGCAACCGGCCAGAAGCGCACTCGCGGTGACAGCCATGGCCTGAGCCAACCGAGTCAATGCGTCCGAATGTGAAGGCTTGCTGATAGATGACGACATTGTTCGGGGGGTACATCCAGACGAAAATGTCGGGCGATTCTAGGAAGCAGCCTGCCGTCGGTCAACCTTTCAGAATTTTATTGCGGTTTTATGGTCAGGTCAGAACTTATCTTTCCATGCCCTCAAGCTGGCAAAGACCGCACTCTGCGAGGTGTTTTGCCCGCCGCTCCGTTCGTCCGCTTTTTCTTTAACAGATGTTTCCCGGGTTCGCAGGAACGGGTTGGTGCGTTTTTCCAGAGCCAGGTTCGAAGGAAGGCTGATGCGATTTTCACTACGCCAGCGGGTGACTTCGGCGAGGCGTTGGGCAATATCCTGATTATCGGGCTCGACGGCCTGAGCGAAGCGCAGATTACTCAGCGTGTATTCGTGGGCGCAATAAATCAGCGTGCTGTCCGGCAGTTTGGCCAGACGCTCGAGGGAGTCATGCATCTGCTCTGACGTACCCTCGAACAGACGTCCACAGCCTGCTGCGAACAGCGTGTCGCCGCTGAACAGCAAGTGCGTTGTAGCGTCTTCATGGTAGAAGGCGATATGACCGAGCGTGTGGCCGGGAACTGCATGCACCACAAACTCGAGGCCGAGCACTGTCAGTCGGTCATGGTCGACCAGTGCGATATCGCGTGCCGGAATAGTCTCTGCCGCAGGGCCGAGTACGCGTGCCAGGGTCGCCTGCTTGAGTTCCGCCACGCCGCCGACATGATCATTTTGGTGGTGGGTGATGAGAATATCGGTCAACCGGTAGTCCGGATGCTCCGCCAGCCAGCCCCGCACCGGTTTCGCGTCGCCAGGATCGACCACAGCGCATTGCTGGCTCGAAAGGTCTTGTAACAACCATATGTAGTTGTCATTGAAAGCAGGAAGGGCGTGGATCTGTATCATGGCGCAGTTCGCATAGCGGCGGACAATGGTGCATCTTAGAGTCTGTTGCCGCTGTACGCGAGCACCTCTGGAGGAGAACTCATGACCGATGAAGCGTTCGCTCAGGCTGATCCTGAGTGGCTTGCATTGATCCGCGCTGCCCGTGAATGGCTTTCCGGGCCGCTGGGGCAGCTTCTGCTCGAAGAGGAACGGCGCATTCTCGACGAAGAGCTGGGGCGGTATTTCGGCGGCTACCTGGTGCATTACGGCCCGTCGGCGCAAGCGCCGCCGGTTGCCCCGCAGGTGCAACGCAATGTGCGGCTCGGAGCACCATTGCCGGGCGTCGAGATTGTCTGCGAAGAGCAGGCCTGGCCATTGAGCGAGCACGCGGCGGATGTCGTGGTACTGCAGCACGGTCTGGATTTCTGTCTGTCGCCCCACGGGCTGCTGCGTGAAGCGGCCAGCAGTGTTCGGCCGGGCGGGCACTTGCTGATTATCGGCATCAACCCCTGGAGCGCCTGGGGCATGCGTCACGTGTTCGCTCGGGATGGGCTGCGCAAGGCGCGCTGCATCTCATCCTCGCGGGTCGCCGACTGGCTGAACCTGCTGGGCTTCGCGCTGGAGAAACGGCGCTTCGGATGCTATCGTCCGCCCCTTGCTTCAGCGGCATGGCCGTCACGCCTTGCTGGGCTCGAAAGCCTCGGTGAAGGACGTCAGAGCCCCGGTGGCGGCTTCTACCTTCTGGTGGCGCGTAAACTGGTGGTAGGCCTGAGGCCTGTACGTCAGGTACGCCGCGACCCTATCGGCAAGCTGATTCCCATGCCGATGGCCAAGGTCAGTCGCAACACTCAGGATCATTCCTGAGCAATGCCATGCTGCACATGAAGCCCATCATTCTGGAAAGGTCGTAATGAGCGATAGCGTTGAACTCTTCACCGACGGTGCCTGCAAGGGCAATCCTGGCCCGGGCGGGTGGGGTGCCCTGCTGGTGTGTAAGGGTGTCGAAAAAGAGCTGTGGGGTGGCGAGGCCAACACCACCAACAACCGCATGGAGCTGACGGGTGCCATTCGCGGGCTCGAAGAACTCAAGCGTCCCTGCGAAGTGACGCTGGTGACCGACTCTCAGTACGTGATGAAAGGCATTACCGAGTGGATGGTCAACTGGAAGAAACGCGGCTGGAAAACCGCGGCCAAGGAACCGGTCAAAAATGCCGATCTGTGGCAGCTGCTCGATGAACAGGTCAGCCGGCATAACGTGAAATGGCAGTGGGTACGAGGCCATATCGGCCATCCCGGCAACGAGCGTGCCGACCAGCTTGCCAACCGTGGTGTTGACGAAGTGCGTGGCATAAAAAGCTGATATTCGTCAGTCGACGTTCAGTCAAACACTCTGTACGAAATCGAGGATGACATTGCCTGCCGCGTGCGGCGCCACGAGGACGCGGTCCGGTATTTCATGACCCCGTATTTCATGATGAGCCACGTCATTACGCGCCAGTATTGCGCGCAGATCGTTGAGGCTCGTGGTGCGCAGCCGGATGGAAATCGCATGGGGGCGCTCCCTGGTAATTGCAGGTAGCTCGACGTCCGGAAATTCCAGGGCAGCTGTCGCGGCGTCGATGGCACGCAATACGCCGCATCGGGTATCAGCCTCCAGGGCGGCACCGTTGTATGTCACCGCATTGCCGTAGATAGCTCGCCAGCGGGGTTCAAGCCGTTCGGGGTCTGCCAGATAGGTGATCGCCAGAATCCCGTCTGCACCATTGGGGTGGTTCTGCCAGCCGCGCACCCAGATCAGCTCAGGACGATGCTGATGGCAGATAAAGTTGGAGGCGTCCGGGAGTTCCGGGTCGATGAAGAGCGCCAGCGAAACAACGGCTTCATCGTCGCGACCATCGGGAAGCGTCATTTTTCGGCGAAAATCAATACGGCCCTGGCTTTCAAGCCCTGCAGCCGCCATACGCGCGTGGTCATCGTCGGCATCTTTACTGTGCAGCGCCACCAGCGAAACGCCTTCTTCGCCGCGGTCGAGGAATTGACCCAACTGACGTCCGAAGCAGAAACCGTTTACCTAGTGGGTGCCGAATTTCGAAGCATCTTCGACGCCGATCAATTCGATAAAGTTACTGGGAAACATCATCAACGAGGTGACGGTTCCCCAAGGGTGGTAGCTGACCGGCGACGGCGCGAAGCCCATTCTGCGATACAGCTCCAGAGCCTCGGCATGATTACGCACGGTGACAAGAGGATGATCGATACCCTGCGCAAATTGAGCAACGGCTGTCATGGTAATAGCTCCTGATTAGCCTTTGGATTTTGTCGTAAAGGTCGCCAGAAAAGCAGGGGCATTACCCACCACCTTTGCCGGTGTGCCAGCGACGACCGTTTCAGCCGCCACTGCTTTGAGTACGACCGGGTTGGCCGCCACAATGGCATTGGCTCCTACTTCGATGTTTCCCAGAACGGTTGCTCCGGCGCAAATAAGTGCGCCTCTGCGGATTTTCGGGTGTCGGTCGCCTGCTTCGTTGAGGGTGCTGCCCAGCGTGACACCGTGCCAGAGGCTCACTTGATCTTCGACTACAGCGGTTTCCCCGATAACAAGGCCGATGCCATGGTCGACAAACAAGGATTTGCCGAGCCGCGCCGCCGGGTGAATATCGATGCTCCAGGTGTTGGCCGCCCAGTTCTGCACAAGCACGGCGCTTTGCTCATCGCCCTCAGCCCACAGTGCATGGGCGATGCGGTATGCCTGAACGGCCTGTATGCCACGAAAGGTCAGAAAGGCCGTGAGGTGATCCGGGCAGGCAGGATTGACTGTTTCCAGATGGTTGATATCGGCAGCTGCTGCCTGAGCGATGGACGGCCTGGCCTTTATGATCGCCTTGAACCAGTCTTCCAGCGCCACGTTACTCGCTTGGGCCTGCATCTGTCGGGCAAGGTTCGCAGCGAGCGCATCCTCGAAAGTCGAATAGACCAGCAGGTGGCTTGTCGCATAATCGCCGAGTACCGGGTTGCGCTCGGTCAGTTGCCGGGCTTGATCGCGAAGGCGCTGCCAAAGAGGGCTCATATCGATCTCCTGTTGCCGATGGGTCGAGTATGGACACGCGGCAGACGCGTCAGCAATCATCGCAAACTCGGAACTCTGTTGCCTTTATCGCAACTCATGGTGCAACTCGGGAGGCGGGCGAGTTCCGGGTAAAATCGCCGAATCCGTTGTATCCCTGCAGCGCCCGCTGACGTTTATCCCTTTCAATTGCGGATGGATCCGACAGGCTCGCAGCTTCCATGGCGTGTTAGAATCGCGGCCTGTAGATGAGGCGACAGTCAATGGCATTACAAAACCTGGATAACAGATCGATCGTTCTCGATACCGAAACCACCGGTATGCCGGTGACAGATGGTCACCGGATCATCGAGATCGGTTGTGTCGAGTTGATTGGCCGGCGCCTGACCAGTCGGCATTTTCACGTGTACCTGCAACCTGATCGCGAAAGTGACGAAGGCGCGATTGGTGTTCACGGTATCACCAACGAATTTCTGGTCGGCAAGCCCCGGTTTGCCGAAGTCGCCGATGAATTTTTCGAATTCATCAAAGGCGCGCAACTGATCATTCACAACGCAGCGTTCGATGTTGGCTTCATCAACAACGAATTTGCCTTGATGGGTTCGCAGGACAGGGCTGATATCACCCAGCACTGTTCGATCCTCGACACCCTGATGATGGCCCGCGAGCGCCATCCGGGGCAGCGCAACAGTCTGGATGCCCTGTGCAAGCGCTACGGCGTCGACAACTCGGGCCGCGAGCTGCACGGCGCACTGCTCGACTCTGAAATTCTGGCCGACGTCTACCTGGCGATGACCGGCGGGCAGACCAGCCTGTCGCTGGCTGGTAATGCCTCTGACGGCAACGGCTCCGGTGAAGGCTCTGGCAACCGAGGCAGCGAAATCCGCCGTTTGCCTGCCGATCGCAAACCTTGCCGCATCATTCGTGCTTCGGAAAGTGAACTGGCCGAGCATGAAGTCCGTATGAGCACCATTGCCAAGGCATCCGGTGCACCTGCTTTGTGGGTACAAATGCTGGAAGCCGCAGCGCAGACGTCCTCCTGACAGCAACCAGCGAGTGGTGACATGAACCTGGCAAACCCTGCCTTGAGCATTCGGATCGCAGACGAATGCTTCGAGGACTACATTCTCAATAGCGAATTCACGTTTACAGTGCTTGGCTATGCCCAACCGCGTATCGGCGAAAGCGTTGATTCATGGCAGGTTGAGCTGGTCGAGCCGTACAGCAAGAATTATGGTATCGATTCTCAGGAGTTTGCCGATCATCGCGATGCCGCCACGAGGTCGGTGATGGTGGCATGGCTGGATGACCGCCCGGTTGGCCATATCGTGATGAGCACTCACTGGAGCGGGTTCGCCTACATCGATGAATTGGCGGTAGACGAGTCGGCGCGTCGTCATGGGGTCGCGCGCTCATTGCTCGATGTCGCTCAATTCTGGAGCCGCAAGCGCAATCTGCCCGGCATCGTTCTGGAAACCCAGAACAATAACCTGGGTGCCTGCAGGTTGTATGAGCGTTGTGGATACGTGGTAGGCGGGGTGGACCATATGCGCTATCGAGGCATAGATCCCAACACACGTGAAACGGCAATTTTCTGGTATCTGATCTTTTCTGACTAGCAACTTCCCGCTGGCAGCGGTAGCTCGAGCGGGAGTTCTGTTTGTATTACGGCGTTGTACGGGTGATTTTCACGCCCGATTGCACCAGTTGAAAGTCTTCACCGCCCAAATGCTTGACCCGGTCACCAATTGCCAGTCTGTAAGTGATTACCGGCTGCCCGCCCTGCACCTCACCCGGCTGCGATTCCTGGAATTCATGGACCGGGTAGACGCGACCTTCGGCGTCTCTGGCATGAAATTGTCCGACGAGAACTGAAGCCATTTGCTCTGTAACCTCTGAAACTGAATACAACTGCTGGTTTACGAATCCATCGAGGCTAGTAGACCACTGATCTATAGGTGAGTTTGCCGGCAGGAAAAAAATAATCCGGGCGGTTGTGGCGCGTCGGGGAATTGACCAGGGCAATGGTCGTCTAAAGGCGGCTGTTGTTGTATACCTGATATTCCCTATTAATCAGATGACGGATATTTTCATGAGCCAGGTTCATACCATTGCCGTATTGGTCGGCAGTCTGCGAAAAGACTCCATCAACCGAAAAATTGCGCTTGCCCTCGCGGAGCTGGCACCTGCCAGCCTTAAACTTAATATCGTCGAAATTGGCGATTTGCCTCTGTATAACGAAGACATTGATGGCGCTTCTCGGCCGCCAGCCTACAGTGCATTTCGCGACCAGTTGGGCGCTGCCGACGGCGTGCTTTTTGTAACACCGGAATACAACCGTTCGGTGCCGGGTGCCCTGAAAAATGCCATTGATGTGGGCTCGCGTCCTTACGGCAAAAGCGCTTTCAGCGGCAAACCCGGCGCGGTCATAAGCGCTTCTCCGGGTGCTGTCGGTGGCTTTGGTGCCAACCATCACCTGCGCCAGTCTCTGGTATTTCTGGACGTGCTGTGCCTTCAGCAGCCTGAGGCATACCTGGGTGGCGCTGGAAGCTTTTTCGATGAAGCGGGCGCACTGTCCGACAAGACACGGCCATTTTTGGAGACGTTCATCAACGCCTTCGCTGCATGGGTTGAAAAGAACGTCCAGCCTTCCGTTAATTGATGTGGGCGACGTGCGCCTGCGGACCCATTGCTTTATGTAACGCAGGCGCGTCGTGCTACCTCAATAAGCTGTTTCCTTTTCCTCTGCCACGTGCCCCGGCGCAGTGAGCGATGAGGGCTAGTCAAAGGAAACAGCACATGCCAACAGTACTTCCCTATTTTTTCAGCGACTCTCTGCGCAGCCGATTCACACAGGACATTCATGACGCAGTCGGCAGCTCACGCATCAGCAGTGAAGATGGCAAGTGGCTGCAATTATTGGTCGGAGTAAGTGTCGAGCCCAACAGCGATGCACCCCTTCCAAGAGCTGATCGGCTGATCATAGGCGACAATTCGCCCGATAACGCCGAACTTGCGGGTGCCTTGTTAATCAGTGACCCCACGCCAGGTGCCGCGCCAGTCTTTTTGAGTACCCTGACCTTCGGGGTCGAGCGATTCGAGAGCCGCACTTCGCTGCTAAGTGCCTTGCAGCAGCGGTTTGGCGACGTCAGCGATATATCGACTATCGAGGCAGAGCGTGTCGAGGGCTCGCTCTTCGAAGCGCGTACGCTGGCGATCATGCGCCAGCAGGCCGGGCATCTGGAACGCCTGTTGGTCCAGTTGCAGGAGCTGCAGGAGCTGCCGGACCTGCGAGCTGCGGCAGGCAAGGCCTTGCAGACGGCGTTAGTGCAGAGAGGCGTCGCAGACAGCGTCGACGTTTTCAGTCAGGTGGTGCAGATTCTGGGCACTGACCCCGGAGCCAATCCGGTGGTGTCATCGGTAGTGGGCACTCAGTATCTGGCTGATGCTGCTGTGCAGGCATTTTCCCTGAACGTTCTTCCGACGGGTCTGATACGGCAATTTCTGGATGCGCGGGGCCTTGTCTTGCCGCAAGCGCAGAGCGAGCTTTTCGAGCTGGCGCTGGCTGACGTGGTTTCGGGAGTCCGCGATGCATACGAGCAATTGCTGTCTGACTACTGGATGTCAAAACGACAGGACGGCCGTACAGCAAGAGACTTTATTGGTCATGCGCTCGCTGAGTGCTTTCTTCAGCATCTTCTATCGAGCCGGGCACATGGCACGATGACTGAAGCAGAGTATCGCTGTTTGCTCAGCCTGTTACCCTCGCAACCTGGCAATGCACAGTCGATACGCGTTCAACGGTTGTCAGTCACCGTTGCTGGACAGGAGCCTGTCAAGCTGGTGGGCGTGTTCCTGATTGATTTTCCCGCAGAACAGCCGTCGAGTGCGTTTCTCTACTCCTCGCTGTCGGGCTTCTTGCGCTTTGATGATCCGGCTCGTGCAATAGCGCACGTACTGAGCGCCCCCTCACGTGCCGAGCTGCTGTTTTATTCATCCTTGAACGATCACCTTGCCATTAAAGAGAAGGGTAAGGTCGAGTCGTATCAGGATGCGTTAGCCAACGTGTTTTTCAGTGAATTCGCTGACTCTGTGATCGCTCTGCAAAAGCGCAATTTGCGTTATGTCCTGGGCCTGCCACCGATCCAATATGAAAAAAATCCGGTTCGGGTTGATGATGCACTGGATATTCGCGCACTACTGGATGGCCGGCTATCAAACCTCCACGACTCAGGGCGCTGGCGTCCGGAAGTGCTGCCCTTTGGCTAAACCTGGGGAGCCTCGATCCAGGCTAGCGTGGGGGAGCATCCGACGCTTGTTTCCGAGCCTTCTTACAACTGGATTGGCAAACTGAAGAAGCTTGATGTGTTGCTTGAGCGCGTTGATGTTCTACATGCCGGTGTAGAGGGCTGCATGCGTCACGCGCTGAACCGTTACCTGGCTGTAATTGGAGGACCACCTCTGGATGCCCGGGCCCTTTGGATCTTGCCGGCTGCCATGGATGGGGTGCCTGTGCGGCTGCTTTCGTTGGCGCTTGACCGCGTTTGTGGCTACACGCAGGACCCCCTGTCAGACAGCGTGGTGGTGGCAGGGCTGATAACTCCGGTTCTGAACCGGCCGTTGCAACGCCTGCCGTTGGCATTGCTCGAACACATACTGGTCTGTGTACAGGAGGAGTTTCCTCGCCGCTTCGAAGAGCAAATCAGCCAATTCTATTCACGTACGGTTCGTCAGCTGGATAGCAGCGAGCGCCCCGGTGTGATATCCGGCCTGGTCCGCGAGTATGCACTGCGCCTGGAATTGCTTGTTGAAAAGCGTACAGGTTTGCTTCCCGAGTCGGTCATCGAGAGCGTTCAGCAATTACTGGACCGGCCACTGCCTGGTCTCAGGTAGGCTCTGGGTGAGTCACAGGTCGATGCGTTCACCGTTTCTGTTCAGTTCGATCCTGAATCACCTGCAATCCAGGTGCCCAACGCGTTCGTGATCAATAACAGGCTTGCTCACAGCTCGCCCGCTCTGTGGGTACTGAGCAAGGGACTTGTAAGTTTCGAAACCCTGCAGGCACTGAAAGACTACATTGCTGCGCGGTTGACAGGTTTCGAACTGGTTTCGCACTTGTCGGGGGTTCTTGCCGAGCCGGACAGGCAGAGGCTGCTTGATCATCGTACCCGGACTGGCACGCTGGATCTCAAGGTAAAACTGCAACGCATTGAAGAGCATTTCATCGAAATGTTACAACGTGGCGAGGTGGAACGTCAGCGAAGCACCGTGGCGTATCTTTATCAGCAGGCCGTGACCTGGCGGGTACCGTCAGAACTTTTCGTCAACCTGCTGAGTGCAGGAGAGCGCGATGACCGAAATCGCCAGGCTCTTGGCTATCTGGGCGTTGCCATCCAGTTCATCATCTACAAAGCCATCGTCCCTTCATGGGTCAGCGAAGCGTCGGGGACTGATCAGATTACGCTGGTGAATGCCCTGCAGCGGTTCTATGTGACCTGTATCGGCCAGAAAGATTTTTTGTTTGATATACCCAGTCTCTATGACTACTCCTGCGAGCGACTGAAAAGCAGGTTCAACACTGATTTCACCGAGCCTTGCCCTGACCCTGAAAGCGTCCGGGTGACAATGGCGCATTACATTCCTGTCCCGGTCGCACCGGGGCAGACACCCCAGTCGATACCGGCGGCCACACAATCAGTCAGCGAAACCCTTGTGGAATATGCCATCGACCGTTTCCTGTCCAGGTAGGACGGGGTCATCCTTCTCTCATCAGCGCACGATAAGCCACTGAACGCGTCGCTCACTCCGGCTTACGTTCGTGATCTGGTGAGGTCGCTGGACATCGCTGCGGGTTACCGGAGCATGCTCGACCCGATCCTTGCCGCGACTGCTCCTGATTACCTCAAGCGACGCAAACTGTTCGTCGATCAGATCCCTTCGCTGGATATACTGCGAGCGTTTGCGCTCAGGCTCAAGAATGAGTTGTCCGAGCAAGCTTATACGGTTATCGAAAACGTTCTTGATATGCCTGATGCCATTGCACGCCTTCCCGTCAACGGCTGCAAGATGGTATTCAGCCCCCTGCAGTTGCTCCCTGCCAAGGAAGGCTGGGAGCCGACCCTCGTACTCAATACGTATCTGATGGGGCCGCATGAAAGCCAATCGGGACCGTGGGTGCTTTACGCGCCACTGCACGACGAATTTGTTTTCAAGGAGTACCAGGACCAGGCTGCGCTGTTGAGGGACATCCATACCTCTACCTATCTTCAAGCGTACATTCTGGATCGTGTTGATCCCCATTTGCGCAAAGTCTATGACAAAGGTGGCTTCGTGGAGCCGCATCTCCCTTTCAGTGCAGAATCCTCTTTTGACGTGCCCTTTGATACTCCTGCACCGGTGACCGTGCAAATCGATCCCTATAACGGTAACTGTCTGCTGCTGATGTTCGAGGGCGCTCTGGATACCCTGAAGTTACAAGTGCAACAGCACAGCGTCACTAATGCCGAACAGCGCCGCGCTGCTTCCCGGTACCTGTTCACTCTGGGGGCCGAGCAAGTCATGGCACTGATGCCGGGGCGTCTGGGTGCATTGGTTGGTATCATCCAGGGGCAGGCGCTATTGAATCTGTCGGTCATCTCGGCCGGGGGGCAGCACTGGGGCAAGGCCCTGTCGGAGTTCATGGCTGCCTTGAGCGTAATGATCTCTTCCGGGCAGAACTCTTCGGCATTCACATCACGTACGGTTGACGAGACCAGCACGTTACCGGACGACGCTGCTCTGTCCGACACGCTTTTGCAACTGGAAGATGAGCCCAATGAGTCCGGGTTTTCCTGGAGCAATAGCTCACTGACGCAGCAGATAAGAGACCGCCTGCGCGAATTCGAAGCTCATGAGATCGCCTTGGACACGCTGCAAAGGGATGAGCTGTTAAGTGTCTACCGCGATCCGGCCACCGATAGAAAGTATGCAGCCATTGGTGGTAAGACCTATGAATTGCAGTCCGATGAGGACGGTTGGTTCATTATTGCGGGCAAGAAGATTGGCCCCTCGGTCAGTCTTGATGCCGATCAGCAATGGAAACTCGATATTCAGGGCGGACTAAAAGGTGGCGGTGGTGCACTTACCCGTATTGAAGGCAGCGTCATTGATGATCTGGTTGACGACCTGATAGTCATCAATGCTCGAGGTATGTCCGAGATTCGACATTCCTATCGAGAAATGGCCCAGGCCATCGAAGATGCATATGTTCAGGCTCAGCATTATCTGGAAAACTGCCTGGCCAACCTGACCAGGCGATTGCCGGACGGAAAGCCAGATCCACGGACGGAAAAGATACTGGCTGATTTTTTTGCTCAGAAGGTCCCGGATGAGCATTTATATAAAGTCACCAAAAAGGCCGTTACCAAGATTTACGAGGAGTTGATGAGCCCTTCGATGTCGCCTATCGACTCCAAGCGTTACGTGGTCGGCATTAACCGGGTGGGCAACGAGTCCGCCAGTGCGTTTATCTTCGAAGCTGACCCATTAAGGCGGGTTTTTCTGACTGAGCAGTTCTTTCGTTTGCCTACCTACCGTTTCAAGCTCAACGTCATTCGCTCGGGTGAATTCAAGCATGGTCCGCATTATCGCGCCACGATCCTGATTCATGAGTTATCTCACCTGGTGCTCAAGACTGACGACATTGCCTATCTCGAATCTCAGGCGCCATTTGTTGATTTACTGGATGATGCATCGGAGTATCGACTGCGCATCAGAAACGAGCTGACCTATCAACAGCAAAAGACCCTGTCCTACCACACTGACCGCGACAAACTGTTCAGGCAGCTGGATGAAGACGCGTGGCGCGACTTGAGGCGAACGGACGGTAATGGTAAGCAGACGATTCTGCGGATAGCGGGTAAGAAGACCCTAGATGAGGCTCAAGACGTGTTTTACGACGATGTTCGCAAGCGTATCGACATCACGCTTAAAAACGCCGACTCGGTCGCGTTGCTGGTGACACTGCTTGGGCGGGAGCGATTCATGACGCGCTGACAGCATGCCCCGGCGATAGGCATCGCCGGGGCAGTCGCGTTTATCAGACCAGGTAGTGACGCAGTTCGCGGGCAATCAGCAGACGCTGGATCTCACTGGAGCCTTCGTAGATCTGGGTGATGCGCGCGTCGCGGTAGTACCTTTCGACAGGGTAGTCTTCCAGGTAGCCGTAGCCGCCATGAATCTGGATTGCTTTGGAACACACCCACTCGGCCATTTCCGAAGCGAACAGCTTGGCTTGCGAGGCTTCGGACAGGCACGGCTGCCCGGCGCTGCGCAGGCGCGCGGCATGCAGAATCAACAGCCGCGCGGCATTGATGCGGGTGTGCATGTCGGCCAGCAGGTTGGCGATGCTCTGGTGCTCGATGATCGGCTTGTCGAACTGCACACGTTCACGCGCATAGGCCAGCGCGGCTTCAAACGCGGCGCGGGCGATGCCCAGCGCCTGCGCCGCGATGCCGATACGGCCACCTTCCAGGTTGGAGAGGGCAATGGACAGCCCCTTGCCGCGCTCACCCAGCAGGTTGGCCGCCGGGATACGGCAATTGTTAAGCGTGACGGCGCAGGTGTCTGACGCCCTGATGCCCATCTTGTGTTCGCTGCGGTCAACCACGAAACCGGGGTTTTCGGTGGGCACCAGAAACGCTGACAGGCCCTTTTTGCCGAGCTGTGGGTCGGTCACGGCAAACACGATGGCCAGTTGTGCGCGTTTGCCGTTACTGACGAACTGTTTGGCACCATTGATGACCCACTCATCACCTTGCAACTCGGCACGAGTGCGCAGGTTATGTGCTTCAGAGCCCGCATGCGGTTCGGTCAGGCAAAAGCAACCTATAGCCCGACCGGTGGCGAGCTTTTCCAGCCAGGTGTGTTTCTGCTCATCAGTCCCGTAATTGAGCGCTGGCCCGCAGCCAACTGAGCTGTGTACGCTCATCAGCGTGCCGGTAGCTGCGTCGGCAGCGGAGATCTCTTCAACCGCCAATGCATAGGCGACATAGTCGATGTAGGTACCGCCCCACTGCTCCGGCACCACCATGCCTAAAAGGCCCAGCTCGCCAAGTTTGGCGACCAGCGCATCATCGATCCAGCCGGCCTTTTCCCAGGCCTGGGCGTGCGGGGCGATTTCGTTGCGGGCAAAGTCGCGCGCCATGTCGCGAATCATTACCTGTTCTTCGGTCAATTCAAGGTCGTGCACGACTTAATTCTCCACACCGCTGAAGAAACCCTGCACATGCGCGCTGCTGACGTCCTGCGCGCTGGCGTGTTTCCATTGCGGCTTCTTGTCTTTATCGATTATCAGGGCGCGTATGCCCTCAATCAGGTCGCCGCGCTCGAACCATTTGGCGGTCCAGGTGCAGTTCCATGGCAAAGCAGTCCTGTAGTGGCAAGTGACGGCCACGACGGAGCATTTCCAGGGTCACGGCCATCGCCAGCGGCGAGTGACGCTTCATGCGGCCGACGGTATCCAGCGCCCACTCGCGGGTGTCGCCGATGACCACCTCTTGCAACTGCTCGAGTATGCTGGGGATATCCGGCAAGCCGAAAAAATGATCAATCGCCGGGCGCAGGGTTTCCAGAGGCGGGTAGGGCAGGCGCTGGGTCGCCAGCTTGGCGAGGGCACCCTGCAGGTCCTTGAGCGGCGTCGATTTCCATTTCAGGTGGTCGAGCATGTGGTCGAGGCGCGGCAGCATTTCGCTGTTCATCGACCAGTTGGCAAGCCCGCAGTACAAGGCATCGGCAGCGCCGATCTGGGACCCGGTCACGCCCAGCCAGGTGCCCAGCTCGCCAGGAAGACGCGACAGGAAATAACTGCCACCGACATCCGGAAAGTAGCCAATGGCGACTTCCGGCATGCCTAGTCGGCTGCGTTCGGTTACCACGCGCAGGTCAGCGCCCTGGACAAGGCCCATGCCGCCGCCCAGCACCAGACCGTCCATCAGGGCCAGTATCGGTTTGCGGTAACGGTGAATGGTCAGGTCCAGCTCATACTCTTCGGCAAAGAATGTGTAGTGCAGGTCCTGGCCGTTCTGATGGCTTTCGTACAGTGAACGGATATCGCCGCCAGCGCAGAATGCCTTGCTACCTGCGCCGCGCAGAACCACTGCATGAACAGACGGGTCGTCAGCCCAGAGGTCAAGCTGCTGGCGAAGTGTGCGGACCATGTCCAGATCGATTGCGTTCAGGCCTTCCGGGCGATTGAGGGTCAGGTGACCCATGTGGTTACGCACCTCGACAACGATCGAATCCCGGCTGGAGGGTTGCCGAACCGGGCGGGCCGATGAAACCTGTGAACTCATTCTGAACTCCTTGTTCGGTTGCGCTTTCTTCTTGTTCGAGTCTTTTTGGAGCGTCGCAGAAGATCCTAGCAGCGCAAATGTGCAAAGCAAAACTGCGTTTTAAGCATAGCCTGAAGTTTTACAAAGCCACTATTTAGAGCGTTTGCGGCGAGACTGAGTTTAATGCGCCGGGCTGACCGGGGTGAATCATTGCCTGGCTGATGAGTATTATGACTGTCATTAGTGTCACAAAAGGGAATTCCTCGGGTGCACCCATGAAAGTCTCCATGACCGTTCTCTATGACTGATAAATATGCCCCGCGCGAGTGGGCCGCCCATGAGCGTCCAACCATGCCCGGCTCGCCTTCGACGCCTTTGCATTCCGATGCGCGGCGCTGGGCATTTGCGCTGGTGGGGGTGATCGTCGCGCTGACTGGCGGACTAGGCAACGCGCTGGTGGTTGCCAACCTGCCCTATTTGCAGGGTGCTCTGGGTGCTACGTCGCAGGACATCGCTTGGCTGCCGGCTGCGTACATCATGACCAATGTGTCGATGAACCTGCTGCTGGTGAAGTTTCGTCAGCAGTTCGGTTTGCGCGCGTTCACCGAACTGTTTCTAGTGCTTTATGCACTGGTGACGCTGGCGCACCTGTTCGTCAACGATATTGATTCAGCCATCGCCGTGCGTGCGGCGCACGGCATGGTTGGCGCTGCACTCAGTACCCTTGGGCTGTATTACATGATTCAGGCGTTTCCGCAGAAATGGCGGCTCAAGGCGCTGGTGCTCGGGCTTGGCACCGCCCAGCTGGCGACGCCGCTGGCCCGGCTGGTGTCAGAAGACTTGTTGCAGATCGCCCAGTGGCGCGGTTTGTATCTGTTTGAACTGGGTATGGCGCTACTCTCGCTGGGTTGCGTACTGCTGCTCAAGCTGCCACCGGGTGATCGTTTCAAGGCGTTCGAAAAGCTGGATTTCCTGACCTTCGGCCTGTTGGCTGGTGGTTTTGCGCTGCTCTGTGCCGTTCTCTCGCTGGGGCGCATTGAATGGTGGCTGGAAGCGCAGTGGATAGGTCTGGCGTCGGCGGCCTCCATTGTGCTGATATGCGCCGGACTGGCCATCGAGCATAACCGAAGCAATCCGTTGCTGATCACGCGCTGGCTAGGCAGCGGGGCGATTCTGCGTCTAGGGCTGGCCGTTATCCTGTTTCGCGTGGTGCTGTCCGAGCAGTCAGTGGGTGCCGTAGGCTTTCTTCAGGCGCTGAACATGGGCAGTCAGCAACTGCACACGCTGTACATGGTGATGTTGCTGGGCAGTGTGGCCGGGTTGGCGGTCAGTGCGCTGACCATCAACCCTGCGCACCTGATCAAGCCATTGCTGATTTCTCTGGCGATGATGGCAGTCGGTGCCTGGATGGACAGTCATTCGACCAATCTGACCCGTCAGTCGAACATGTATCTCAGTCAATTCCTGCTGGCATTCGGCGGTACGTTTTTTCTCGGTCCGACGCTGGTGCTGGGGATCAGTGGTGTACTGGCCAACCCGCGCAACATGGTGAGTTTTTCGGTGTTGTTCGGGATCACACAAAACATTGGCGGCCTGATCGGGTCTGCTGCACTGGGCACTTTTCAGATCGTGCGCGAGAAGTTTCACTCCAGTCACATCGTTGAGCACTTGACCCTTATCGACCCGCTGGTTCAGGCGCGATTGCAGAGCTACAGCGCCAGTTACAGTTCAGCGATTGCCGACCCGTCGCTGCGCAACACTCAAGGCATGCGCGCGATGGCTACGGCTGCGACCCGAGAAGCCAATGTGCTGGCCTACAACGATGTGTTCATGCTGATCGCCCTGATTGCCGTACTGACCATGATCTGGATTTCAGCCCGGGTCCTGTGGCTGAAAATGACCACTCAACCTTTGGCGTTGGCACCTGTAGCACCTGCCGCTTCGCCTTCCGTATCCAATTCCGGCGTTAAATCTTCATGAACGAATCCACGACCTCAGATACAGAAGCAACCCGCAGCGCGCCGCCACCTGCACCGTTGACGTCGCCGGTGACCAGCAAGCCGCGCTCGACCCGCAAGCGAGTCGTGTCTTCGGTGATTTTCGCTGCCGTCGCGCTGGTCGGGGTGCTGGTTGTGCTATACGCCTGGCAACTGCCACCGTTCGCAAGTCCGATCGAGAGCACCGAGAACGCCCAGGTAAAGGGCCAGACCACGCTGATCGGGCCGCAGTTGAGCGGGTATGTTTACGAAGTGCCGGTTCAGGACTTCCAGTTCGTCAAGGCCGGCGACTTGCTGGTGCGTCTGGATGATCGTATTTATCGCCAGCGCCTGGATCAGGCCATTGCGCAACTGGCGGTACAGAAAGCCTCGCTGGCTAATAACCTGCAACAGCGACGCAGTGCCGAAGCGACCATCGGCCAGCGCCAGGCTGAACTGCAGAACAGCATCGCCCAGAGCCGCAAGAGTGCTGCCGATCTGCGCCGCAATCAGGCACTGGTGACCGATGGCTCGGTATCGAAAAGCGAGCTTGATGTGACCCGTGCTGCCGATGCGCAGGCAAATGCCGCGGTCGCTGAAGCCAGGGCGGTATTGCAGATCGCCCGCGAGGATCTGCAAACGGTGATCGTCAACCGTGGCTCACTGGAAGCTTCAGTGGCCAATGCTCAGGCGGCCATCGAACTGGCGCGCATCGACCTGGACAACACCCGCATTGTCGCCCCGCGTGACGGGCAGTTGGGGCAGATCGGCGTGCGCCTGGGTGCCTACGTCAACTCGGGTGCACAATTGATGGCGCTGGTACCCGAGCAGCGCTGGATCGTTGCCAACATGAAAGAAACCCAGATGGCCCATGTGCGCCTTGGCCAGCCGGTAAGCTTTACCGTCGATGCGCTCGACGGTCACGAGATGCACGGCCACGTACAACGAATTTCGCCTGCCGCAGGTTCTGAATTCAGCCTGCTGCCTGCCGATAACGCGACCGGCAACTTTGTGAAGATTTCCCAGCGCATCCCGGTGCGCATCGTGGTCGATGCCGATCAGCCAATGCTCGAGCATTTACGGCCGGGCATGTCGGTGGTGGTGAGTATCGATACCAGTGTAGAGGGTGATGAACCATCGGGTCCCGAGGCACGATAATCTCGCCACCCCTATCGTGCGACGCAGAGCGTCGCGACCTGCATTCCCACGCTGGAGCGTGCGGAACGATCATCGCAACTATCGTGCGGCGCTCCGCGTCGAGACCTGCATTCCTGCGCTGGAGCGTGAGGAACGATCATCGCAACTATCGTGCGACGCTCCGCGTCGAGACCTGCATTCCTACGCTGGAGCGTGCGGAACGATCATCGCAACTATCGTGCGACGCTCCGCGTCGCATGCATTTCTGGACGCTCCGCGTCCTCTTTGCGACCTGCATCAAGACTTGATGGCAGCAGGCACCGCTCGCTGAAGACCTCAAAACAGTTTGCCGAACACCCAGTACAGCGAACCCGAAAGCAGGATGGCAGCCGGCAGGGTCAACACCCAGGCGGTGGCCAGGTTGCGTAAGGTGCGCATTTGCAGGCCTGAACCGTTGGCGACCATCGACCCCGCTACCCCGGATGACAGCACGTGGGTGGTTGATACTGGCAGCCCGTACATGTCCGCCGCGCCGATGGTGAACATCGCCACGACTTCTGCCGACGCGCCTTGTGCGTAGGTCATGTGCGTCTTGCCTATGCGCTCACCTACCGTCACGACGATGCGTTTCCAGCCGACCATCGTGCCCAGCCCCAAGGCGATAGCGACCACAATCTTGACCCAGGTCGGAATAAAACGCGTCGCGCTGTCGATCTGCCCTTTGAACGCATCGAGCTTGGTCTGGGTATCGGCGTCGAAATTGCCTACCTTGTTCTTATCCATCACCCGAATGGTTTCCGAGGTCAGGTACATGTCGTTTCGAACGTTGGTCACCGCTTCCGCAGGCACCTTCGAGAGCGAGCCGTAACTGGCGACCTGATTGCCGATCTTGCCGGTCATGACCGCCAGCGCAGGGATCAGGTCGGGGCCTGCCTGTTTGCTGACCAGATAATCCGACAGGGTCTGGCGCGAGTCAGCCGGGGCAGGCAGGGGAGCACTGCGCATCAGTGCCTGTTGGGTGACCTCTGCCACCGCGCCGAACTGAGTGGCCTGATCGGCCGGCATGGTGCGGTTGAGCGCATAGGCCATCGGCAGGGTACCGACCAGAATCAGCATGATCAGCCCCATGCCTTTCTGCCCGTCATTGGAGCCATGAGCGAATGATACGCCGGTGCAGGTCACGATCAGCATGGCGCGAATCCACAGCGGTGGCGGTGCATTGCCTTCTGGTGCCTTGTACAGCGCGCGGTTCTTGATGAACATGCGCATGGCCAGCAATAGCAAGGCGGCACAGCCGAAACCCACCAATGGAGACAGCAGCAGCGAGTAGCCTATTTTGGTTGCCTGAGACCAGTCCACGCCGCTGGTCCCGTCCCGTCCGTGCATCAAGGCGTTGGCGATGCCGACACCGATGATCGAGCCGATCAGCGTATGCGACGAGGACGCTGGCAAGCCCAGCCACCAGGTGCCCAGGTTCCAGATGATCGCCGCGATCAGCAGGGCGAAGATCATGGCGAAGCCTGCCGATGAGCCGGTTTGCAGAATCAGCTCCACCGGCAGCAGTGCGATGATGCCGAACGCTACTGCACCGCTGGAGAGCATCACGCCGAGAAAGTTGAAGAACCCCGACCAGACCACCGCAAAGCCGGGTGGCAGGGAATGGGTATAGATCATGGTGGCGACTGCGTTGGCGGTGTCATGGAAACCGTTGACGAACTCAAACCCCAGTGCAATCAGCAACGCCACGCCCAGCAGCACGAACGGGGTCCAGGTGGTAACCACCGTGCCCATGTCATCGACATCCTGCTTGAGGCTGTAGCCAGTAAATAGCAGGCCGGCGATGAGTATCGCGAAGAAAATGACCATGGTCAGTCGACCCGGTTTGCGCCCGAAGTGAGTTGCCGACAGGCCCGCCCGGCCCGTCGCATCGGGAGAAAGTGCGTTTATAGCCATGTTCGCAATCCTGATTGAAAGAATATTGACATGGTCATTGCAAAATGTGACAGAGATGCGACATGCGAGTAATCAGTGGCCTTTTGCGCCAGATTTCTGACAACCGGCAGGCCGGGTCAATAATCGCCACGTTTGCGAAATGCCCAGCGTCCCGCGACCAGCGTAAACGTCGCGACCAGTGCCACCAGAATCCAGAAGCCTTCAGGGTCGGACGCCAGTGGTACACCCCCCACGTTCATGCCGAAAAAGCCCGCGACAATGTTGATCGGCAATGCCAGAACCGTTACCACGGTCAGGGTAAACAGGGTTCTGCTGCTCTGTTCATTAAGGTTGGCGGCAATCTCTTCCTGCAACAGTTTGATGCGCTCGCCCAGTGCCGTGAGGTCGTTGATCACCAGCGAGGACTCTTCAATGGACTGGCGCAGCGCCTGGACATCCTGCTCGCGCAGCCATTGCGGAGGCTTGTGCAACAGGCGCATCAAAGAGCCCGGTTCCAGCGCCAGCAGACGCTGCAGTCGCACCAGCACACGGCGCATGGCACCGAGTTCGGAGCGATTGTTGCTCAGTCGCTGTGAAAGCAACTGGTCCTCAATGCGGTCGACGTTGACGCTGGTCTTGCGCAGAAACTGGGTCAGCACTTCGCCCTGATCGCTCAGCAGGTGAGCGAGCAGTTCCAGCGGTGAATCGAACTGTTCGCCGCGTTTGACCGCCGAGCGCAACTTGTCTACCGAACGCAGTGGCTGCAGCCGGGCGGTGATCAGCAAGCGCTGTCGAGCGCAGACCCACAAGGTCGAGATGTCGGTCGAGAGCCTGTTGAAATCGAACACCACATCGTTGACTACTGCCAGCAACGTGGCGTCGACGTGCTCGATTCGGGTGGAACGCGAACCCTCGTGCAGGGCCTCGAAAAACTCTTCTGGAAGGTCCAGATGGGTTTTCATCCAGCGCTCGCAGGCTGCGTGCGACAGGTTCAGGTGCAGCCAGATGAAGTCGTTCTCTTCGGGAGGATTTTGCAGGTAATCCAGCGCGGCGGCCGAGCCGATTTCCTGGCCACTTTCAGCGTGGCGAAAACGGAAGCCGTAGAGCAGACCGAAAAGGTCGGAGTCCTGATGATGGTGCGCGATACTGTGGTTCATGGCTGTCCACGTGCGGCCTGGCCCGGGCAGGGAGGCGAAGGCCGCATGATGACAAGGCGTTATTTCATATTTGTGACAGCTTGTTGCCGGGTGTGTCATCTGTCACATGAAGAGACGGCCGCATTGGCGGCCGTTCAGTCAATCGACAGCTGCTACTGCATCGACACCGGTCAGACCATTGCCAGCGGTACTTTGCGAGTCGGCGCTGGCCAGGCCAGATCAATGTCGGCCAGGTCGCGCTCGGTGAGGCGAATCTGCTCGGCAGCGATATTCAGACGGATATGCTCGGGGTTGGTCGCCTTGGGAATGGCGATCATGTTGTCCTGACGCAGCACCCACGCCAGGGAAATCTGCGCCGGTGTTGCGTCATGGCGTTTGGCGATTTCGTGCAGGGCAGGGTGGTAAAGCAGATCGTCGGCCTGGCCAATCGGGCAGTACGCCATCATCGGTAAGTGGCGGTCTGCGCTCCACAGCATGAGGTCGAACTCGATGCCGCGTTGTTCCGGGTTGTACAGCACCTGATTGGTCGCGCAACGCGGGTTGTTCAGTTCGATCATGTCCGGGACATCAAAGTTGGAAACACCCCAGGCGCCGATTTTACCCGCTTCCTGCAAGCGTTCGAAGGCTTCGACGGTTTCGGTCAGTGGGTACTGGCCCGGCCAGTGCAACAGATAAAGGTCGATGTAGTCGGTGTTCATCCTTCGCAGGCTTGCTTCGCACGCGGCCGGGATACCGCTGCGGCTGGCATTGTGCGGGTAGACCTTGCTGACCACGAATACCTTGTCGCGTTGCCCGGCGATGGCTTGCCCGACGATCTCTTCGGCAGCGCCGTCGGCGTACATCTCGGCGGTGTCGATCAGGGTCAGGCCCTGTTCGATACCCATGCAAAGGCCAGCAATTTCTGCCGAGCGCAGGTGCCCTTTTTCACCCATGTGCCAGGTGCCCTGACCCAGCACTGGCACAGTTCTGCCTGCCAATTCCAGTGTGCGCATGTGACCCCCTGCAATAAATAAGCAGCTAAATGAGCGGTTGATTAAGCAGGTGTCAGGCAACAAGAAGCGCACTAGGTTCCGTGCACCCCATCGCAATGCAGATTTAAACCCGGAACTGCTTCAGCAGCCCGTTCAGTTCTTCACTCAAGTCGCGCAGGTGCAGGCTGGCCGAAGTCGATTGTTCAGCGGCGAGTGCAGTGCTTTGGGACAGTTGCGCGGCCTGGGTCACGTTCTGGTTGATGTCGTCCACCACATGCGTCTGTTGCAGAGTAGCGCTGGCAATGGAGGTGTTCAGGCTATTGAGGTTGCGTAGCGCCTGACTGATGGACGTCAGGCTCTGGCCTGCCTGGTTGGCCTGCTCGATAGTCAGTTGCGAGGAACGGCTGCTGTCGCCGATTACCTTGACCGCCGCGTCGGAATGCTTTTGCAGGCGTTCGATCATGGCCTGGATTTCTGCAGTCGACTTCTGGGTGCGCTGGGCCAGCAGACGTACTTCGTCAGCCACTACGGCAAAGCCACGACCCTGTTCACCTGCGCGTGCCGCTTCGATGGCGGCGTTCAGCGCCAGCAGGTTGGTCTGCTCGGCAATCGAACTGATGACTTCCAGTACGCTGCCGATCTGCGTGCTCTCGCTGGCCAGACTCTGCATCACTTCAACGGCTTGGCCGATGGTGGTGGACAGGTGTTCGATCTGGCGCAGGCTGTTATCGATGTTGACCTGACCCTGCTGCGCCTGTGACTCGGCATCACGCATTTCGTTGGCGGCCTGCTCGGCGTTCTTGGCCACGTCTTGTACGCCATAGGTCACTTCGTTGATCGCGGTGGCAACCAGGTCCATTTGTTGGGACTGCTGCTCGCTGCGTTTCTGCGCCTGCCCGGCATTGCTGCCCAGATCCGTTGAGGCCTGGCCCAGCGCTACTGCCGAATTCTGCAACTGGCCGACGACATTGCGCAGCTTGGCGACAAAGGCGTTGAAGTGAACGCCCAGCTCGGTGATTTCATCCTTGCCGTGGGTTTCCAGCGTACGGGTCAGGTCACTTTCGCCACTGGCGATGCTGGCCATTGCACCGACCGCCGCTCTCAGCGGTCGCACGATACTGCGCACAATCATGACCAGTAGCAGGACCATGACCAGCACGATGCCTGCGATGAAGATGCCGGCGTTCCATAGCTGTGCCTTGAACTCTGCCGCTACGTCATCGACGTATACGCCCGACCCCAGAATCCAGCCCCAGGGCTGAAAAAGCTGCACGTAAGAAGTTTTTTTCACCGGCTCGCTGGCGCCGGGCTTGGGCCAGCGGTAATTCACCATCCCGGCACCCTGGGCTTTGACCAGCGTGACCATTTCGTTGAACACCGCAAAGCCGTCCGGGTCCTTGATGGTCGATATGTCCTGGCCTTCAAGTTTGGGGTTGGTGGGGTGCATGATCATCACCGGGCGCAGGTCGTTGATCCAGAAGTAGTCGCTCTGGCTGTAACGCAAGCCCTTTATCTCTTTCAAGGCCTGTTGTTGCGCGGCTTCGCGCGTCATGCTGCCCGCGGCTTCAAGCCCTTGGTAGTAGGTGAGTATGCCGCTGGCGGTCTGGACCACATGCATGGTTTTTTCGGCCTTGGCCTGATACAGATCGTTATGGATCTGTCTGAGCAGGGTCGCCGACAAAACAAAAAGCATCAGCACTGAAACCACAAGGATCAGCCACAGACGGCGGCTGATGGAAAAACTGCGCATACTCATGATTGTCATCCCGTGCATTATTTTTTCTTTTTATGGAAACCGAGCCGCGCAACGCGCGATGCAGAGCCTTTTAAGCTTCTCGGCGCATCATGACCAAACATGAGATGACAGTCACATTTTTTTACAGACCTACATCGGTATAGCGAAAGGCTTACACCAACAGACGCGATTGGCTCTATCGACGGACCCTCAGTGAATGTAGGATCCAATTCAACAGCTGCAGCGAAGGAACGCCGCAGCGGTCAGGGAAGATCGACCATTGCCAGGAGGCTACTGACAGGATGTCGGTATGGTCATGTTGCAAAACCACCCGCTTCGGCGGGTTTTTTGCGTCTGCAGCAAAGCGGGGTGGGGTTCAGCGGTCCGGCTCGCAACCCTTGAGCACCAGCCTGAGAATGGTCCGGGTCGCGGCCTCGTAATCAGCGTCCTCCAGTTTCGCCTTGCCGGTGACGGTTGCGATCTGCCAGTCGAAATCTGCATAGGTCTGGGTCGCGGCCCAGATGGTGAACATCAGGTGATGGGGATCGAGCGGGGCGATCTGCCCGCTGTCGATCCAGGCTTGAATGCATTCGATATTGTGCCGCGCCTGCCCATTGAGCTGTTCGATCTGCTCTGACGTAAGGTGCGGGGCGCCGTGCATGATCTCGCTGGCGAACACTTTTGAGGCAAAGGGCAGGTCACGGGAAATCTGGATCTTCGAACGGATGTAGCTGCTCAGTACGTCGGCCGGTACACCTTGAGGATTGAACGGCGTCGAAGCTTGCAGGATGGGCTCGATGATGCTTTCCAGCACCTCGCGATAGAGGTTTTCCTTGGATTTGAAGTAGTAATAGACGTTGGGCTTGGGGACACCGGCCTTGGCCGCGATATCGCTGGTCTTGCTGGCGGCGAAGCCCTTGTCGGCGAATTCTTCGCTGGCAGCGCGCAGGATGAGTTCTTTGTTGCGCTCGCGGATACTGCTCATGACCCGGTTATTCCCTTGCCTGCATGGCGGTCGCGCATGTTAGCACCGGGTTCGCGCAGCGCTCAATGTCGAAGGCCCGAAGCAGGATCGCAACGAGCCGGTTGCATCAGGCGCTCATCAATTCCTGGACTCGGGCAGCCAGAGCATCAATCGCAAACGGCTTGGTCAGTACCCGCATGCCTGGCCCGAGCTGCTCGTCACCAATGGCAGCGTTTTCTGCATAACCGGTGATGAACAGGGTTTTCAGATGCGGACGTACTTCGCGTCCCGCGTCGGCCATCTGTCGCCCGTTCATGCCACCGGGCAAGCCCACGTCGGTGATGAGCAGATCGATATGCACGTCCGAGCGCAGCAGTTTGAGGCCGGCCAGGCTGTCGGCCGCCTCGATCAGGGTATAACCCAGATCCCCGAGCGCGTCGGTGAGCAGCATGCGTACCGTCGGTTCGTCGTCCACGATCAGAATGGTCTCTCCAGACTGGGTAAATTCGAACGGCGCCTGGTGCACATCGCTCTCGTCTCTGGTCGCTGTACCGTCGTAACGTGGCAGATACAGGGATATCGAGGTTCCTTTGCCCACCTGCGACTGAATGCGCACCCGACCGCCGGACTGATTGGCGAACCCGTAAATCATCGACAGACCAAGACCGGTGCCCTGACCAATGGGCTTGGTGGTGAAGAAGGGGTCGAATGCCTTGGCGATGACATCGGGCGTCATGCCTGTGCCGGTGTCGGTCACGCACAGCGACAGATAGTGACCCTCAGGCATATCGTGCATCCGCGCCACATCACCTTCTATCCATTGGTTGTCGGCCTCGATCGTGATGCGCCCGCCGTCCGGCATCGCGTCGCGGGCGTTGATACACAGATTCAGCAGCGCGTTCTCCAGCTGGCTTGCATCGACCAGCGTTGGCCATAGACCTATGGTGCCAATGGTTTCGACCACGATGCTGGGGCCTACCGTGCGCTGGATAAGGTCTGTCATGCCTTTCATCAGCCTGTTCACGTCGGTTGGCTGTGGGTCCAGTGTCTGGCGTCGGGAGAAGGCCAGAAGCCTGTGCGTCAAGGCCGCGGCGCGCTTGGCAGCGCCCTGTGCGGTGACGATGTATTTGTCTACATCGTTCCAGCGCCCCTGTGCAATACGGGTGTTCATCAATTCCAGAGCACCGGAAATGCCCGCCAGCAGGTTGTTGAAATCATGGGCGAGACCGCCAGTCAGTTGCCCCACAGCTTCCATTTTCTGCGACTGACGCAGCTTTTCTTCAGCCTGCATCAGTTCCGCAGTGCGTGCTGCCACGCGCTGTTCAAGCGTGTCGTTGAGCGAGCGCAGCGCTGCAGTGGCCCGGTCGCGCTCGGCCGCCACAGCACGTCGTTCATCGACGTTGATGAGCACGCCCGGGAAGCTCAGTGGAGTGCCGTCATCGGCACGGTCGACACGACCGTTCGCCTCGATCCAGTAGTAGAGGCCGTCGGCACGGCGGACCCGATACTGGTGGGCATAAACACGCCCACTGGTGATGACCGCGTTGATAGCATCAATCAAGCCTTGTTTGTCTTCGGGATGAACAGTGGCAATGACCTGTTCCAGACTCAAACCATCGAAGCCCAGAGCGGGGTCAAGACCAAACGCCTTGGCGAAGGCTTCGTCGACGGTAAAGCGGTCGGCCGTCAAGTCCCAATGCCAGGTACCGATAATCGCACCCGCGGCGAGGGCGAGCTGAACGCGGTCGACGTTCGCGCGTGCGACGGCTTCGCTGGTGCGCAATCGCTCCTCGGCGTTGCGTCTTTCCGTCACGTCACTGAAGATGACTGCAATCTGTCGATCAGCCGGTTCACCGACACGCACCGCTCTGACTTCAAACCAGCGCTCGAACGCCTTGGCGTAATTCTCGAAATTGGCAGGTTCGCCGGTTTTGGCGACATGGCCATAAGCCTCAAACCAGAAACGCTCCAGGTCTGGAGCAAACTCGGTCACCCACTTGCCACGCAAATCGACACCGGCCTGACGTTCAAAGGCAGGATTGACCTCGATGAACCGGTAGTCTACCGGGCTGTCGTCTGCATCGAACTTGACCTGAATGATGGCGAACGCTGCTTCGATGGTCTCCAGCATGGCTCTGGAGCGCTCTTCGCTCTGGCGCAGCGCGTTTTCTGCCTGTTGCATCTGTGACATGTCGAGCATCGCGCCGATCATGCGTACGGCTTTGCCCTCGTTGTTGCGTATCACATGACCACGGTCCAGAACATTGGCATAAGTACCATCGAATCGGCGAAAACGGTATTCATCGGTCCAGGCAGTGCCGCTGCCGTCAATCAATGCATGGATAGAGTGGTAAATGCGTGTCTGGTCATCGGGATGGATCTGGGCTATCCACCAGTTACCGGAGGTGTCAAGTGTCGCCAGGGGGTGGCCGTATGCCTGTTCCAGTGCGTCATTCCAGAGCACGTGGTTGGCGGTAAAATCCCAATCCCATATTGCGTCATTGGTAGCCTTGGCGGCCAACCGGTAACGTTCCTGGGCTTCTTCGGTTGCGCGTGCCACCAGATGCTCCCGGGTGCGGTCGCGCAGGATCTTGACGAAGCCAAGGTGAGTATTTTCCTCGTCATACAGCGGCATCATTTCGCCAGACGCCCAGAACAGCTGACCATCCTTGCGCAAGTGCCAGCGTTCGTCCGACGCTCGGCCGACGCTCAGAGCGAGTTGCATTTCATGTTCGATCCGGCCGCAGGCGCGGTCCTCCGGCGTGAAGAAACACTCCGCATCCTGCCCGACCATTTGTGCAGCGGACCAGCCTAACACCTGTTCTGCACCCGGATTCCAGTCGGTAATGATGCCGTCTGGATCCGTGAGGATCATGGCAAAGTCCAGCGCGCTGTCAAAAGCCGCACGCTTGCGAGCCTCCCGGCTGGGCAGTGCTGCTGCGCCGTTTTCCGGCCCGGCGTCGATACCGGCTTCTTCAAGTGCTGCGCGCAGGTGCACGACCTGTGCTTCCAGCTCTTCTCTTGTCAGGTATTTCAGAGCGCCTCCGGCTCACACGTTAATTGTCTGCATGGTCGGGCAGCTGCCCGTGGCTGCTTTTCGCACTGCAATCTCACTGTCGAGGTCGACGCTTGCCAGTGCCCCTCAGCGTCCGGGTGCCAGGTGCCGTACTTTGGGTATGTCTCTCTATGGCTATCGACATACAGTCGGGCTTCGGTATGCATCGGCATGCGTGCGGGTTTCTTTAAAGGGCGTCAATATCGGTGCTCAGGCCTTTTTTCCGGGTTTCTTCCGGTCGCATGCTACGATTTATCCTTTCGTTGTGCGAACAGTGCCCTTCGTATGTCCGTGAATTCAAACAGTTCTGATACACCCGCCACAGTCAAGCAACCTGCGGTGAAGCGACGTCTTCCCAAAGGGGAGGTGCGCAAGGCAGAGATTATTCAGGCAGCCATGACCATCTTCGCCCGGGATGGCTATGCGGGGGCCTCGTTGTCTAACATTGCCAAGGTTGCAGGTCTCTCTCAGGTCGGATTGCTGCATCATTTCCCGACCAAACTGGTGTTGTTGCAAGCTGTTCTTGAACATCGGGATCAGTACGTTGCTGCCAGGTTGCAGGACGCCGGGCAAGTCGCTTCGCTGGAGGGGTTCATGGCCTTTCTGAAGCAGGTCATGAGTTTCAGCATCGAAGACGCCTCCGTCAGCCAGGCGCTGATGATCATAAACACTGAAAGTCTGTCGGTCACGCACCCTGCACACCGCTGGTTCAGTGAGCGTTTCCAGATTGTGCACAGTCATCTTCAGACGCATCTGAATGTGCTGGCTCAGGCAGGTGAAATTCGCCAGGACATTGATGTCAGGCAAATCAGCCTTGAGATAGTTGCGATGATGGATGGCATGCAGATTCAGTGGCTTCGATCGCCAGCAGACGTGCAGATAGACAGCGCATTTGCCAGGTTTCTCGAACGACTGGCGCGGGATCTGACTGGGCGCTGATCAACGATCAATCGCATGAGAGTAATCGGTGGTCGCATCGACCACCGATTACCGCTACTCAGAATGGCTGTTGCTTAGTAAGCCTGCTCTGCCTTGCGCAGGGGGACTGGAAGGGGGTTTGAATCTCGTGTGGTCAGTTGCTCCGGGTAAAGCGCTACTACCGTGCGGTCGAGTGTCAGGTTTTCCGAGTCCTTTCCAACCAGGACCTTGAACTTGCCAGGGTCGACGGTCCAGCTCACCGAATCGGGTGAGTAATAAGCGAAAGAACGCGAGTCCAGTGCAATCGTGACGGTTTTGCTCTCACCTGCCTTCAGGTAAACCTTGGTAAAGCCCTTCAACTCTTTCTCCGGGCGATCAACCTGAGGCCTGGATGGCTGCACATAAAGCTGAGCAACTTCAAAACCTGCCTTGTCGCCAGTATTGGTGACCTTGAAAGAGGCCTGAATGGTCGCGCCCGGAGCCAATACGTTGCTCGACAGTTTCAGATCACTGTACTCGTACGTGGTATAGGAAAGCCCGAAACCGAATGGATAGAGCGGTTTGGTGTGCTTCTTGTCGTAACCGCGATAGCCCAGGTACAGGCCTTCGCTGTAGGTCATTTCAACTGGAGGGTTGGCGCTGCTGAAATAGTACGGCACCGGGTTCGAGTAGGAAGCATGGCTGGGGTTGTCCTGCGCCTTCTTGTCCAGGGTGATCGGAAGCTTGCCCGACGGGTTGACCTTGCCATACAGAATTTCGGCCAGTGCCTGACCACCCTGTTGCCCCGGATACCATGCGTGCAGAGACGCAGCTACCTTGTCAGCCCAGGGCTGCATATCCATACCACCGCCACCGTGCAGTACGACGATGGTTTTGGGGTTGGCTTTCTGAATGAAGCTGATCAACTCGGACTGGAATTGCGGCAGTTCGAACGGCCGACCAAGCGACTCACCCTCGTATTCGAAGTTATTGCCGGCGGCTACCACGACAGCGTCGTAATCTCCCAGGTTCTTCGGTGGACGCAACGATGCCCAGCTCATCTGCACACCGTTCATGCCACCCAGCACCGGAGTGAAGTTGCCTTTAAGCCGGCGATATTCAAGGCGCACGTTGTACTCGGTACCAGCCTTGAGACTGGCCGTTTTGACGGTGCGCGGCACCACTGGAATCAGGTCGAACGAGACTTGCGAGCCCTCATCCTCAAGCACCAGCTCGTCATTGATCCAGAGTTTATAGGCACCGTCCGCCCGTACCTTGAACACCTGAGGGCCGCTGATCGTCGGTTTGATCTTGCCGGTGAAACGCGCCGAGAACGAGCCTGCTGACGGGGTATAGCCGTTGACTGTGCTGGTGCCGTTATCGGTCTGGTTGGTGTTGGTAATCCAGTCCAGATTGATGCCGGGTTCGACGCGGGTTGCAACCGGGTCGCCGGACAGCGAGGTATTGGCGTAATACTCGGCTTTTACACCGGTATTGCTGATGGCCTGTTGGTCTTTAGCGGGCTGATACCAGACCGACGACTTCGGGTTCAGGCTCATCTGTGAAAGGTATTCCACGTTGGATGTATTCGACGCCAGTTGCTTGAGGCCGCTCAGTTCAGTGACATAGCTTGCGGGTGCCGAATAAGCCGTACCGAACGGCGCGGTCGGGGGCTGCATGGCCAGATCACCAATGACCGCTATCTTTGCGTTTCTGGACAGTGGCAGCAGAGGCTTGTTTCCGTCTACCGGCTGGTTGCGCAGCAGAACTATCGACTCCCTGGCCACGTTCAAGGCCGCCAGTTGCCCGTACTCACGATGCTCCAGTGGCTGCGCCTTGTTGATCCCCTTGTCAAAGCCGTAGCTGACCAGCGCTCTCAGGTTTCTGCGCACCTTGTCGTCGATCACGTTCTGATGCAGTTGACCATTCCAGACATAAGGCAGCAGTTTGGCTTCAGTAAACTGGAGTCCGCTGGGCATGTCGATATCGGTACCCGCCCACGCACCCTTGAAGGCGTCCTGAACCGAGTTGAAATCGCTCATGACGTTACCTTGAAAGCCCCATTGGCCTTTCAGGATGTCGGTGATGAGGTGGTGGTTTTCACACGCGTATTCGCCGTTGATCTTGTTGTAGCCGCACATGATCGAGGCGATATTGGCGTTCTTGACCAGTGACTCGAAGCCAGGCAGATACAGTTCTTGCATCGCTCGCTCGTCAATCTTCACATCCAGATAATGACGGTTCGCTTCCTGCTCGTTCATCAGGTAATGCTTGGCGGCCGCCTGGACGCCCTGCACCTGAATGCCGTTGGTCACCGCAGGCGCCAGTACTGCACCGAGAAACGGGTCTTCGCCGCTCATGTACTCAGCCGCTCGCCCGTTGAAAGGCGTACGGTAGAGGTTTATGGCTGGCGAGAGCATTTGCTGCCCGCCCGCTATCCGGGTTTCGTAGCCGATCGCCAGACCGAATTCCTTGGCCCGGTTGATGCTCCAGGTGGCTGCGAGTGCTGACGGGGAAGGGTACTGCGCACCGAACGTCTTGCCGCCGACCAGAACGCCCATCGCCGAGTCATAGGCGACCGTACCCTGCAGGTTGAACTTGTCCAGCTTCGGAATCATCCGGCCGTCGTCAACGCGCGAGAAATTGATTTTTTCCGATTGCGTCATGTTGTCGAGCATTGCGCCTACGCGCGCTTCGACTTCATTGCCTGTCATCGGCGTCACAGCGAACACGCTGCCTGCCTGGGCGATACCGAGCGCCAACAGGCTCAGGCCCAGGCCTTGTTTGATCATGGACACGGAGTTATTCCTTACGTCATTCATAGGTTGATCGGTTGCAGTCAGTGGGTCACTCAGTGGTCTTCACTGCCGGCAGGGGCGTCAGCAGTGTCGATCGGCGCATCCACCACCGTTTGCGCGCCATTGGGCGTTTTCTGTACGGCAGCGTCGGCACCGGTGATCTGCTCACGCTGAGCGTCGACCTCTGCACGCCGCTCGCTCGAGGTTGATGGCAGCGGGTTCTGCCTGTCAGCGGCAGACACCGGCAGGGCGGCGAGGGACATCAGTAAAGTGGCAACAACAGGCAGCAGGGGGCTGGCCATCGGGAGAGTCTCCAAATAGAAATATGAAACAGGCAGACATGCAAGTCGGCAGCTCGGGGCGGCCGACAGGTTCTTCAAAACGTGCGTGACAAGCAGAAAATTGCTGAACGGTAAAATACACGAATGCAATTTTATATATTTGATCGTATGTAAATTCAGGTATCAACTATACGGATTTAACTTTTATTTAATCCCATACAATTCATATTTACGGCAATAAATTAGTGTTTTCTATTATTTTATGGAAATTAATATTCTTTTTTAAAAGCAGAGTGTTCACTCTGTTTTCGGAATTGGCTACGGTTTTCCATGTGGCCGCGTGCTGATGAGGACAAGTATCGCTGCCGCCTGAATACTGGCAGCAAGTGCCAGCGCTATCAGGTCGCTGTCAGGCCCGTTGAATAAAGTCCGGACACCACCGAAGAGTGCTGGCGCAAAGGCGTAGCAGCCTTGAGCGATGGCGACGATCAACGTCACCACGCGCGCAACCTGATGCCTGGGAAATTCCGCTTGGGCAATTAGCGGAGGCAGTGATGTCGCATTGCCGATACCCACACCGAAAAGAATCATGCCGGCACATAACAGGGCAGGGCTTGTGCCTATAAACATCAGCACCACACAGCCCAGGCACTGGCAGGCGTAACTCAGGCAGGCGACGTGGCGTCGACAGGTGCCTGGCGCTAACAGCCTGCTGGACAGAAACCTGCCGAAGATAGCGCTGCAGGTAGCGACACCCATGGCCATACCTGCGGTCTGCTGTGTGACGTGATCAGTCAGCAGCAGGAATAATTGGCTGATCAGGCCGATCTGCGCAAACAGCCCGAGCGACATGGCTGCCGCCAGCGTGAGGAATGGTCGGTTACTCCGTAACGTTATGGGCGCAGTGTCCTGGAATGGAGGCAGGTCAGTGGTTATCTGGAGAATGCCGTCGGGGTGCTGACCCAGATGTTCAGGCCTGAAACGGAACACACCGAAAGCGAGGAGCGCGATCACACCTGTTGAAAGCACACCCACCACGACCGCAGCAAGGCTGAACCCGAACCGGTCGATCAGGTACACCCAGCCCGATGAAAAGACTACACCGCCGATGCTTGCGCCGTTATAGGCCATCGCCAATGCGCCAGGGCGCTTGCTGACAAACCACGGCGAGATGGTAGCGTTGACCGCTGCCGCGCCCATGGTTACCCAACCGAATCCGCTCAGCGCCGCGGCGATGAACAATTGCCAGGGCTGATTGGCGATCGACCAGCCGTACACACCGACAGCAAGGGTTGCCGCCCCTGAAACCGTAATCCACGGGAGGCCATACCTTTTGTACAACGCAGGCAGGTTGACCACGACCAACGTACCTGCCAGAAAATGCACCGTGACCGCAGCCGAGCACAGCGCGGTCGACCAGCCGGTTCTCTGAATCACGGCATACATGAATATCGGCGGACCGTAAAAGCCTATGCCCCAGCCAAACACAGCCATCAGAAACGTAGCAACGACGACTTTTCTGCCGAAAAAACTAGATTGATGCATAGGTGAATCCCTTCAAGTGGTTTGGCAGCAGTATGATGACCGCCTACGAGAACACTTCAGGGATGGCTGAACTATGGATGTTGAAGCAGCAGACCTCTCGCTGGCGGCAGTGGCGGGTGCCATTGCTGACCCAGCACGATCCCGAATGCTTTGCGCGCTACTGGACGGGCGCGCACGAACCGCGACCGAGCTGGCGGCGCTGGCCGATATAGGCGCATCGAGTGCCAGCGGCCATTTCGCGCGTTTGCGTGAGCAGGGGCTGGTGGAAATGCTCGTACAGGGCCGGCATCGTTACTATCGACTGACCAATGCGCAGGTGGCGCAAGCGCTGGAAGCCTTGCTGTTACTGACTCAACACAGCGCCGTGCCCTTCAAACCCAACACGCCTTCGGCCTTGCGACAGGCTCGAACCTGTTACGACCATTGCGCCGGTGAAGTCGCCGTCAAGTTGCACGATGCCTTACTGAAGGCCGGCTGGTTAAATGAGCAGGGCAAGGACTATGTGATCAGTGAGCGGGGTGTCGAATCACTGAATGCGCTGGGCATCGACGTAGACGCAGTACGTCAGCAACGCAGGCGTCTGGCCTACGCCTGTCTGGACTGGAGCGAACGCGCCCCGCACATCGGTGGCGCTCTGGGGGCGGCGCTGCTGGAGCTGATGCTCACGCGCGGCTGGGTAAGCCGCCATCTGGACTCCAGAGCACTGAAGCTGACGGCCAAAGGGGTGGGCGGTATGGCGAAGGTGTTTGGGGTGTGAGGCGTAACCACGCTGCTACCGAGCATGCCTGGTAGCAGCGTGGCTCAGGCTCAAAAGCTGTACTTGGCCGTCAACGCATAGCTGCGCGGGTTGCCGTAGACGTCGGTGGAGCCCCATACCGAGCTTGCGCCAATCGCCGTGTAGTAGGTGCGGTCAAAGATGTTGTTGGCGTTCAGTTGCAAGTCGAGGTTCTTGCTCACCTGATACCCCGCCATCAAGTCTGCGACGGCGTAGCTGCCTTGTTCCAGGCGATAGCTTCCATCGGTGAGCGCGATGTCGTTGTACATGCGGCTCTGCCAGTAGACGTTGCCGCCGACGCGCATCTTTTCCAGTGCGCCTTGCAGGCGGTAGACGGTCGATACCTTGAACAGGTGCTCAGGTGTGTCGGTGTTGAATTGCTGGTTCTTGTTCGCCGGATCGGTGTCCTTGAGGTAGTGGGTGCGGGCGTAGGTGTAGCCTGCGCCGACTTGCCAGTTCTCGGTCAGCGCGCCTTGCAGTTCCATCTCGATGCCCTGACTGCGTACCAGACCGGCTGCGTCGTAACAGGTCAGGACCGCGCAGCCCGCCTGGGTCGGTGACTCGGTCTTGAGGTTTTTCTGGTCGATCCGGAACACTGCCAGGCTGGCATTGAGGGCGCCGTTGAAATATTCGCCCTTGATGCCGACTTCATAGTTTTCGCCCACGACGGGGTCGAGCACCTTGCCGGACAGGCTTTGCGCGCTCTGTGGCTGGAAGACATCGGTGTAGCTGGTGTACAGGGAATGGTGTTCATCCAGCTTGTAGATCAGCCCCGCGTAGCGGGTCAGATTGCGGGTGACCTTGTAGTCTTCATCGCCAGAGCGATCGTCGTAGTCGTACCAGTCCAGACGGCCGCCGAGGAGCAGGGTCAGCGGGTCGGCCAGGCTCAGACGTGTAGTGAGGTAAATCGCGTCCTGAGTGGCGATGCTATGCGTCTTGCCATCGCGGACGAAGTCCGGCTTCGGCGCGCCAATCGGCAGTCCTGTGTCGTAGGGGCTGTATTCCTTGCTGGTCTTGTCGTACACGCGCCTGCTGGTGCCGACCACCACTTCATGGGTGCGCCCAAACGCTTCGACCGGTCCGCTGGCGTAGACATCGAATGCAGTCTGCTGCTCCTCAGGCTTGGACTGATAGGCCGTCGTTTCCAGCGGGCCGTTGTAGCGCGACAGGTAAGTGCCTGAAAACAGACCGTCCAGCGACGAGCTCGAGCCTGCTACGCGTAGTTTCCAGTCGTTGTCGAAACGGTGCTCCAGCTCACCGAACACGGTGTCTATGCGGATTTTCTTGTTTTCCCAATCCGAGCCGGAATAGGTCGAACGCGGCAGGTTCAGGTGATGGCCGTCAGTGCCGAGTGGGAGGCCGCCCCAGAAGTAATTGGTCTGATCTTCCTGACGAGACAAGCCCAGAGTGGCGGTCGTGGCATCGTTCAGATCGGCCTCGACAACCCCGTAGAAAACGCTGTGATCGCTTTTTTCCTTGTCGCGGAAACTGTTGGCATCCTGGTAGGAACCGACTATTCGGCCGCGTACCGTGCGGCTATCGTTCAGTGGTCCGGAGGCATCGAATACGCCGCGGTAGTCGTCCCAGCTCCCGACCGTGCCGGTGAGGGTGACTTGTGGAACGGCGGTAGGACGTTTGCGCACCATATTGATCGCCGCTGAAGGGTTACCAGACCCTGTCGCCAGGCCTGTAGCGCCTCTGATCACCTCGACATGATCGAACATGGCCAGGTTGGGCTGAACGCCTGCCGTGTAGCCCGAGTATGAGGCGGGCAGGCCGTCGTACATGATGTTGTCGATGTCGAAACCGCGAGAGGTATAGGTTTGCCGACCCGGTCCGCTGGACTGGTCCAAAAACAGACCTGGGGTGTATTTCACCACGTCGTTGATGCTGGTCATGGCCTGGTCGTCCATGCGCTGACGAGTGACGACGGTCACAGCCTGCGGGGTTTCGCGGATGGTCAGCGGCAATTTGGTCGCTGTCTGCATCGGGCCCGTGGTGTAGGACTGACTGTCTTCGGTAGTAGAGCCAAGTTGGTCGCTGCTGATTTGCGTCGCGCCCAGCTCCATTGTCGTCGCCGATGACGCTTCTGTGGCTTGCGTTTCAGCGCCGTAGGCAGCCTGAGAAGTTGCGATCCAGATGCCCATTGTCAGCAGGGCAGGGGTAAAAAGAAAACGGCTTTGCGATTGCTGGCCCGGCATGAACCCGACACTCCCTGAAGCCGTCCGTGGCTGGATGATAATAATGTTGATAACTGTTCGCATTGTTGTGGCAGGTTGTTTCTGTCAGAAAAAGACACTGCGAACAAATAGTTAACAAAATTTTCACATTTCCACTGCGAGCACAGGTGCCTCTGTGCCGTACATCAGATGAGCTTTTGGCAGCGCTATCGGTCTTGAAGAGAGGGATCAGGCAGGCATTTTTCCAGCTGTGGAATTGCCCATTCGACGAATGCCTTGACCCGTGGCGAGAGCTGCAAGGCGTGCGGATAAACCAGTTGAATCGGCAGATCTGCCGTTTCGAAGTCGTTGAGTACCCTGATCAGGCGACCGTCAGCCAGTTCGTCTGCAACCTGATAATGCATCAGCCGGGTCACGCCCAGACCCTGCACGCAGGCCAGGCTGGCGGCGCGGACCTGATTACAGACCAGTCTGGGGATAATGTCCTGTATCAACTCTTTGCCCTGATGCCGGAAGTACCACTGCCGGCAGTGCGAAGCCAGCGTAATGCACGCGTGCTCAGGCAGGGATTTCGGGGTGTCCAGCAGCGGGGCGGTGCGCAGGTAGCCCGGGCTTGCGCAGCTCACCAGCCGGGTCGCCCCGATCCTGCGCGCGACCATCGCCGAGTCCGGGAGATGGCCGATGCGCAACGCCAGATCAAGGCGCTCGTCGAGCAGAGGCACGATCTGGTCATTGAGGTTCAGCTCGACGTTGACGTTCTGATGCTCGCAGAGAAAGGCGTTTACCAACGGGGCGATATAACGCTGTCCGAACTCGACAGGTGCCGTCACCCGAAGAAGGCCGCGTACGATTCCGTCGCGGCCATCAAGGCGCTGTTCCATATCATCGAAGTCCGCGAGCATGCGCCGGGTCCAGCGCAAATACTCCTCGCCCTCATCGGTCAGAGCCATGCGCCGCGTGCTGCGGTTCAACAGGCGTACGCCCAGATGACTTTCCAGAGCGGCCAGCGAGCGGACCAGCGACGCAACCGATTGCCCGGTGACATCCGCCGCCGAACTCAGACTGCCACTGTCGACGATCCGCACGAAATTGGCCATTGCCTTGAGCCTGTCCATTGCCACCTTCTGATTTGTGCGATTAGTGCATAGGTCTTGTCAGGTCCGCAGCATAGGTGAAACCGCTGCCGTGGCCGACACTTGCGAAACTGCTTCCAACCGGAGTTTCAACCTCATGAGTCTGCAACCCAACCCCGCCCGGATTCTCGCATACGACCACATCGGTATTCGCGTCAGCGACCAAAACCGCGCACTGGCCTTCTATCAGGCGCTTGGTTTTGTCGAGAGTGCGCGTTTTCCACGTTACGAAGCCAACGAGATGCTCAGCCCGGACGGCGTGCGCATCAACCTGATCTTCAATGGCGTTCGCGTGCCCCGTGCTCACAAAGTGTTGCTGGATGCCCCGCTGAAACTACCCGGCATGACGCACCCGGCGTTTATCGTCGATGACTTGCAGGCGCTAGAGCGCTGGCTCGACGCGCAGGGAATTGTCGTCACTGAAGGGCCGCACCCCATCGGCCCGCGACGAATTGCACTGTTCATCCGCGACCCCGATGGCAACGTTCTGGAATTCAATCAACTCGTCGATGGAGACACACAATGAAACTGTACGATCTGCAAGCCTCCGGCAACTGCTACAAAGTCCGCCTGTTCGCTGCCCTGGCCCATATCGAGCTTGAAGTGGTAGCGGTGGACTTTCTGAACGGCGAGCATAAAAAGCCACCACTGTCTGACCTCAATCCTCTGGGCGAATTACCTGTTCTACAAGATGGTCCGGTCGTCCTGCGCGACTCGCAGGCCATTCTGATTTACCTCGCTGGCGAATATGGCGGCCTGGCGTGGTGGCCCGCTCACCCTCAAGGCCAGGCCGAAATCGCCCAATGGCTGTCGTTCGCCGGCAACGAGATCCAGCACAGCCTTTGCGCGGCGCGACTGGTGCAGAAATTCGGCGCTGCGCTGAACAAGGCCGAGGCCCTGCAGAAATCGTCTGTTGTGTTGGGGCTGCTCGACAAACACCTTGAACAGCATGACTGGCTGGCAATGGGGCGGCCTACGATTGCCGAGTGTGCGGTTTATCCGTATGTGGTGCTGGCACCGGAAGGCGGTGTGGAGCTGGGGGCGTATCCGAGTGTTTTGCGTTGGGTTGAACGGGTGGCGGGGCTGGCGGGTTACCAGTCGGTTTGATTCGGGCCGGTGGCCTGGCATTGATCGTGTAGGTGCCTGCCAGTTGCAGGACACCACTCGGCCACCGCAGCTGTACCTGCAACAACCATCACTGGTAACTCATCGAAAAACGCTATGAAAATCTTGTACATGAAATTACATTGGTACAAGTTTTGCGGCTTCGGAGTATTGGATAGCTGGCCCTGAGGCACAGGCCAATAGTCTGACGCCACAGCTTTTCAGATCCTTGCAGACGCCATGCGGAGCCTCTTCCATTGACTCAAACCCCTCGTCTCCACCTTGTCCTCGGCGATCAGCTTTCCTTCGATCTCGCGTCCCTGAAAGACCTGAACCTCGAGCGCGATACGGTCCTGCTGGTCGAAGTGATGGAGGAGGCGAGCCATGTGCCGCATCATCCGCAGAAAATCGTGCTGATCTTCAGCGCCATGCGTCATTTTGCCGAGGCGCTGCGTGAGCGCGGCGTTCGGGTGCAGTACGTCACGCTCGACGATCCGCAGAACACAGGCTCAGTGCCGGGTGAGTTGCGGCGCTGGCAGGCCCTGCTGCAAGCCGATGAGTTGCACGTCACCGAGTGCGGTGACTGGCGGCTGGAGCAGTCGATCAAGGACTGCGGGTTGCCGATTCAATGGCATGCCGATACGCGCTTTCTCTGTTCCCGCGAAGAATTTTCGTCGTGGGCGCAGGGTAAAAAGCAGTTGCGCATGGAGTTCTTCTACCGGGAGATGCGGCGCAAGAGCCGGTTGCTGTTGAACGGCGATGGCACACCGGTGGGCGGTGCCTGGAATTTTGATGCGGAAAACCGCAAGGCGCTGCCCAAGGGCGTCGCTGCGCCTTACCCGATGCGCTTCTCGGCAGACGGGATCACTCGCGACGTGCTGACACTGGTAGCTGAACGTTTTGCCAGTCATTACGGTTCGCTGGATGATTTCGATTACCCGGTGACGCATGTTGATGCTCAGGCGCTGTGGGACTACTTTCTCGATTTCGGGCTGGCTGGCTTCGGCGATTATCAGGATGCAATGGCCACTGATGAGCCGTTTCTGTTTCACGCGCGGATCAGCGCTGCGTTGAACATCGGTCTGCTGGATCTGCGCCAGATCTGCAGTGACGTTGAGTCCGCGTACTGGTCGGGCAGGGTGGCGCTGAATGCCGCCGAAGGTTTCATTCGCCAATTGATCGGCTGGCGGGAATATGTGCGTGGCGTTTACTGGCTGAAAATGCCCGAGTATGCCGATGGCAACCTGTTCGGTAACAACAGGCCGCTGCCGGAGTTTTACTGGACCGGCGAAACGAAGATGAACTGCATGAGTCAGGCGATCGGCCAGAGCCTCAAGCATGCCTATGCCCATCATATTCAGCGCCTGATGGTGACCGGCAACTTTGCGCTGCTTGCCGGTATCGTGCCGAGCCAGATCTGCGAGTGGTATCTGGCGATTTACATGGACGCTTTCGACTGGGTCGAGCTGCCCAACACTCTGGGCATGGTCATGCACGCCGATGGCGGCTATCTGGGCTCCAAGCCCTACTGCGCCAGCGGCCAATACATCAAGCGCATGTCTGACTACTGCCGTGGCTGCGCTTACAAGGTCACTGAAAGCACGACTGACGATGCCTGCCCGTTCAATGCGCTCTACTGGCATTTTCTGATGCGCCATGGCGATCTTTTGCGGCGCAACCAGCGTATGGGCATTATTTACAAGAACCTTGATCGCATGGCTGAACCCAAACAGCAGGCGCTGTGGCAGCGAGGCGAGGCATTGCTGGCCAGGCTCGATGCCGGAGAGGCACTTTGAAAAAGAGTGAACTGCCGGTCAAAACCTGTGTGGTCTGCGGGCTGCCGTTTACCTGGCGCAAGAAGTGGGCGCGCTGCTGGGATGAGGTGCTTTATTGCTCTGAGCGTTGCCGGCGAAACAAGCGCACTGCAAGCCAGTAGCGTTTTCAAAATATTTCGAAATGAAAAGTGCTGAACTATCGCTTCGCCAGCATGATCCTTTTCTATGCGCATTCAGCGCGACCCCAACAGGCGAGTGCATTCGCACTGAGCATTGATCCAGGGTCGCCGAACGAAAAGGAGCCGTCATGACTGTAACCACCCATCCCGTCTACCGATATACGCCAGGCCCGCTACACGCGACCCTGCTTGCAGGAACCGTTCCTCTGTTTCTTGGCGGATTGCTGAGCGACATCGCCTACTACCAGACCTTTCAGATTCAGTGGAGCAACTTTGCCGCCTGGCTGATTGCCGGAGGCTTGCTGTTCTGCGGGCTGGCGTTGCTGTTCGCGCTGGTCAATCTAGTGCGTGCGGATCACAAGGCCGGTCGTCCCGTGGTGTACTTTCTGTTGTTGCTGGTCACCTGGGTGCTGGGTCTGGTCAATGCTTTCGAGCATGCTAAAGACGCTTGGGCGGTCATGCCGTCTGGCTTGATCCTGTCGGTTATCGTGACCGTACTGGCCGGTGTTGCGACATGGACAGGGCTGACCAGCCTGCGTTCGGGAGGTGCAGAATGAAGCACTCTCACGCACTGACAGTATTGAGCATGGCGCTGCAGCTGAGCGCCTGTGGTGGCGAAGCGGACAGTACCCAGGCACGCGGGCCGGACCCAAAACTACCGGAACCGCAACGTGGCCTGTTGCCCAGCATGAAGATTGCCGAGCCCGTTGCATGGGGCGATCAAAAGCCCACCGTACCCGAGGGGTTCAGCATCAATGCGATTGCCACCGTACCCGAGGGGTTCAGCATCAATGCGATTGCCACCGACTTGAGCATTCCGCGCCAGTCCCTCGTGTTGCCGAACGGCGACATCCTCATCGCCGAAGGTCGCGGCGGAAGTGCTGCCAAGCTCAAGCCCAAGGATGTGATTGCCAGCGTCATCAAAGCCCAGGGCAATACCAAGGTCAAAGGCGGCAATCGCCTGACCTTGCTGCGCGACGCGGACGGTGACGGCAAGTACGAGCTGAAGACAGTCTTTGCCGAAAACCTCAATGCTCCTTATGGCTTGGCGTTTGCCGATGGCAAGCTGTACGTGGCCAATCAGGACGCGCTGGTTCGCTTCGATTATCAGGACGGTCAGACCAGGGCCAGCGGTGAGCCGGTCAAGGTTACCGATCTGCCTTCGGCGATCAACCACCACTGGACCAAGGCACTGACTGTCAGCCCTGATGGTCGCTCCCTGTACGTTGGCATCGGCTCGAACAGCAACGTGACCGAGCGTGGCATGGAAGTCGAAATCGATCGCGCGATGGTCTGGCAGATCGACGCCGCAACCGGTGCCCACAAGCCTTATGCGACCGGTCTGCGTAACCCGACCGCGTTGACGATTCAGCCGGGTACCGGGCAGTTGTGGACGGTGGTCAATGAGCGTGACGAGTTGGGCCCGGACCTGGTTCCCGATTACCTGACCTCGGTGAAGGAGGGCGCGTTCTATGGCTGGCCGTATAGCTATTGGGGCCAGAACGTAGACACGCGTGCCCAGCTACAGAACCCGGCCAAGGTCGCTGCGGCGATCAAGCCGGATTACAGCCTGGGTTCGCACGTTGCCGCTCTGGGTGTGGATTTCTCCATCCCGGCCATGGGTGACAAGTTCGCTGACGGCGTCTTCGTTGGCGAGCACGGCAGCTGGAACCGCGATAATCCGGTTGGCTACAAGGTCATCTTTGTGCCGTTCAGCAATGGACGTCCTGCGGGTGAACCGGTGGACTTCGCAACGGGTTTCCGTGGTGCTGATGGCAAGACTCGCGGGCGGCCGGTAGGCGTGACGGTTGATCCGAAGGGCGCGCTCATCATCGCCGACGACCTGGCCAACACCGTCTGGAGAGTGACCCGCAACAAGTAGGTCACGACTCCCTGTGTGAGCGTTCCCATGCTCTGCATGGGAACGCCGTTCGTGACGCTCTGCGTCACCCACGAAACCTCGACGCAGAGCATCGGCCGGATAGCCAGTTTCCGCAGAAACTATCGCGGGTCGTTGACACAGAATTTCTCTCGCAAGGTGGCTTCGTCAAGGCTTTACACGTTAGGGTTACGCGCATCCACGCGCTGGCCCGACGGGTCAGCTGCTGACGTCCCCGAATTCTGGAACCGCTGTGAGTCGTTTTGAAACTGCTGGAAACCTCGTAATAAAACCCGCTTCATGGTGGGCTGTAGGCAGTGTATCCCTTGGGTCATTCGCTACCGTCACTACTGAATTTCTCCCTGTAGGGCTGCTGCCCGATATTGCTCGTGACCTGGGAACCAGCATCAGCCAAGCGGGCTTGATGATGGCTGTCCCCGGCATCCTCGCGGCCATTTCCGCACATGTTGATCGCAAGCGCCTGCTGCTGGGGCTGCTGTCGATATTGCTGGCGTCCAACCTGATCGTGGCGCTGTCGACGCACTTCTGGCTGACGCTTGCCGGCCGGGTCCTGCTTGGCTTCGCACTGGGAGGTTTCTGGACGATTGCCGGTTCGCTCGGGCCTCGCTTGAGGCCCGGCAAGGAGGGCGTAAAGGCCACCGCGTATGTGCTGGCGGGCGTCTCGATCGGCACTGTTGCCGGTATTCCGGCTGGCACGTTGATCGGTGAAGCCTTCGGCTGGCGGGCGGCATTTGAAACAGCGGCAGCGGTCACGGTTGCGGTAGGGCTGTTGATCGTAGCGTTTTTACCGGCGTTACCGGGTGAGCGCTCTGCCGGCATTAGTCAGATGCTGTCGCTGGCTGGCGAGCAACGCATTCGTCGTATGTTCGCCGCCGCACTGTTGATCTACGTCGGGCACTTCGCGGCTTACACCTACCTCGCGCCCTTCGTGCAGGAGTTCGCGCATATCCAGGTGCAGGCCCTGGGAGCATTGCTCTTCACCTTCGGTCTGGCAGCGGTGGCAGGGAATCTGGCCGGGGGAGCCCAGGCAGCCAGAAGCGCGCCGTCCTCGGTGCTGATCATGACCCTGCTGATGCTGGGATCGTTGACCGCATTGCTGATGTTTGTCGGCAACCCGTGGCTGCTCTGGCCGGTGATTCTGGTCTGGGGGTTCGCTTTCGGGATGATCCCCATCACCACGCAGATCTGGTGTTTCGAAGCCTCCAATGATCGCGTGGAAGGTGTTCAGGCGCTGCTGGTCTGTGTGGTGAATCTGTCGATTGGCGGTGGGGCGTTCATCGGCGGCGTGGTGTCCGGTCGGGCCGGCTTTACCGCCGCCATCGTCATCGGTGCGGTATGTGCCGCGCTGTCCATGTTCACCGTGATGCTGGCGATGCGTAGCTCAAGACCGGTCAGTTGCACAGACTGATCTGCCGATAGCGGAATACCGCGGCGATGCCGAATGCATCGTCGCGATACCTCATTGCACCCTCAGCCTGCCTTGAAAAACGCGACCTTGCGGGTCAGGCGATCCGCAAGCTGTGCCAGCTCTTCGCTGGCGCTTGCCACCTGCTGCGATCCATTGGCGGACTTGAGTGTCGAGTCGTGAATGCTGTTGATGTTCATGGCAACGTCTTCTGCCACCGAGCTTTGCTGAACCGCAGCGCTGGCGATTTGCGCATTCATGTGATTGATCGCGCCCACCTCCTGATTGATTCTGGACAGAGCACTTTGTGCGTTGCGTGTCTGGTCAACGGCGCGATTGACCAGTTCGCAGCTGTCGCGCATGTTCTGCGCCGCAGTTTCAGTACCGCCTTGCAGCGTGCTGATCATGTTTTGAATTTCCTGGGTCGACTGCTGGGTACGATTCGCCAGGGAACGAACTTCATCGGCGACGACCGCAAAGCCTCTGCCGTGCTCACCCGCACGGGCTGCTTCAATGGCCGCATTGAGCGCCAGCAGATTGGTTTGCGAGGCAATCGAGTTGATCACCTCGATCACCGTTTCGATCTGCTCGCTGTGCCTGGACACCTGCTCCACAGTATTTGTTGTTTCAGTCAGCGTGGCCGCCAGTTGCTCGATGGCAGTGGTAGTGGCTTCGACGAGTCGGTTACCGGTCGCCACTTCGCTGTCTGCCAAACGTGCAGCGTCCGCTGCCTGTGCTGCATAGCCCGAGACTTCATTGACCGTGGCGGCCATCTGGCTGATGGCGGTCGCCACCTGTTCGGCTTCACGGGTCTGCACCATGATCTGGGTATTGTTGGCAGATGAAGCCGCCGACAGCACGGTGGATGATTGGCTGACCTCTTGGGCAGCCGTCCTCACCTCTGTGATGGTTTCCGAGAGACGAGTCAACGCGGTTTTCAGTACACCCATGACGCTGTCGGGATGCGCGGTGGTGATGGTTTGCTGCAGATCGCCGGCCGCCAATCTTCGAATGGCCTGCGCAACCTCTACAGGCTCCGCGCCAAGCGTCTTTTTCACAAAGCGAATGATGAAAACCGACAGCACGATACTCAGCAGCACGGCGAAAGCCGTTGCCAGCAGCATCAGGCCACGGAACTGGCTGGCGGTCGCCTGCACATTATCCAGCTGAACCCTGATCGAGGCTTCCTCATGGTCGATGAGCGCGTTGATGCGCTTCAGCCATTCGCTGTAGTCCCCCGATGTCTGGCTCAGCAAAAGGGCCTGGGCACCGGCGATGTCACCGGTACGGCGCAAGGCAATGACGCTTTTGGTAGAGCCCAGCGTCTGCTGTTCGATTTCCTTGATGCCACGCAGCAGTTGCCGCTCTTCGGCACTTACGGTCGGTCTGGAGAACAGTTGATCCATCGGTGCAGCCGAATCGATGTAGTCCTTTTCCAGCCGGGTCATCTCTGCCAGATGGAGCGCGAGGTCCTGATCATTGTTGACCAGCACCGCATCGCGCAGGGCGATCGCCCGGTTATGCACGCTGCCACGAAAGTTGATCGCATAGCGTTGCACCTTTGCGGCATTGTCTCCAACGTCTTCCAGGGTGCTGTCGATGAAGCCAACCCGCTGAATGCCGACAGCGGTGATCAATATGAGCAGTGAAACGACCGCGGCAAACCCCAAGCCGATGCGGGTAGCCAGAGAAACCGGATTTTTCATGGAAGGAACTCGAACTGGGGAAGTGGGTAAAGTCGAATCAAGCACTGGCAAACTGCCATTCATTGCGAATGGCAAGACAATACCGTGCAGCGGGTCGGTCACCCAATAGATATTTGCATGCGGCGAGATAGACAGGTGTTATTTCAGAAGTGTGTGACGGTTACGAGGGTTGTGATGTTGTGTTCATAAGATAAGCGTTGCTGGTCACCGTTCTATCGGATGACTGCGGTCCATCAGGTTACCGGCGACGCTGTAACGTTCGCCGGCGTCGGGTTTCTGCTGTGCGGATCAGACGAATCCGGTCACCAGATGCGGTACATAAGGTGCCTCAAGGCGTTGGATCTCTTCGTCGCTGAGCACCAGCTCCAGTGCGGCGATGGCATCGTCCAGTTGGGACGCTTTGGACGCGCCGACAATCGGCGCTGAAACCCCTCGTTTGGCCAATACCCAGGCCAGTGCGACCTGCGCCATCGGCACACCCCGTTCTGCTGCGACCTGTTCCACAACGTCGATCACCCGACCGTCTTCCTTTTCCGTCGCCTGGTAAAACGATTGACCGGAAATGTCGGTCCTGGTCCGCTCGGTCTGCTGCCCATGGGGCCGGGTCAGCCTGCCACTCGCCATCGGGCTCCAGGGCATCAGGCCGACACCCTGATCGATACACAGCGGGATCATCTCGCGTTCTTCTTCGCGATACACCAGATTCAGATAATTCTGCATGGACACAAACTTGCTCCACCCGTGCGCGACCGCGACCTGCTGGGCCTTGGCGAACTGCCACGCATACATGGACGAGGCGCCGATGTATCGGGCTTTGCCTGCCTTGACCACATCGTGCAGGGCTTCCATGGTTTCCTCGATGGGCGTGTCATAGTCCCAGCGGTGAATCTGGTACAGGTCGACATAATCAGTGCCGAGCCGCGTCAGGCTCGCATCGATACTGGACATGATGGCTTTGCGCGAGAGCCCTTTCTCGTTGGGCCTTGTCGAGCCTTCCCACATGTTTGCCGGGAAGAACACCTTGGTGGCGATCACGGTTTCGTCGCGGCGCGTGAACTCTTTCAGCAACTTTCCGACGATGGTTTCCGAGGTGCCTGCCGAGTAGCTGTTGGCGGTGTCAAAAAAGTTGATGCCTTGCTCGACGGCGTGCTTGATGATCGGTCTGCTTGCTTTTTCGCCCAGTGTCCAGGGATGCGTTCCGGCATCAGGTTCGCCGAAGGTCATGCACCCAAGGCACAGTCTGGAAATATCCAGCCCTGTGTTTCCAAGCTTCACGTAGTTCATGAATTCTCCATCCATCGTTGATTGGCCAGTCGCCGACCGGTTTCGATATCACTCATTACCTCTTCAACGAGGGCAATGTCTGCCCGGAAACGACTGTCCTCCGAGCGACTGCTTGTGTAGAACTATAAGCGACGATACACATTACCGGAGCGATAATATGGCCAGATTTGCACAGGTGGGTTTTCTCGGGTTCGACGTATTCGGCACCGTTGTGGATTGGCGAGGTGGTGTGGCACGCGCCGCGGCGCCCTTTCTGCTGCGTCATGGCGTGAACGTCGACCCCCTCGATTTTGCCGATCAATGGCGCGGGCTCTACCAGCCTTCCATGCAGCGCGTTCGCTCGGGTGAGCGTCCTTTCGTGACACTTGACGTGCTCAACCGGGAGAGTCTGGAAACCGTGCTGGCACGGCACGAGGTAGACTTCGGCAGCATTCCGGATACCGAACTGATTGAGCTCAACAAGGCGTGGGAACGGCTTGATCCATGGCCCGATTCCGTCGCCGGCCTCACGCGGCTCAAGCGCAGGTTCTCGATTGGCACGCTTTCCAACGGGCATATTGCCGGCATGCTCAACCTGGCAAAGTTCGCTGGCTTGCCGTGGGACGTGATTGTCGGCGCGCAAATAGCGGGCTCTTACAAACCAACGCCGCAGACCTACCTGAAATCGGCAGACGCCGTGGGCCTGGCCCCGCAAGCAGTCGCGATGGTGGCTGCGCATAATTCCGACCTCGCGGCTGCCCGTGCGAATGGCTTCAAGACGGTATTCGTCCGACGCCCGTCCGAGCACGGGCCAGGCCAGACGTCTGACCTTACTGCCGAACAGGACTGGGACGTTATTGTCGACTCTCTGACCGACGCAGCCGAGGCGCTCGGATGCTGAGCGCAGATAATGGCTAGGGGATAACTTACTCCCGTAAATCCTTCCACATATGCACCTTGGAGACGAACCGGCTGCCTACGGCAACTGCAAGTGGTTCAACGCCAAAGGTCACAAAGCCCATGCGCTCATAAAGCCCCTGTGCTGCGGCATTACCCTCGTGACGGTGAGCTGTACGACCAGAAGCTCAGGACGTGATCTGGCATGGTCGAGCACGCTGCACATCAATTGGTAGCCAATGCCTCTGTTTCTGTGAGCCTGAGGCACGTACATCCCGAACAAGGTTGACTTGTGCCGGGCCTTATTTCGGGTTTCAACGGACAACCCGGCTACGCCCAGCAGTTTGTTGTCTTCGACGGCGGCAAACACTGCTTCGGTCGACGCATTGCTGTTATCCAGCCTGTTTTCCCACCATTCGCCAGGCAGCGTTTCACGCTCTTTCACATCTGAGGTAAAGGCGTCCGGGTGGCGATCATATGCCTCAAGCATCAACGCGCGATAAGCCACTGCATCGGTCGGTGTCAGTCGTCGGTAAGTAAGGGTCATAAAAGCAGGATTCGTCTGACTCAAGCGTTGAGTATTGCACCCGGAGGCGGGAAAAGTCTTAACCGCACGCTGAGTTTTAAACAGATGTCTGGTTCGCGCAGCAGTGCCGTTTGACGGACACTTTGGGGGTTTGTAACTTTTTGTTTGCCTCACTGCCAAAAATCATGGTTATTATCCCGGGCGCTCAGGGCCAAAAACCCAGCGTCAATGATTGCCATGGGTCTACAACCCCGCAGTCGCAGCCGATCGGGTCCACCCTGGCGCTGACACCAGGCGCAGGCCGTTCCCCGTCGTTGACCCTCAAACGGAAGATGAGGTTTCAATTGGTCACGCGGTATGCAAACGTCAGTTCCAAGGGCAGAGCGATCAGTCTCGTCAACGAGCCAGCCACCCCCCTTTCTGTATGCGAGTCGCGCCTTGCCGCGTTCGCCCGTCATTTCTCTGCGATCCCCCCAAGCGCTTCCATGTCTGGTCATGACGTGAGCGCAAGAGCACGCGCCGCACCTTCTCCCTGAGTCTCAAGGTACATCCGGCATTTCCTATGCCGTGCCTGACGGGCGGGACGCTCTGTGCCTCTGTCCGTTCATAAAAATAATCTGCTCACGGACGGTGGTTCCTGATGGTCGACAAATCTTCCTCGCGCGGGACGGGCTTCGCTCATCCCGATACAGAGCAACCCTTTGCCGAAAACCGGTGTGTACACGGCCTGTTCGAGGCTCAGGTGCGGCGCAATCCCGACGCCATAGCCGCGCGCTTCGAACAGGGCGCGCTTGACTACGCGACGCTCAATACCCAGGCCAACCGTCTGGCCCATTACCTGCGCAGCCTCGGCGTCGGACCGGATGTGCGCGTCGGTGTGTGCCTGGAGCGCTCGCTGGACATGCTGGTCGGCGTGCTTGCGATACTCAAGGCGGGCGGCGCTTATGTACCGCTCGACCCCGCTTACCCAAAAGCGCGTCTGGCACACATGCTGGCGGACAGTGCACCGCGCGTGCTACTGAGCCATGCAGCTGCGCGTCCGGCGTTGTTGGCAGCGCTTGAGGGTGGTGCGGCATTAGCGCCGCTGCTTGATCTGGCCGATACCCGGCTGTGGGCAGCGCAGCCGGTAGACAATCCGGACCCGCATGCGGTCGGGCTCACGTCGCGTCATCTGGCTTATGTGATCTACACCTCGGGCTCGACCGGCACACCCAAGGGCGTCATGGTCGAGCATCGCGGGCTGATGGCGGTGAGCGCTGCATGGGAGCGGCTATACGCACTGCACAAACCCCTCAATCACCTGCAAATGGCCGGGTTTTCCTTCGATGTGTTCAGCGCCGATCTGATTCGCGCACTGGGCTTTGGCGGCACGCTTGTTCTGTGCCCGCGCGACACGCTGATGGACCCGCCCGCGCTGTATCGCTTGTTGAGCGAGGCGCGCATCGATTTTGCGGACTTCGTGCCTGCGGTGCTCAACCCGTTGCTGGTCTGGGCGCAGGAGACGGGGCGCAATCTGTCGTTCATGAGCACGGTGGTCTGCGGATCGGACATCTGGACTGCCCATAGCGCGCGGCAACTGCGCAGGCTGTGTGGCGAGCGCGTGCAGATTGTTCAGGCCTACGGGGTCACTGAAGCAAGCATCGACAGCACCTGTTTTGAGTTCGATAGCAACAGCCACGTTGATGCGGTGCTGCCCATCGGGCGGGCGTTGGCCAATACGCGGATTTACCTGCTCGATGCGTTTGCCGAACAGGTTGCTCCAGGTGTTACGGGGGAGCTGTATATCGGCGGCGCAGGTGTCGCACGCGGCTATCTGAACTTGCCGCAATTGACCCTTGAACGCTTTGTCGACAGCCCGTTCGTGGCCGGTGAGCGCTTGTACCGCACCGGCGACCTGGCGCGTTATCGCGCAGACGGCAACCTGGAATTTCTCGGGCGTAATGACTCGCAGGCCAAGCTGCGTGGTCTGCGTCTGGAGCTGGGTGAAATCGAGGCGCGTCTGGCCGAAGTTACCGGCGTGCGTGACAACCTGGTGGTGCTGCGTGAGGACAGCGTCGGTGTGCCCAGGCTGGTCGCCTACTTTCGCGAACAGGCTGATGCAGGGCTGACGCCGAAAAGCCTTCGCCAGCACCTGCAACTCAGCCTGCCGGACTACATGATCCCCGCAGCGTTCGTGCGCATGGACGCGCTGCCGCTGACCGCCAACGGCAAGCTGGACCGTAGTGCATTGCCGGAACCGGGTGCCGATGCGTTCGATCAACACGCGTTCGAGGCGGCTCAGGGCCCGCTGGAAACGACACTCGCGACTATCTGGGCCGAGGTGCTGGGCGTGGAGCGGGTCGGTCGTCAGGATCACTTTTTTGCGCTTGGCGGCCACTCGCTGCTGGTGATGCGCGTGCTGGCCAAGGTTCGGCAGACATTGCGTCTGGACGTGTCGCCGGCTGCGCTGTTTGCCGCCCCCGTGCTGCGGCAGTTTGCTGAGCAACTGAGCAGCGCTTCAGGCAGCGCTCGTCCGCCCATCACAGTCATAGAGCGTTGCGGCGCACACGCGTTGTCGTCTGCTCAACAGCGGCTGTGGTTTCTGGCGCAGATGGAGGGTGGCAACGCGGCCTATCACATGCCGTTGAATCTGCGCCTGCGCGGACCGTTGCAGGTGGCTGCACTGCAAAGCAGTTTCAACCGGCTGGTGGCCCGCCATGAGGCGTTGCGTACCACGTTCATCGCCGTCGAGGGTGAGGGGCGGCAGCGGGTTGCTGCGACGGGGACGATTGCTGCATTGCCGATCATCGACCTGCATGGCGAGCCTGATGCCCAGGCGCGTCTGCCTGAGCTGATGGGCGAGGAGGGCAGCAGGCCGTTCGACCTGGCGGTCGGGCCGCTGATGCGCGTCAGCCTGGTGAAGCTGGCCGAAGACGATCACGTGCTCCTGCTGACCCAGCACCACATCATTTCGGATGGCTGGTCGATGGGCGTGCTGACGCGTGAGCTGGGGGTGTTGTACGAAGCAGCCCTCCACAAACACGCCGACCCATTGCCGCCCCTGTCGATCCAGTACGTGGATTACGCAGTCTGGCAACGCCAGTGGTTGTCTGGCGAAGTGCTGGAAGCGCAGCGACGTTACTGGCGTGAAACGTTGAGCGGTGCGCCGATACTGTTGGAGTTGCCTACCGATCACAAACGTCCAGCGGTCCAGAATTACCGTGGCGGCTTCGTGCCGCTGGTGTTTGACCGTGCGCTGAGCGCACGGCTGCGCGCTTTGGCAACCCAACAAGGCACCACGCTGTTCATGAACCTGCTGGCCGCCTGGTCGCTGTTGTTGATGCGCCTGTCGGGGCAGGACGATGTGGTTATCGGTGTGCCTTCGGCGAACCGCAGCCAGCAAGAGCTGGAGGGCTTGATCGGTTTCTTCGTCAACACCCTGGCCTTGCGCATGACCCGCTCCGCCAACCCGACAGTGGCGAGCTGGCTGCAACAGGCGCTTCACGTCGCGCTTGCGGCCCAGGAACATCAGGACCTGCCGTTCGATCAGGTGGTGGAAGTGCTCAACCCGCCGCGCAGTCTGGCTTACAGCCCGGTCTTTCAGGTGCTGTTCGCCTGGGAACAGCATCAGGATTCGGACCTGACGTTGTCCGGACTTGACGTCAGCGTGCTGCAAAGCAGTCAGCCAGTGGCCAAATTCGACCTGCAACTGGCGCTCAGCGAGCGTGACGGGCAAATAGTCGGCGGTCTGGAATATGCTTCGGGCCTTTATGAGCCCGAGACCGTGGTGCAGATGGGCGAGTACTTGCGCCGCATCCTGACGCAGATGGTCGAGGACAGCGAACAGCCCCTTGCGACGGTCGCCTTGCTGAACACCGAGCAACATCGCCAGATTGTGCATGACTGGAACCGCACTGAACGCGACACCTCGCGGCAGCCCGATTGTGTAACGCGCTTCGAGGCTATCGTGCAGCGCGTGCCCAATGCCGTGGCGTTGCTTGCCGATGAGCAAGCGTTGAGCTATGCCGAGCTGAATCAGTCTGCCAACCGGCTGGCACATTACCTGATCCAGCAGGGTGTAAAGCCCGAGCAACGTGTGGGTTTGTGTCTGGAGCGCTCGCCGCAGATGGTTATCGGTTTGCTGGCCATTCTCAAGGCCGGTGCCGCTTACGTGCCGTTCGATCCCGCGTACCCGGCCGAGCGGCTGGCGTTCATGTTCGGTGACGCCGCACCGACCCTGCTGCTGACTCAGGCCTCCCTGCGCGCAGACCTGCCGCCGCTGCGCGACACGCTGTCGATCTGCTGCCTGGACGTGGATGCGCAGCAGTGGGCGCAGTGTTCGGATTGCAATCCACACGTGCCCGTCAGCCCCGGCAATCTGGCTTATGTGCTCTACACCTCCGGCTCGACCGGGCGGCCCAAGGGCGTAGCGCACAGCCGTGCCGCGCTGGACAATCTGATCGCCTGGCAACTGGAACAGGCACCTGTTTCGCAACGGGTGTTGCAATTCGCCTCGTTGAACTTCGACGTGTCCTTTCAGGAAATCTGCAGCACCTTGTGTCAGGGCGGCAGCCTGGTGCTGATGAGCGAAACTGCTCGCAAGGACCTCGCTTCACTGCGCCCGACGCTGGTGGCCGAAGGCGTACAACGGGCGTTTCTGCCCTTTGCCGTGCTCCAGCAACTGGCCGGTCTCAGCGAGGCCGATGCCGCGCGTCCGGCGTATGGCTGTGAAATCGTCACGGCCGGCGAGGCGTTGCTGATCAATGACGAACTGCGTGCCTTTGTTTGCGGCCTTGGCGGCGCGCAGTTGCACAATCAGTACGGCCCGACCGAAACCCATGTGGTCAGCCAGTTCAGCCTGAACTGTGACGAAGCCGGACAGTGGCCGGACGCGCCACCGATTGGCCGGCCCATCGCCAATGCGCGTCTGTACGTGCTGGACGGCGACTTGAACCCGGTGCCGGTCGGCGTGGCCGGGGAGTTGTACATCGCGGGTACCTGTCTGGCCCGTGGCTACCTGAATCGTTCGGCGTTGAGCGCCGAACGCTTCCTGCCGGACCCGTTCGATCCGCAGCCTGGCGCGCGCATGTACCGCAGCGGTGACCTGGCGCGGTTTCACGCCGACGGCAACGTGCAGTATCTGGGGCGGATCGACCAGCAGGTCAAGCTGCGCGGCTTTCGTGTTGAACTTGGCGAGATCGATAGCCTTCTGCAACAGCAGCCGGGCGTGCAGGAAGCGGTCGTGCTGCTGCGCGAAGACGTGCCGGGCGACCAGCGTCTGGTGGCTTACGTGGTGGGCCTGGCAAGTACTGAAACCCTGCGCGCCGGGCTGCAGCGCCACCTGCCGGAACACATGGTCCCGACCGCCTGGGTTTCTCTGGCGCAACTGCCACTGACCCGCAACGGCAAGCTTGACCGTCCAGCCCTGCCTGCGCCAGAGCGCCAGAACGCAAGCACTTACGTGGCCCCGCGTGATGAGACCGAGCGGCAGATGGCGCAGATCTGGGCCGAGGTGCTCAAATGCGAGCAGGTCGGCCTCCACGATAACTTTTTCGACTTGGGCGGGCATTCGCTGCTGGCCACGCGGATGGTCTACATGATCAACCAGCGCATGGCCGCGCAGTTGTCCCTGAGCAGTCTGTTCAAGACGCCGGTGCTGGTGGATCTGGCAGAGCAGGTACGGCTCGGGCGTGGCGAAGGTCATTCGGTTGAAACGCCGTTTACCCCGATTGAAGCTGACCGCGGCGCACGTTACGCACCCTTTCCATTGACCGATATCCAGCAAGCGTACTGGTTTGGCCGCGAGTCTTCGGTCAGCCTCGGCGGTGTCAGTGCCCACGGCTACGAAGAGCTGCGCATTCCCGGCCTCGACGTGCCACGTTTCGAGCAGGCGCTGAACCGCATGATCCAGCGGCATGACATGCTGCGCGTGGTGTTTCGCAGCGACGGCACGCAGCAGGTTCTGGAGAGCGTACCGACGTATCGGATGCCACGCAGTGATCTGCGCGGCTTGCCCGTCGCCGCTGCGCAGCAGGCCCTGCAAGAGACCCGCGAACGTCAGTCCCATCAGGTGCTGGACGCCAGTCGCTGGCCATTGTTCGAGTTCAGTCTGTCGTTGCTCGATGACGGCATCAGCCATCTGCACATCAGTCTTGATGCCCTGATCGTCGACGCGGCGAGTACGCAGATTCTGGCGCGCGAACTGATGGCATTTTATGCCGACCCGCAGTTGCAACTGCCTGAGCCGGGCTTGACCTTTCGCGACTACGTGCTGGCCGAACAGCGCTTGCGCAGTGACCGCCGCTACGAACAGGCGCTGGGCTACTGGCGCGAGAAGGTCGCTACGCTGGCGCCCGCACCGGACCTGCCGCTGGTGTGTCAGCCGGAAAGCATCAGCCAGCCGCACTTTACCCGCCGCGATCGCGAACTGTCGGTGCAGCAGTGGTCGCGACTCAAGGAGCTGGCCCGACAATTTGCCGTGACGCCGTCGGTGATGCTGCTGACCGCGTTCAGTGAAGTGCTGGCGCTGTGGAGTCGACAGCCGCGCTTCACTTTGAGTCTGCCGCTGTTCAATCGCATGCCCTTGCACGCGGATGTCGATGACATCATCGGCGACTTCACCTCGCTGATCTTGCTCGAAGTCAGCCTTGAAGCGGCAGCCAGCTTCACTGACAAGGCGCGTGCCGTGCAGGCCAGGTTGTGGCAAGACATCGACCATTCAGTGGTCAGCGGGGTCCGGGTACTGCGCGAGCTGTCCCAGGCCCGTGGTGTGCAGCAGACCGCCATGCCGGTTGTCTTCAACAGCACCCTGTCGGAGGCCGCACCGGAACTGGCCGAATTCAATCTGGCCGACGCCCTGAACGCCGAGCACATGCACAGCATCACCCAGACCCCGCAGGTGTGGCTGGACCACACGTTGCTGGAGCTGGAAGGGCGCCTGCTGTTCAACTGGGACAGCATCGACGAATTGTTTCCGGTGGGCATGATCGAGCAGATGTTCGTCGCCTACAACGCGCTGCTGGACCGTCTGCTGGCGCCGGATGCCTGGAGCGCCAACACCGCGCAGCTGATACCGCTGGCACGCTTGCCTGTGCCCGATGCCAGTCCTGTCGACTCGGCGCTGATGCACGAATTGTTCGACCGTCAGGCGCTTGCTGCCCCGGACGCGCTGGCGGTGATCGGCACGCAGCGCCAGTTGAGTTATCGACAGCTGCGAGCCAAAGCGCGGCATCTGGCGGCGCGGCTTCAGCGTATGGGCGTGGTGCCCAACAGGCTGGTCGCTGTGGTCATGGAACGTGGCTGGGAACAGGTCGTCGCAACCCTGGCGATCCAGTACGCAGGCGGTGCCTACCTGCCGCTCGACCCGGCGTTGCCGACAGAGCGTCTGGAGCACATTTTGCAGCGTGCCGAAGCGAGTCTGGCCCTGACTCAGCCTGCACTGTTGCAACGCATCGAATGGCCCGAGCAGGTCAAGGTCATCAGCGTGACCGACCCGGTCATTTCCGGCGATGCCATTCCCGATCAGCCTGAATTGCACGCTGTAGACCTCACGCCAGACGACCTCGCCTATGTGATCTACACCTCGGGCTCGACCGGCATGCCCAAGGGCGTGGTCATCGATCATCGCGGCGCGGTCAACACGTTGCTCGACATCAACCGGCGCTTTGCCGTCGGTGCCACGGACCGGGTGCTGGCGATTTCTTCGCTGAGTTTCGATCTGTCGGTCTATGACTTCTTCGGCACGCTGGCCGCGGGCGCTGCGGTGGTGTTGCTCGAACCGCAGCAGGCGCTCGACCCGGCGCACTGGCTGGCGCTGATCGAGCGGCATCAGGTCAGCCTGTGGAACTCGGTGCCAGCCTTGTTCGGCATGTTGCTGGAGTATGCCGAAGGCGAGCGCAGTGCATTGCCGTCGAGCCTGCGGGTGGCGATGCTGTCGGGCGACTGGATTCCCCTGACGCTGCCCGAACGCGCCTGGGCGTTGCAGCCGACCTTGCAGCTGATCAGCCTGGGCGGGGCGACCGAGGCGTCCATCTGGTCGATCCTGTATCCGTTGCAACAGGTCGATCCCAACTGGCGCAGCATTCCCTACGGCAAGGCAATGGATCACCAGCGCTTCTATGTGCTGGATGATGCGTTGCAGGTTCGCCCGACGTGGGTGGCCGGTCAGTTGTATATCGGCGGTATCGGTCTGGCCAAGGGCTATTGGCGCGATGAAACCCTGAGTGCCGGGAGCTTCTTCGCTCACCCGCTGACCGGCGAGCGTCTGTATCGCACTGGCGATCTGGGCCGTTGGTTGCCCGATGGCAATATCGAGTTTCTCGGTCGGGAAGACACTCAGGTCAAGGTTCAGGGGCATCGTATCGAGCTGGGCGAGATCGAAGCTGCGCTCAATCGCCATCCCGGCGTGCAAAGCGCCGTGGTGCGGGTGCTGGGCGAAGCGCTGGGCGAGAAGCGTCTTGCGGGCTACGTACTCAAGGCCGATCCCTCGTTGCAGGCCAGTGATTTTGCCCAGTACCTGGCAGACAAGTTGCCCGCCTACATGGTGCCGAGCTCGTTTACCTTCGTGCAGGAATGGCCGCTGTCGGCCAACGGCAAGGTCGACAAGAAACGCCTGCCGGAACCAACGCAGGCTCAGGCGTCAGGTCCCGCGCTTGAAGTCGAAGGGCCACAGGAGCAACAACTGGTGACGATTGTGCAGGGCGTGCTCAAGCGTCCTTCGATTGCTGCCGACGCCAATCTGCTGAACCTGGGCGCAACGTCGATCGACATTGTCAGGATCAGCAATGCGCTGTCTGGCGAGCTGCAGTTCCGCCCCAACGTTGCGCAATTGCTGGCGCAGCCGACCCTGCTCAATCTGCTCGGCATGTACCGCCAGACTCTGGCCGATGGCAGCGTGGTCGACAGCGTCCGGCAACGGGCAGCTGCGCCCGAGCAGGTGATTGAAGATCCGCAGCAGCGGGCGCGCTTCAAGGCCGACCAGCGCGGGCGTCGATCCTTCAACGCGCAGGTTCCGGCGCTGGACCTTGCGCGCCTGGATGACCCGGCGTTGGCGCGGCGCTTCAGCGATTACCGCTCGGTACGCCAGTTCGCTACCCAGCCGATCCCGACCGCAGCCTTTGCAGGGTTGCTGGCCAGCCTGGCGCAGGGGCAACTGGATGGAGAGGTCAAATACCAGTTTCCGTCCGCAGGCGGTCTGTACCCGATCCAGAGCTACCTGTACGTCAAGCCGCAGCGGGTAACCGGTGTCGCAGCGGGTGCCTATTACTACGACCCGGTTCAGCACCGCCTGCTGAGGCTCGACAGTGATGTGCTGGACCCGGACACCTACGACTACTTCGTCAATCGTCCGGTGTTCGAAAACGCTGCGTTCTCGCTGTTCTTCATCGCCGACATGGCCGCAATCCGGCCGCTGTATGGCGAGCGCAGTCGCGACTTCTGTCATATCGAAGCCGGAGGCATGGCGCAATTGCTGACCATGACTGCGGTCGAGCAGGGCCTTGGCCTGTGCGGCATGGGCTCGCTCGAAGAGCAGCAATTGTCGGCGTTGTTCGAACTGGGACCGAATCATCAGTTGATCTACTCGATGGTGGGCGGCCTGCGCACTGCTGATGAACATCGCCGCACGCAGATCGAGGCGTTCGCTTCTGCTGCGGATCAAACGGACGACGCCAGCGACATGGAGGAGATAGAGATATGAATGCCTATCAATTGCTGGAGTTGTTCGGTCGTCATGCCGTGGTGCTTGAAGTGGACGGCGAAAAACTGCTTTGCAAGGCTCCGCGCGGGTTTCTGAATGACGAGATGTTGCAGGCACTCAAGCAACACAAGGCAGAGCTGATCGCTTTGCTGAGCGGCACCGACCCGGCGGCGATCCCCCGTCGTGCTGTCGGGCTAACGGCGCTGCCGCTGTCCTTTTCGCAACGCCAGCTGTGGTTTCTCGACCAGATGGAACCGGGCAATGCGTTCTATAACGTTCCCACTGCGATCTTGCTGAAGGGCACGCTGGATGTGCCGGTGCTGGAAAAGGCGCTGAACGAATTGATCATGCGCCACGAAATGCTGCGCACCACGTTTGCCAGTGTGGACGGCGAGCCACGGCAGATCGTGCACCCGGTGATGGCGCTGGCGATGCCGAAGGTCGACCTGCGTGACCTGTCGCCAGAGGCGCGTGAAGTGCAGGTCGGAATGGCTGTCGATCGGGAGGCCAAAGCGCCATTCGACCTGGCCAGCGGCCCGCTGTTGCGGGCTTCGCTGCTGCGTCTGGCCGATGACGAGTATCTGTGGCTGTACAGCGTGCACCACATCATCGCCGATGGCTGGTCGATGGGGGTGATCCTTCACGAAGTGAGCACCTTGTATGGCGATTTTCTGCGCGGTCAGGCGTCCAGTCTGGCACCGCTGGCGGTGCAGTACGCCGACTACGCCTGCTGGCAGCAACAGCGTCTGAGCGGCGAGGCGCTGGCGGGGCAACTGGCTTTCTGGCAGCGCACGCTGGCCGACGCGCCGCCGCTGCTCGACATGCCTGCCGACCGACCACGCCCAACCGTGCAGCGTTACGCTGGGGCGACCTTCAGCTCGACAGTCGATGGCAGCACCTTGCGCGGTCTTAATGCACTGGCCAGACAAACCCAGGGCACGCTGTTCAACGTGTTGATCGGCGCGCTTTCCGTGCTGCTGTGGCGCCACAGCGGTCAGCGGGACCTGTGCATCGGTACGCCGTTTGCCAACCGCAGCCGTCCTGAAATCGAGCCTCTGATCGGCCATTTCGTCAACACCCAGGTGATTCGCCAGCGTCTCGATGCGCAGCAGACCTTTGCTGAACTGTTGCGCGAGGTACGTGCCACGCTGCTGGATGTCCACGCCCATCAGGATGTGCCTTTCGACAGGGTGGTCGAGGCCGTCAACCCACAGCGTGATACCGGTTATTCGCCGTTGTTTCAGGTGATGATGGTGCTACAGAACACCCCGGGTACCGCTGTGCACTTGCCGGGACTGAGCATGACGCCGTATGGCACTGGCAGTGCCACGGCCAAGTTCGACCTGGCCTTCGAATGGGTCGAGCGCGACGGTGCGCTGAACCTGTTAGTGGAATACAACACTGATCTGTTTGATCAGGCCAGCATCGAGCGCCTGAGCGGGCATTATCGACACCTGCTGGAGCAGGTTGCGCTGGACCCGAAACAGCCGGTTGGCGCACTGACGCTGATCACTGACGCCGAACGTGAACAGATTCTGCACGACTGGAACAGCCCGGCAGCGCTGACGCAGCCTGTCGATTGCGTGCATCGTCTGATCGAAGCTCAGGTAGCGCGTCGCGAAGATGAGTGCGCGGTCATTTTCGAAGGTCAGTCACTGAGTTACAGCCAGCTCAACAGCCAGGCCAACCGACTGGCGCAGCACTTGCTCACCCTTGGCGTCGGCCCGGATGTGCGCGTGGCGGTGTGTATCGAACGTTCGCTGGAACTGCCGGTGGCCTTGCTGGCGGTGCTCAAGGCCGGGGGCGCCTATGTGCCGCTGGACCCGGATTATCCGTCAGGGCGCCTGCGGCATATTCTCGATGACACGTCCCCGGTAGTACTGCTTGCCCAAGGGCCGACGCGCAAGATCCTGCGCGAGGCCCTGCAAGGTGCGGATTTCGAGGTGCCGATCCTCGACGTGCAGGCCGATGCCGTGCTCTGGGCCGAGTGCCCGTCGGACAATCCGCAGCCGCAGCGTGTCGCGGTGAACGCCGACCATCTGGCGTATGTGCTGTACACCTCCGGCACCACGGGGCTGCCCAAGGGGGCGATGGTCACGCATCGCGGGCTGAGCAACCTGCTGCTCTGGTGTCAGCAGTTCTGCGGCGAACGCGGGAGCATGCTGCACAAGATTCCATTCGGTTTCGACGCTTCGGCCTGGGAGATCTTCTGGCCGTTGCTTACCGGGGGCAGGCTGGTCATCGCCCGTCCCGGCGGGCATTTCGAGCCCGGCTACCTGGCGCAGGTGGTACGCGAACAAAGCGTCACCGCGATGGTGTTCGTGCCGGCCATGTTGCAACTGTTTCTGGAGGTCGAAGAGGTCAGCGCCTGTCACACCCTGAAGGATGTGTTCAGTGGCGGCGGGGAGCTGTCGCCCGCAGTGGCCAGGCTGTTTCAGGCGCGTCTGCCACATGCCCGCCTGCATAACGTCTATGGTCCGACCGAAACCACAGTGATCAGCAGTGTCTGGACGCTGGAGCCCGGTGCCGACGTTCCGCCGCGCCAATTGCCCATTGGCCGGCCCATCGCCAACACCCGTTTTTACGTGCTCGACGAGCGTGATGCGCCGGTGCCGGTCGGGGTCACCGGTCAGTTGCACATTGGTGGGGTCGGCGTTGCACGGGCTTATCTGGGGCTGGACGAGCTCACTGCCGAACGGTTTATCGATAACCCGTTCGTTGCCGGTGACCGGTTGTACCGCAGCGGCGATCTTGCGCGTTATCGTCCGGACGGTCAGTTGGAGTTTATCGGTCGCAACGACTTTCAGGTCAAGTTGCGCGGCATTCGCCTGGAACTGAGTGAAATCGAAGCGCGGCTCGACCTTGTCCCCGGTATTCGCACCAGTGTGGCATTGATCGTCGGTGACAGCGCACAGAACCAGCGCCTGGTGGCGTGCTGCGTCACCGACAGCGCAGTGGACGAATCCGCACTGCGTGCGCACCTGGCAACGACCCTGTCCAGCGCCGTCATGCCCAGCGCTTATCTGTGGCTGGACGCCTTGCCGTTGACGGTCAATGGCAAGGTCGACCGTGTGGCTCTCGCGACACTGGCCGATCAGGACCTGGCCGAACGGCAGGTCAACCTCGGCAGCCCCAGGGACCATATCGAGCTGGCGTTGTATCAGATCTGGAAAGACCTGCTGCTGGTGCCGCAAATCGGCATCCGCGACAACTTCTTCAACGTCGGCGGCACCTCGATTGCGGCGATCAAGATGGCCTACGAGATCGGCCGGGCCTTCGCCGTCGAAGTGCCGGTGCGTGTGATCATCGGCCATCCGACCATCGAGGCGCTGGGCGGTTGGCTGCGTACCGGGGCCAGCCTGACTTCGGCGCAGGGCAACCTGATCGAATTCCGCCGCGGTGCCGGGCAACGCAACGTGGTGTGCATTCACCCGGCGGGCGGCACTGCGTTCTGCTACCTGTCGCTGGCCAAGGAACTGCCGGACGCTATCGGTGTGTACGGTGTGCAATCGCCGGGGTTGAACCCTGGAGAGAGCACCGAGCCGAGCGTCGAAGCGATGGCCGACGCCTATCTACGGCGCATCGCGCCATTGACGTCTCAACCGCTGATACTCACCGGGCTGTCGTTCGGCGGTCTGGTGGCTTACGAAATGGCCCGGCGCCTGACGGCTGCCGGCCATCGTCAGGTCACGGTGGTGCTGCTCGATACCCAGGGCTCGGATGATCCGGGGTTTCGGCAACAGATCGGCACCGTCGACATGGCTGAATTTCGCGACAAGCTGGTGCGCTTCAACGGCATGTACCCCGGTATCGAAGACGCGCAGGTCGAGCGTTATTTCCACCTCTACAACCACAACCGCCTGGCCATGGCTGCTTACGAATGCGAACCGCACGCCGGGCGCATCGTGCTGATTCAGGCCCGTGAAGGCTTCAGCCGCACGCAGTTGCATGAGCTGCGCAGCTTCTGGCGTCGCCGCGCTGGTGACGGTTACAAGGCCCGGCTGGTGCACGGCGGGCACTGGGAGATGCTGGAAAGTGCCGAGGTGCATCGTGTCTCGCAGACGCTCAGGCAGGAATTGCAACGTTTCGACACGCAGGAGGCGCAATGATGAGTCGGCACGAGGAGAATATCGCCCGCAACTCCATGACCCTGCTGTCGCGTTTTGCCGAGCAGGTACGCCGTGATCCTCAGGCGCTCGCCGTAATCGACCGGCAGGTACGGCTGACCTACGCGCAATTGGCCAGCGCCAGTGAACGCATCGCCAAAGGGCTGCTGGCACAAGGCGCAGGCCCTGCGGAGCCGATTGCCCTGTGCATGCCGCGCGGCTGGCAATGGGTCGCCACGATAATCGCCGTGCTGAAAGTAGGGGCTGTGGTGGTGCCGCTGGATCGGGCCAGCCCGGCCCGGCGTCGACAGCTGATGCTCGACGACGGGGGTTGCGTCGGGCTGGTGACCCTCGGCGAAGACGCGGACACCCTGGCAGCGCCACAACGTGGCTGGTACGTCAGCGTCGAAACCCTGCTGGAATTCCCCGATCAACCGGCACTGCCGCTGCCCGAGGATTTCGCTGCGTCGAGTTTCCTGTTCTACACCTCAGGCACCACCGGCACCCCGAAGGCTGTGGAGGTGGGCGAGCGCGGCCTGTTGCGTCTGGCCCGGACCTACGGCTGCCTCGACATTCGCGCAGGCGAGCGCGTGGCCTGCCTGTCCAACCCGGCGTTCGATGCCTGTAATTTCGAACTGTGGGCACCGCTGCTCAACGGCGGTTGCTGCGTCATCATTGCCGACGCAGACCTGCAGGACGCACAACAGCTGGCCAGCGTGCTGGAAACGCAGCGGGTCGACAGTCTGTTCATGACCGTTTCGCTGTTCAACACCTTGAGCGCAGATAACCCCACCTGTTTCGCCAGCCTGCGCCAGGTGCTGATCGGCGGTGAGCAGGTCAGCGCCGCGGCGGTGCGTGCCTGGTATCAAGGCAATCCCGACAGCCGCTGCCGGATTTTCAACGCCTACGGACCCACTGAATGCACCACCTTTGCCGTGTGCTATCCGATCCCCCGGGACTTTTCCGGTGATGCGGTGCCGATCGGTCGGCCATTGCCCGACACCAGCGTGCAAGTGCTCGACCCGCAACAGCGCCCGGTTGCTCAAGGCGAGGCGGGTGAGCTTTACCTGAGCGGCAGCGGGGTCGCACGCGGTTACCGCAACCGTCCCGCAGAGACCGCGCAGCATTTCCTGCGCCTGCCGACAATCGAGGCCGGTGACGTGCTGCATTACCGAACCGGCGATCAGGTGCGGGTCAATGCCGACGGGCTGATCGAGTACCTGGGGCGTATTGACCGTCAGGTGAAGGTCCGCGGTTTTCGCATCGAGCCGGGCGAGGTCGAGCAGCGTTTTCTGGAGCACCCGAAGGTGGCGCAGGTGCATGTCTGTACGCGCAGGCAGGCAGCTGAAGACCACCAGTTGCTGGCCTTCATCGTGCCGCGCGAAGCGCTGGACTATCGCGATTTCGATCAGCATCTGCGCGAAAACCTGGCGGTATGGATGCGCCCGCATCAACTGTTTGTGCTGCAGCGCCTGCCGTTGACCCGCAATGGCAAGATCGATCAGCGTGCGCTGCTGGAACAGCCCTTGAAGCCGTGGCGACCACAGGCCGGTTCACGTCCTGACGAGCAACACTCGCCCACGCTGGACTGGCTGCTGACACAGGCCCGCAGGTTGCTGGCGCAACCTGAGCTGAACGGCGAGGATGACTGGCTGGGCAGCGGCGGCGACTCGCTCAAGGCCATGCGTTTGCGCTCTGCAATCCGCACACACTGGCGCCGGGAAATCACCCTGGGTGCGCTGCTGAGCGAATCGTTTTCGGCACTGGCCGAGCGCCTTGGCGATGATCAGGGTGCGGAATCTGCCTATCCGCCCGCGCCGCCCGTCAACCGTTCAGGGCGTGCGCCGGCCACTGCCGAGCAAAGTCGCCTGTGGTTGATGCAGCAGCGCGCGCCGCAGGCGACGGCCTACAACGTGCCAATCATCCTGCACCTGGCGGCAGGCGTTCCTGTCCGCTGCCGACGGTCTGCATCAGCAGGTTCACCGACGGGACGCGGTGTGCCAGAGCTTTGCCACAGGAGCGTTCAGTGAACAGACCTGGCGCAGCTTTGCAGCCCTGGTGTTCGGCACACCTTTCGATCTGGCAACATCGGCGCTGTGTAAGGCCTGGCTGCTGCCGTTTGCCGATGGCAGCTGTCGCTTGCTGCTGAACCTGCACCACGTGGCCATCGACGGCTGGTCGATGAACCTGTTGTTCGATGATCTGGTGCAACTGTACGACGATGCGCTGCAGGGGCGGCCGAGTGCCGAAACCTCGCCCGGTCTGGGCACGCTGGAGTTCGCACTCTGGCAACGGCAATGGCGTGTCGACCCGCGTTACCGCGATCAGCGCCGCGCCCTGGCCGGGTTGCACCGTCAGCACCCGGCGTCTTCGCCCGCGCTGCTGCCGGTTCGTGAGCCAGACCCGCAGGCACGGCTCTATCGTCAGCCGCTGGGAGCCACGCGCAGTGCTGCACTGGATCGGTTTTGCAGCCGCCAGCGCGTCACTCGTTATGAGGTGCTGTTCAGCGTTTATGCCTGGAGCATTTACGCCCTGACCGGTTGTGAACGGCCACGCATCGCCAGCCCGGTATCCAACCGTCCGCTGAGCGAATTCGAAGACGCAATCGGGATGTTCGCCAACACCGTGCTGATCCCCACGGTGTTCGACGGCGACAAGCCGCTCGACCAGCAGCTGCATCAGCAGACCGCCACAGTGCGTGAGGTGCTGGCCTTGCAGGACGTCGCTCTGGCGGACCTGGTGGAAGACCTGCGGCTGTCGTCGAGCAGTGCGCTGTTCGATTTCATGTTCGTACTGGAAAACACCGACTACGCCAGGCTGGCCCATACCGGCCTGCGGGCCACGCTGGAATTCAACGAGACGGTGCAGGCCAAGTGCCCGCTGACCTTGCTGGTGGTCGATGCTGGGTCCCAACTGGAATGCTGGTGGGAGTACCAGTGCAGTTATTTCGATGCGGCACAAATGATCGCCGTCAATCGGCTGTTGCAACAGGGGCTTGATCTACTGCTGGAGAAGCCGTCGGCCACCCTTGATGCGCTGCTCACGCCTTACCGCTTCAGCCTGCCGCCCGCCAGTCAGGGCGACAGCGCTGAGCCGCCGTTCAACACCGTGGCCGACTGGTTCGCCTATCAGGTGAGTTGCACGCCGGATGCTCCGGCGCTGGTCGCCGATCAGCAGTGCATCAGCTACGCCGAACTGGATGCACTGGCCGATACGCTGGCGGCCACCCTGATCGAGCAGTGTCCGTTGCCTGAGGAAAATGGTGCGCCGCTGCAAGTGGTCCTGTACCTCGAGGCGTCGGTCGAGCACATCGTGGCCTTGCTGGCGCTGGCCAGGCTCAAGCTGACGGCTGTGCCCCTCGATCCTGGCTATCCGCTGGCGGTGCAGCGTCAGGTCATGCAGCAGGCACAACCCGGCTGTGTGCTGTACAGCGCGGCCACTGAGGCGGCACTGGAGCAATTGAACGCAGACCGGCAGATCTGTCATCGGGTCGACCTGAGCGCTGCGGCACGACCGTTCGAGCGTCGCCGTCACGCGGGGCAACGACCGTTGTACACGCTGTTCACGTCCGGTTCGACGGGGACCCCGAAAGGGGTTCAGGTGCCGGACCGGACCCTTTGCAATCTGTTGCACTGGCAGCGCAATGAGGGGCAGTTGCCAGCGAAGTCAGTGACCCTGCAATTCTCCATGCTGTCGTTCGATGTGTCGTTTCAGGAGATTTTCAGCACCCTCTGCGGCGGAGGCTGTTACCACTTGATCAACCCGCGCTGGCGGCAGGATGCCCAGGCATTGCTGAGCTATCTGGTGCAGACGCGCATCGAGCGGTTGTTCCTGCCATGCGTGGCCTTGCAGCATCTGGCGCAGACCGCTGTCAGCCAGGGCGTGTATCCGCAGGCGTTGCGCGAAGTGATCACGGCGGGCGAGCAACTGCTGTGCACCGAGGCATTGCGCAACTGGTTCGGCGGCATACCCCAGGCACGGCTGTTCAATCATTACGGCCCGACCGAAACCCACGTGGTCAGCGCCTGGCGCTTGCCTGCGGCGGTTCAGGACTGGCCGCTGCGCGCGCCGATCGGGCGTGCAGTGAGCAATGCACGTCTGCTGCTGGTGGATGAACACGACCGGCCGGTGCCGCGTGGCAGTCAGGGCTATCTGCTGGTGGCAGGGCCGATGATTTCGCGCTGCTACCTCGCTGACCCGGTGCTGAATGCCGCGCGCTTTGTCGAGTTGCCGCAAGCTGAGGGCATGACCCTGTTCTATCGCACCGGGGATCTTGCGCGGGCTGATGAAAACGCCTGCCTGCACTACCTGGGTCGGGACGATCAGCAGATCAAGATCAGTGGCCAGCGTCTTGAACTGGGGCAGATCGAGGTCGCGCTGATGCAGGTCGCTCAGGTGAGCAACGCGGTGGTGGTCACGCAGGGTGAGCCGCCCCGGCTGGTGGCCTGGTTGCACAGCGAGGGTACGCTGCCCGATGCACAGCAGTTTGACCGACAGATCAGCCTGCACCTGCCAGCGCATGTGCGTATTGACGAGTACCGGCGGGTTGTCACCTGGCCGCGCACGCCGAGCGGCAAGATTGATCGCAGGGCGCTGGGAGATCTGGGCGAGGTGTTGCAACGGCAATGCACCGGGCTGCCTGCGGCGCCGTTGAGCGCACTTGAACAGCAACTGAGCGAGTTGTTCGTGGCGGTCATCGGTCGCGACATCGAGCCTGATCAGACCTTCTTCGAAGCCGGTGCCACCAGCCTTGGCCTGATGCGCCTGCACGCCCGTTACAACGAAGCACTGCCGCAGCCGGTGGCAATGGCAGCGTTGTTCGAGCATGTCAGTGTGCGTCGCCTGGCGCAGCATTTGTCCTTACCAGCAGGGCAAATGCCCGCGGCTGCTGAGGGCAATGAGCGAGGTGCCAAGGCTGGCGAACAACCCATGGCGATCATCGGCATGTCGGTGAATGTGGCCGGGGCGAGCAACCTCGCCGAGTTCTGGGCGATGGTCCAAGGAAACCGGTTGGGCATCGAGCAGTTCGACGCCGCCGAAGGGCTGGTCGGAGCGCGCAGTCAACTGACCGGCCTGCTGGATTTCGATCCCGAGTATTTCGGCATCAGCCTTCAGGAAGCACGGCTGATGGACCCGCAACAGCGGCACCTGTTGATGGGCTGTGTGCAGGCGCTGCAACATGCTGCAATCACGCCCACAGCCGATGGCCCACGCATTGGCCTGATCGCCAGTTGCGGCGAAACCACGTATTTCCAGCAAATGCTGCGCGAAACCGCCGAGGGTGATCTGCCGGACGGCTTTCAGATGGCGTTGCACCACGACAAGGACTTTCTGGCCACCAAGGCGGCGTACCACTTGGACCTCGGCGGCCCGGCGCTGAGTGTTCAGGCAGCGTGCGGCAGTTCGCTGATTGCCGTGCACCTTGCGGCGGTGATGCTGCGCCAGGGCGACAGTGATGTAATGCTGGCCGCCGGCGTGCTCGTCGACCCGACTTTGACGGATGGCTACCGTTATCGCCCGCAACACATTTTCTCTCGTGACGGGCTGTGCCGTCCTTTCAGTGACGATGCCAGCGGGACCATCGGGGCCAGCGGCTATGGGGTGGTGGTGCTCAAACCGCTGGCCCGCGCCCAGGCCGATGGCGACCGAATCTATGCGCTGGTCGAGGCCTCTGCGCTGAACAACGATGGCCGCGCCAAGATGAGTTACACCGCGCCGTCGGTGGCGGGGCAGAGTGCTGTGATCAGCGAGGCGTTGCGCAAGGCCGGGGTCAGTGGCGCCGACATGGGCTACATCGAGGCCCACGGGACCGGCACACTGATGGGCGACCCGATTGAAGTGGCTGCCTTGACCAAGGCGTTCGGCGCGGCGCCGGCCGCCAGTTGCGCACTGGCTTCAGTGAAAAGCCAGGTGGGTCATCTGGGTGCGGCTGCCGGGGTGGTCGGGTTGATTCGCGCGACGCTTGCCGTGTTCCACGGAGTGATCCCGCCCAACCTCGGCTTTGCCCGAATCAATCCGCAAATCGATCTGCAGCGCTCGCCGTTCTACATACCCAGCACCTCACGGCCCTGGCCCGAGGGGCGTCGGCGTCTGGCCGGGGTCAGCAGTTTCGGCATCGGTGGCACCAACGCGCATGTGATTGTCGGCGCCGCGCCGCAGCAGACAGACCGCGTCGAGGATTGCCCGGCGTGCCTGCTGCTGTCAGCGCAAAGCCGTACTGCTCTGGAGCGGGACATGCTGGCGATTGAAGCCTGGCTCAACGCCTTTCCCGAGCAGCAGGCCGCGTTGCTGCGTTACCTGCAAAACGGTCGACGCGCGTTGCCCTGGCGCTTCGCGATGATCTGCCCGCCCGGTCAGACGCCGCGCCTGCAAGCCGCGTCGATCCAGGAGGTGAAGCTTTCTGACGTGCGAGTAAACGCCAGCGAGCATTCGCCGCAGGCCCTGCTGGACGCCTGGTATGCGGGGGCCAGTATCGAAGGGGCGACCGGTTCGGCACCGCCACCCTGGGACTTGCCACCGTCGGCATTCGATCTGCAGACCTTTCGCTTCAAAGCGGCCGCTCGCACCGAACTGCAGAAATCGTCAGTCGTCGAGCGTCAGCCGCTGGCGGACTGGTTCTATCAGCGTCAGTGGCAGCGGGTAAACCGTCTGCGTACAAACCCGACTGGCGAGGGTCGTGAGGTGCTGGTGGTGTGCAGCCATGAGCGTCTGGATGACACCACGCTTGGCAGCCTGCAGAGCGTCTATCGGCACGTCATTGAGGTGCAGGCCGGCAATGGCTACCAGCAGCTTGGCCTGAATCGTTATGAGCTCGACCCGCAGGACCCTGTGGCGTTGGGTCGACTGATCACTGCGCTCGATCAGAGTGGGCAGACGGCGACCGAACTGGACTGGCTGCATGCCTTGCCGCTGTCGGTGAGCGGGGCGGTTGACGAGCAAAGCCTGGCGGCCGCGCAATGGGCCTGTCTGGATACGCTCAGCGCGTTGTTGCAGGCGTGGGGGCAGAACGCACAGAAGACCGCCCTGCGGCTCTGGCTGCTGTCCTGGCGAGCGTGCCCGGTGAACGGCCAGGTCATGCGTCCGGAACTGGCGGCGCTGGCCGGTATCACCGAAGTGGCGCCGCAGGAATACCCGATACGCTGTCACTGGCTGGACCTGCCCACGGCGCAGTTGAGCACCCAGGCTCCGCACCTCGCGGCGCTGCTTGCCGAACCGGCGTCGCTGCCGCGACGCATGGCCATTCGTGATGGTTATCTGTGGCAGCCACAGCTGCTGGCCAGTCCGCTGGCGGCTCCGACGGCGGCTTCGAATCTGCTGCCGGCGAACGGCACGTTCCTGGTGCTGGGCGGCACAGGCGGCATCGGTCGTACCTTGTGTGAACACCTGCTGCGATCCGGCCAGCGCCGGGTAGTACTGCTGTCGCGAGGTGGCGGGTGTCCGAAAGAACTGGACGCCTATGCTTCGCGCATCGACAGCATCGCTGCGGATATCGCCGACCTGGCGCGCTGGCCCACGGTGCTGGAATACTTGCGTGAGCGTTATGGGCACTTTGACGGCGTGATTCACGCGGCTGGCACCGGAGCAGGCAGTCTGATCCGTCAGCGCGATGCTCAGGTGCTGTCTGGGGCCATGGCCAGCAAGACCCGCGGCATGCTGGCGGTCGAAGCGTTGATCGAGCAGATGACGCCGGGGTTCGTGCTGTACAGCTCTTCGATGTCGGCACTGTTCGGCGGCGCCGGGCACCTGGACTATGCCGCCGCGAGTGCCGTGCTTGACGGTTTTACCCACTACCGTGCGCATGCCGAAAATGGCTGTGTGCGTCTGGGCATCAACTGGGACATCTGGCGCGATGTCGGCATGGCCGCTGCCAGTGGCGTCGGGGATGACGCGCATCAGCGACACCTGGCGATCGGCATGTCAGCGCAGGAGGGCTGCCGGGTGTTCGATGCAGCCATGACGGCTCAACTGCCGCAACTGCTGATCTCGACCACCGATCCGGACAAGGCGCGACAGTTTTACCCGGTTCGCCACAGCGCAGGTTTGACGCTGGCCGACACTGCGCCAGTGCTGACGGCAGACACTGCAGCGCCGGACCGTCTGCCCGAGCATCTGCATGACTGCCTGTGCAAATGGCTCGGCGTGAGTGCGCTGCAGCCGGACGCCTCGCTCTATGAATGGGGTGCCGATTCTCTGACCCTGCTGGACCTGATCGACGAACTGCAGGCCGCGACTGGCGTGGTCTTCCAGTTGTCGCAGTTCAGCCACAAGGTCAGCCTGGCTGAGGTGCTGGCGCTGGTGCGGGCGTCAGTGCCCGAAACGGCTGCGGACGAAAACCAGTGGGCTGATGCAGTGAGGATCGATCAGTGGCATGCGGGCGCGGGCCGCGAGCGCCTGTATCTGATTCACCCGGTGGGTGGCGACGTGCAAGCGTATCGCGAGCTGGCCTCGGCGCTGCACCCTGATCTGGGCGTGTGGGTGATCGCCGATCCGGCCTTGCGCCTGCCCGAACTGCCGAACATCAGCGTGGATGAGCGCGCGCAGCTGTATCTCAAGGCGCTGCAGGCCCATCACCCCGACGGCACGGCATGGCGTCTGGCTGGCTGGTCGTTCGGCGCATGGGTGACGCAGGCGATGTGCAGCCTGCTGACGGAGGATTGCGAGCAGCCATTGTTGTACCTGATCGATCCCCCCGCGCCGGATGCGGGTAACGAGCTGGCGCAGATCGGTGAAGCGCAGATTCAGCAGGTCTTCCAGCGCGAGTTTTCTGCACGGCGCGGCCTCAATACAGCCACCGGCGCGGCCAGTGAAGACACATCGCGTTACCTGCAAAGCCTGATTGTCTGCTGTCAGAACAACATGGCGAGCATGGCGGGCCACCGGCCCGTGGCGTTGTCGCGCACCCCCGTGCGGCTATTCATTGCCACGCAGCCCAATCCTTACGGCATGGGCAGCGCCTGGCGGATGGCCGATCTGCAGCGGGCCTGGCAAGGGCTGTTGCCGCACCTGCTGAGCTGGCAAGCACTGGACACCGATCACTACGGCATTGTCGCAGCGCCCTGGGCGCAGGTGATGGCCGAGATGATCAATGCCGATCTGTCGGCGGAGCAGGGCTGAACGTCAGCGGCAGGCTTTTCAGGCGGGGCTTATGTCCCCGCAAACGAACCACGGGCATGGTGATCGGCCATGCCAACAACCTGAAGGTGAGGGATCATGGATCAAATGGCACTCAAGGCCATAGAAGGCATCGCAGGCGCCGTGCGTGCGCCGTATCAGAGCATCACGGTCGACCGCCTGACACCGATCATCGGTGCCGAGGTCAGCGGTGTCGATCTGTCGCAGCCACCCAGTGCGGAGCAGTTGATGGAAATCCGCCGGGCCTTTCTGGAAAATCATGTGCTGGTGTTTCGCGATCAGCACCTGACGGTCGAACAGCACAAGGCGTTCGGCCGACTGTTTGGTCCGTTGCGCGCCTTGCCGGTGGACAGCATCGATGGCGATGACCCGGAACTGGTCGTGGTGCGCGCCAACGCGCAATCGCGTTTCGCTGCGGGCGAGCTATGGCACACCGACGGCACCGCTGATCTAGAGCCGTCGATGGGCTCGATGCTGTACGTCAAGGAAACCCCCGCCATCGGCACCGGCGGCGACACACTGTTTGCCAACATGCACCTGGCCATTGAAATGCTCTCGCCGGCGATGCAGCAGTTTCTCGGCGGGCTGACAGCCATTCACGATGGCGAGATTCCGTGGAAAGGCTATCAGCCGCCCGCCAACCTTCCGAAAAGCGAACACCCGGTGGTGGTTCGTCACCCTGAAACCGGGCGCCGCAGCCTATTCGTGAATTCCGGGTTCACCTCGCATATCGTGCAACTCTCGCCCGGCGAGAGCCGCACCGTGCTGAATATGCTGTTCGATCTGATCGCCCGCGAACCCTGCCTCAGTTGCCGCGTGCGCTGGGAACCGAACACGCTGGTGTTCTGGGATAACCGCTGCACTCAGCACCACGCGGTGTGGGATTACTTTCCACACTCGCGCTATGGCGAGCGGGTGACGATTCTTGGAGGGCGGCCCAAAGCCTGAGCCGCCGCTTGCCGCAGCCTGGCGAACGCCCGGCTGCGGGCTTATCACCTCAGCCGCAGGTGGTATTTCAGGTCATCGAACCATTGATCGCCGATCTGATAGGCATGCGGGACGCGGCGTTCGAAAGAGAAACCGCATTTCTCCAGCACCTTGCAGGAGGCAATGTTGCCATCGGTCACGGTCGATTCCAGTGAATCGAGGCCGATGGCGGCAGCGTAGTCGATGATTGCCCGGCGGGATTCTGTGCCGAAGCCTTTGCCTTGATGTTCCGGCAGCAACAGACAGCCCACTTCGGCATGCCCTGGCGACATGATGCGAAAGCCGCTGACCCCTAGCTCCACGCCGCTCTGCTTGGCGACGACCACCAGGCACAGCCAGTGATCGGACTCTGGCGTCCACACCGGGAGGCGATGATCAAAGCCTTTGCGAACTTGTGCTTCTTCGATTTCCCCGAAGACGTACTGCATCGTCTGAGGCTCGGAGTGCAGCCTCAGAAACAACGGCCAGTCACTGGCGAACAGGGTCCGCAGATAAAGCCGTTCGGTGTGTAGTTTCAGCATCCGTTGCTCCTTGCACGATCAAAAAGGCACAGGGTTTTGTACTCGGCATTCGGCCAATGATCAATAATGCACGCGCATTTCATCGCCATCGCTCGCGGCAATCGCTGAGCAGCAAGGCATGGTCATACCCTTCAGCATTTCAGGGACGAGTAAATGGCACTTCGCGTACTGGTCATTGGTGGCTACGGTAACTTCGGCAGCCTTATCTGCAATCATCTGGTGATGATGCCGGACATTGAACTGGTCATTTCCGGCCGTGACAGCCGCAAGCTGGCGGAAAAAGTCGCTGAGCTGCAAACACAGGGTGGCAAATATTGCGAGAGCTGGTGCGTGGATATCATGCAGGACGGCGCTGGCAGCCAACTTCGCGCGCTGGGCATTGATCTGGTTATCCATACGGCGGGGCCTTTTCAGGGGCAGTCGTATGCCGTGGCCCGGCATTGCATCGCGGCGGGTGTGAATTATTGCGACCTGTCGGATTGCCGGACCTTCGTCTCCGGTATCGCTACTCTGGATGCCCTGGCGCGTGAGGCGGGCGTCTGCGTGCTGAGCGGATGCAGCTCGGTGCCGACGCTTTCGGCAGCCATCATCGATCAGCATCGTCAGCGTTTTCTGCGCATCGATTCCATAGAACATGGCATCTCCTCGGGCGCAAAAATGCCCGGGTTGTCGACCGTGCGCGGCGTTCTGGCCTATGCCGGTCGGCCGATCCGGCAGCTGCGGAACGGCCAGGTATACGAAGTGCCCGGCTGGATGGACCTGACCCTGCGCCGAATGCCCGGCATGGGCACACGGCTGCTGGCCAATGTCGACGCCCCCGACATCGACGTATTCGCCACGCGCTACGCTGCGCAGAACCTGAGCTTCAAGGCGGGTTCCGGGCTCAAGGCTGGCGGCATCGCCACCTGGCTGCTGGCATTGGCGATCAATTGCGGGCTGGTGCGCGATCCAGCGCCATGGGCCGCACGCCTGCACCGCTGGGGGACTCGCTTTGAACAATGGGGGGATCGAAAAAGCGCGATGTACATCGATGTCGACGGCGTAGACCTCGACGGCCGGCCGCTGCACATGCGTGCGCAACTGACCGCGCTGAATGACAAGGGACCGGAGATTCCCGGCTGCGCCGCCGTCGCCCTGAGCGCCAAAATGGCCAGAGGCTACCGGCCGCAGCCAGGCGCACGGGCGTGCGTTGGAGAGATCACCGTGGACGAGTATCTGGCGGCGATCAATGAACCGGCAAATATCCGTGTGGATGTCCATTTCACCAACGGGGATATCTGACGGTGCTTTATCTGTACCTGAAATACTTGCCTAGCGCCGTTACGGGCACGTTTCTCTGGTCAGCAAGATGACGCCGATGGTTTTTTGCACACCTGACGTTATTCAGTTCCACAGCCCTTCACCAGTCATCGGAAACAAGCCCTCCGAGCAAAGCTAAATAAATATTAATAAAGGCTGAAGGCCACGTGAAACGGGGTCTATGTGGTTTTTTCCATTATCTTGCAAGCTAATTGTTATCACGCTAACTATAAAGTTACCTGACTAAGCGCCGATTCACGTGCATCCCGAAAAATCAAAGGCACACACGTAATGAGCGCAAAATGGTTGGACAATCTGAAAGTCAGCAAGAAGCTCGGACTGGGCTTTGCCGCTATTTTGCTGGGCGTGCTGACCGTTACCGCCATCGGTTACTCCAGCACCAACCTGCTGATCGAGCGCATGGGCAAAAGCAGCAAGGTCGCCGAGATCAAGGCTGACGTTCTGAATGCCCGGATTGCTGCGCAAGCCTATGCGACCGGCCCTACCGCTGCGGGTGTGCAGAACTACGCCAGCGCGCTGGATACCTTGAGCCGCAGTGTCGATCAGGGCCTGCAGGTGTTCGTGATATCGAGCAACCTGGCCAAGCTGCGCGAGATCAAGGAGCAGGTGGGCGGTCTGAAGCAGACGTTCGACCAATTGGTCGGCATCAATCAGAAAGTCGACGAGGCGTTGAAACCGATCATCAAGGTTTCCGATGACGTCAGCGCGACCTTTGAGAATCTGCTGAACAAGACCATTGACGACACCTTGCGTTTGCCGAATGAAACCGGCATCAGGCAGGTCAAGATCGCTGGCGACCTGCGTAACGGCATGACCAATTTCCGTCTGGTGTTTCGCCGCTACCTGAGCGTTCCGAATGCCGACAACCGTCAGGCCACCTATAAGGCCGCCGACGCCCTGATCGCACAAGTGGACGCCGCTCGCAGCCAATTGCCTGTCGAGGCAAATGCTGCAGTGGATGCCGCGCTGGTGGCGTTGAAACAATACAAGGTCCTGATGTCGTCGATTTCGGACATGCTGCAGCAGACCGAGCAAGTCCGTACCGATCTGCAACAGCAATCCATAGCGACCGCTGCCCGTGCCGATGATCTGGCGGCGTTGCAGGTCATCAGTGCCAAGAAGGAACAACAAACCGCTGTGGTGCAATTGCTGAGCGTAGCGCTGGTCGTGCTGCTGGTCGGCATCTTTGCTGCGTTCCTGATCACACGTCAGATTACCGTGCCGTTGAACAGCACCGTAATTGCGGCGCGCCGGATTGCCGACGGCGATCTGACCCATGACAGCAGCACCACCCGCCAGGACGAACTGGGCCTGTTGCAGAACACCATTCAGCACATGACGGTTTCTCTGCGCGGCCTGATCGGCGGCATTGGCAACGGTGTGACGCAGATCGCCACGGCAGCCGAACAGTTGTCTGCTGTCAGCGAACAGACCAGTGCCGGCGTCACGTTGCAAAAAAACGAAGTCGACCAGGTTGCCACCGCCATGAACGAAATGGCGTCGACCGTGCAGGAAGTAGCACGCAACACCGAAGACGCTTCGCTGGCGGCCAAACAGGCCAGCGAACGTGCCGCTCACGGTAGCAGTGTGGTGCAGCACGCTACTCGCGAAATCGGCCAATTGGCCGGTGAAGTGAAACAGCTGGGCGAAGCCATGCAGCGCCTCACCGAAGACAGTGGCAAGATCGGTAGCGTGATTGACGTGATCAAGGCCGTTGCCGAACAAACCAACTTGCTGGCGCTCAACGCGGCCATCGAGGCTGCACGTGCGGGTGAGCAGGGCCGTGGTTTTGCGGTGGTGGCTGACGAAGTACGTTCGCTGGCTCAGCGTACCCAGAACTCCACCACGGAAATCGAAGCGCTGATTCAGGCGTTGCAAAAAGGTACAGGTGCTGCATCGGGTCTGATGGATGCCAGCCTGCAACGCACCGAAGGCACGGTAGTGCTGGCTCGTCAGGCCGAACAGGCACTGGTTGAGATCAATCAGTCCATCGGTACGATCGAGCAGATGAGCCAGCAGATTTCTGCCGCGGCTGAGCAGCAGAGCGCCGTGACCGACGAAATCAACCGCAGCGTGCTCAGCGTGCGCGACATTGCCGATCAATCGGCTTCGGCAACCGAGCAAAGCGCCGCATCGACTGTAGAACTGGCCCGCCTGGGCAGCGACTTGCAGAGCATGGTGGCGCGTTTCAAGATTTAACTTCCCTGCATCAGGCGCCTTGTGACTCGGTCACGAGGCGACCTGCCGCGCTTCCGCCCGTACGACCATCCACACACCGACACCCGACACCGCCATGCCTGACGCCATCTGCCAGGACAGCGGCTCGTTGAACATCACCCAGGCCCAGAGCATTGTCACCGGTGGGCTGAGGTACAGCACGCTGGCAACGCGGGTGGCTGATGCGCGGCGCAGACACACCCAATACAGTCCGTACCCGCCCAAAGTTGCCAGCCCCACCGTCCAGATCACGCTCAACGCAAACCCGGTACTGGGAATGGGGGCCAGGCTGCCCTGTGTTCCCTGGATGATGGCGAACGCGAAGCTCGATATAAAACATTGCAGCCACAGGTTGGGAAGCAGGTCCATGGGCTGCATGTGGGTCGAACGCTTCTGCCACAGTGTCGCGATGGCCAGTGACAACATGCCCAGCAGTGGCAGGCCGTAGGCCCACAATGGCGCATCTCCCACCGCCAGCGCGCTGTACGTGACCAGCACCACGCCGACCAGACCGACCACCAGCCCCGCCCAGATTTGCCAGACAAGCCGCTGCCCGAGCACGGCGGCAGCCAGCAGTGCCATGCCCATCGGCAACAAGTCGGCAAACGGCGCCGCGAGTCCCGCAGGTACGCCCAGCGCGATGCCCTGCGTAACGCCTGCCACGTAGCCCGCCATGGCCAGCAGACCGATTCCCGCATTTTTCAACAGCGTGGCAAGCGGTATCGATCTCAGTTGCCTGGCGACGAAAGGCATCAGGATCAACGTGACCACCACACAACGCCAGAACACCACCAGCAATGGTGGTGCGTAATCAAGCGAAAACCGCGCGCCGATGAAACCCGAGCTCCATGTCAGGACAAGGGCTGCTTCCAGCAAGATAAGGGGAATGGCCTGATGCCAGGCAGGCCGCGTTACGCTCGGAGAAATCGATAGGTGCTGATTCATGGACACAGGTTACGAAGTCAGCGTAATCTAATAAATCAAAATTAAGTGCAGTAGTTGTTCGGGATTTATGAATCATGAGCGCAATTCTCGATATCGAACTGATACGTACTTTTCATGCCGTGGCGCGAATAGGGAAGTTTTCTGCGGCTGCCGAGCAACTTCACAAAAGCCCCGCGGCAGTCAGTGTGCATATCCAGCGGCTTGAGGCGGTAGCGGGCGGGCGTTTGCTCAATCGGGACAACCAGGCAGTGTCTCTCACTGCGCTGGGCAAGCGTTTGCTGGTCTCGACGACGGAATTGCTGTCCACCCATGACCGCGTGCTGGCTGACCTGCAAGGGACTCATCTGGCTGGGCGCATCACGCTGGGTGTTCCGGATGAGTACGCCGTTCATGTCATCCGCGACATCCTGCCGGTGTTCGCTGCGGCCTGGCCCAATGTGGTGCTGGAATTGAAAACCGCACCCAGCTACACCCTGCGCGAGCAGGTTGCGCGCGGCAAGTTGCAGACAGCAGTGATCGCGCAACCCAAAGGGCAGCCAAGTGCTGATACGCAGTTTCTGGTATCTACCAAGCCGGTCTGGGTCGGGCCGGCCAGCGTCGCACTGGGACCTGCGGACCCGTTGCCGCTGGCCATTCACGCAGCGCAATGTCCTTATCGTGAAGCCATGATGGCGTCGCTCAAAGACAACGGCCGCAAAATCCGTGTAGTTCTCGAAAGCCCGTCCAATCAGGCGATCAAAGCCTGTGTGGAAGCGGGCCTGGCGATCAGCCTTATTGATCGGAGCGGAGTCACGGAAGCCATGCAGATTCTCGATGACCTGCCTGAAATTCCCGAGCACGAAATCGTCTTCCTGCGCTCGCCGTCGTCACAGAACGACGAGGCGGTGAGCCTGCTGGCGCAGGCGCTGCAGAAGTATTTTCGGCTTTAGTCGATAGCGCTGCAGTTGGCAGCGCTATCGACTGTCAGAGCGCTGGCGCTTCAACCATCCTTGAACAAAAAGCTGTACGCATTCAACGCTGGTACGCCGCCCAAATGTGCGTAGAGCACTTTCGAGCCCTCGGGGAATTCACCATTGCGCACCATGTCGATCATGCCGTGCATGGATTTGCCTTCGTAGACCGGGTCGGTCAATACGCCTTCAAGGCGCGCGCAAAGGCGAATGGCTTCAAGGGTGCCATCGTTCGGCAGGCCGTATTCGGGGTAGGCGTAGCGGGTGTCGAGCACCACGTCTTCGGCGGTGATTTCGCGGCCCAGCTCTACCTGTTTTGCGGTGTTCTGAGCGATACGCAGAACCTGCGCGCGGGTCTTTTCCGGTTTGGCCGACGCGTCGATACCGATCACACGCTGTGCCCGGCCATCGGCAGCGAATCCCACCAGCATGCCTGCGTGAGTACTGCCGGTTACCGAGCAGACCACGATGTAGTCGAATTTGAAGCCCAGTTCCTCTTCCTGCTGGCGCACCTCATCGGCAAAACGCACGAATCCCAGGCCGCCATAAGGGTGTTCCGAGCAGCCCGCTGGAATCGGAAACGGTTTGCCGCCGCTTTCCTCGACGTCGGCCATGGCCTTTTCCCAGCTCGGCCGAATGCCGATATCGAAGCCTGCCGAATCCAGGCGCACATCGGCCCCCATGATGCGTGACATCTCGATATTGCCCACTCGGTCGTACAGGGCGTCCGAGTAGTTGACCCAGTTTTCCTGAACCAGCACGCATTTCATACCCAGATGCGCCGCGACTGCTGCCACCTGGCGGGTCTGGTTGGACTGGATGCCGCCGATCGACACCAGTGTGTCGTAGCCGCCGTCGATGGCTTCCGGCACCAGGTATTCCAGTTTGCGGGTCTTGTTACCGCCAAAGGCCAGACCGCTGTTGCAATCCTCGCGCTTGGCATACAACTCGACCTTGCCACCCAGATGCTCGCTCAAGCGTTTCAGAGGGGTGATGGGCGAGGGGCCGAAGGTCAGAGGGTAGCGCTTGAACTTGCTCAGGTTCATATCGGGGCTCCGTTGATAAGTTGATTCAGGCCTGCAAGGAATGAGTTCGACGTTTGAACGGTGTGCCTGAAGTGGTTCCTATCATAGGAAATAGCTGAATAATCGTGGTTGCAAGAAATTGTCTATTTGCAAAATCAGCGTTAGTGTCATGCCACTAATGCAAACTTTTATTTTGTGAAATTCATCATGAAAGCAATAAATGAACGCACTAAAAAGTCCGCTGGCGATGTAGCACCGCTGCTGGACAGGATTGACCGCGCCATTCTCAAGACCCTGCAACGTGACGCCTCGATTTCCAACGTGGCACTCGCCGAGAAGGTCAAGCTGAGTCCGCCTGCTTGTTTGCGGCGCGTCGAGCGGTTGAAGGAGGCGGGCGTTATCAAGGGCGTGGTGGCGTTGCTCAATGGTGACGTTCTGGACTCGGGCATGGTGGTGCTGATCGGTGTGGTGCTGGACCGCTCGACCCCGGATTCATTTGCCCAATTTGAAGAAGCCGCGCAGAAGGTGTCCGGCTGCATGGAGTTTCATGTGGTCACCGGCGAGTTCGATTACTTCATGCTGCTGCGCACCAAAGACAGTCAGAGTTTCAACCGCCTGCATGCCGAACAGCTGCTGTACTTGCCCGGTGTCAGACAGATCCGCTCGTTCATGGGACTGCGTCAGGTGGTGTCGACCACGCAATTAATTACCCATTTAACCGGTTGCTCGACGTGGCCTGCTTGTACTACGCAGCGTCAAACGTTCACGTCTGATGAAGGTCAGAGTTGTTGACTGCCACACGATTGACCCTGGCGCATGATTCAATCAGTGCTATTTCCTTTTTTTACTTGCTCAAGGATTTTTATTTTGGCTGCTGGAAGCTTGCTTACCCTGCTCGACGATATTGCCACCCTGCTGGATGACGTGGCACTGGCCACCAAGAAAACCGCGGGTGTGCTGGGGGATGATCTGGCGCTCAATGCCCAGCAGGTCACCGGAGTTTCAGCCGATCGCGAACTGCCCGTTGTCTGGGCCGTGGCCAAGGGCTCGTTGCTCAACAAGGCAATCCTGGTTCCGGCGGCACTGTTGATCAGCGCCTTCGCGCCCTGGGCGATTCTTCCCTTGTTGATGATCGGCGGCGCGTTCCTATGCTTTGAAGGTTTCGAGAAAATCGCCCATAAATGGCTGCATCCCGAAACCGGCGAAGAGCATGATCAGCGCAAGCAGGCGGCCACGGATGCTTCAGTGGACATGGTGGCGTTCGAAAAGGACCGTATCAAAGGCGCGATTCGCACCGACTTCATTCTTTCGGCAGAAATCATCGTGCTGGCGCTGGGCGTAGTGTCGGCCCGACCGTTCATGGATCAGGTCGGTGTACTGGTTATTGTCGCTGTGCTGATTACCGTGGGTGTCTATGGACTGGTGGCAGGTATCGTCAAGCTTGACGACCTGGGCCTGTACCTGAAAAAGACTGCAAGCTCTGCGGCGCAGAAAATCGGTGGTGCTTTGCTCTGGCTTGCGCCGGTATTGATGAAGGTACTGTCGATTGTCGGTACTGCGGCCATGTTCATGGTCGGCGGCGGGATTCTGGTTCACGGTCTGCCGTTTGCTCATCATTGGGTCGAAGGCGTGACCGAAGCTGCAGCCGGTGCTGTGGGCGGGCTGTCGATGGTCGTCCCGACGCTGATCGATGCGGTCGCCGGGGTTATCGCTGGCGCGGTGCTGGTGTTGGTCGTGACGCTGATTGGCAAGGTCTGGAAAGCGGCTAGGGAGTGAGTGGAGGCGGGCGCCGCGCAGGAGTTGAATATCGTGCCAATGCTCCGCGTTGGCATGCATCCCGTGACGCTCCGCGTCACAGATCTGCGCAGCAACACCCTCTCAAGGTTGGGCGCAGAGGCTTCAGAAATGCGTTCCCGTGCTGAGCGCGGGAACGAGCGTCACAACCGGATCGTGCTTAGAAGAACACCTTCACCAGCAAACTCGCGGTATTCTGGTCGGTGTCGAACGAGCGGCTGTCCTTGATGCCGTATTTGTTGGTCCAGTAATCGTATTCGATACCGACGTACAGCTGACGCTCAGGGTAATTCAGTGCCTTGCCCAGGTCATATTTGATCTGCGGGTTGAAGTGCAGGTTGGAGTGGTAAGTACCACGCGACGTCTTGTCGTTGTCCACTACCCAGTCCATGAAACCGTCGATCAGCACATCCGATTTGCCCATGGGGATGGTGTAGGACCACACCGGGGTAATCTGCCATACACCATCGCCCGGACGGTTGCCTTCGGTCTGGCGCTGGTAGAAGTTCAGCTGGAAGTAGTCGAAACCCGGGATCTTCAAATCGAACGCCGGGCCGATCAGGTAAGACTCGTTATCGCCTTCGCCAAATTCGTAAGTTGCCGCAATCAGCACATCGCTGATCGGGCCGAACTCAAACTTCTGGCCAAATATCTTGCCCAGCGACAAGCGTGGCGAGAACTCACCGTAATAGGTGTTATCGCCAGCCGTTGCGTCTCCCTTACCGTTGTAGAAGATCTTGTCGACGAAGAAGAAGTTGTCGCCGTACTTCCAGCTGTCAGCATGTTCAAACGTGAACGTCTGCTGGTTTGCCGGGTTGACGGCAAAGTCTCGTCCATTGAGATAGGTCAGGCTATTGCTCTGCCACTGGAAGATATCCCCGGCCATGGCTGGCGCAGCGGCCAGCAGACTGCTGGCCAGTAACACGCTGGAAAACGTACGGTTCATGCGGTGAGTCCCTTGAAGTAGATCGTGATTTTTTCAGACTGGCGTTCTCTAAATGACGCCTTGTCTGTGGTTGCAGTAATTTGTCTGTCTGGTCAGCTTTGTGTTGTTAGCAAGAGCTGCGCCAAACAGCGAAAAAAGTTGAAGTAATCCCCAAACCGGCATCAACGTGTCGGTTTCAAGTCATTTTTCCGGGTCGACAGAGTCCTGACCGTACAGTCAGCTAGTTGGCTGTTCGGTCAAAGTCAGCGTACAAGGAGCGGTTGTCCGGTTTTGCAGCGGCGGCGGAGAATACTGACTTGCGTTGTCTGGCTCAAGTGCTCCAGCGCAGGGCGTCTGGAGCGAAAGTGGGGCGAGTGCGCCCCTTTTCAGGGGCGCTTGGTTAGCGAGGGACTCAGTTAGTGTGTGCGCCTTGATCGACCCAGGCACCGACCAGTTCGCGTTCCTGCTGTGTCATCTGGGTGATGTTGCCCAGCGGCATGATCGGCGAGGTGACGGCCTGCGCCTTGATGCGCGGGGCCTGCTGCTGAATCTGTTCTGGCGTATCGAACATCACTCCCGCAGGCGCAACGCTGAACAACTTACTGGTAGGCGTGGCCGAATGGCACACCGTGCAACGATGCTGAATCACTTCATGCACTTTGGCGAAGTCCGCGCCGGTACTGGCAGGCTTGGCCTCGACCGGCGCGGTGACCGGCTCCGGAGGTTTCTCGTCGGCCCGATGACCGCCGACTGCGGTGCCGGGCAGCGGTTGATAGACGATTTTCGCGGGAGGTTGCGCAGGGCCGGTGACGTACGCCAGGCAGAGCATGCCCAGCGCAGCGACCGGCAGGGTCCAGGCGAATCGATGGCTGTCATGTCTTGTATTGAAATAGTGGCGCACCAGGACCGCCAGCAGTGCGATGCCCGCCAGAATCAGCCAGTTGTACTCACTGCCGTATGTGCTCGGAAAGTGATTGCTGATCATGATGAACAGCACAGGCAGAGTGAAGTAGTTGTTGTGTCGTGAACGTAACAGGCCTTTTGCCGGCAGGCTTGGGTCCGGCGTGCGGTTCTCGACAATGGCGGCTACCAGCGCGCGCTGAGCCGGCATGATGATGCGGAACACGTTGCCGACCATGATGGTGCCCATGATCGCGCCCACATGCAGATAGGCACCGCGACCGCTGAACACTTTGCTGAACCCGTACGCCGCGGCCACCAGCAGCAGGAACAGAATCAGGCCCAGCAGTGCAGGGCGCTTGCCCAGTGGCGAATCGCACAAAAAACTGTAGACGAACCAGTCGACAAACAAGGAACCCAGGCCAATGTGCACGCCTTCGGCACCACTGAGGCTGCTGCCCGGCGCCAACAGGTACAACGTCGGATTGGCGTAGAACACCACGCACAACAGGGCCACGCCCGACAGCCAGGTTGAATACGCTTCCCATTTGAACCAGTGCAGATTCTCCGGCATGGTCGGCGGCGCGAGCTTGTACTTCTCCAGGTGATAAATGCCACCGCCGTGGATCGCCCATAAATCACCGGACAACCCTTCACGCGGGTTGCTGCGGTTGAGGTTGTTCTCCAGCCAGACAAAGTAGAACGATGCGCCGATCCAGGCCACGCCCACAATCATGTGAATCCAGCGTACGCCCAGATTCAGCCATTCCATCATATGTGCCAGCACGGTTTTTACCCTTCCAGTGGGTTGGGATCGAGAACCAGCAACTGGCTCTCGGCAAAGTAATGCTCGTCGCAGTTGTTGCCTTCGCCACTGCGATCAACCACCAGGAAGTCATCCCGCTTTTCGATCGTCAGCACCGGATGGTGCCAGACGCCGCGATGGTAATTGACACCCTGCCTGCCGTTCGACACGAAGGCGCGGGTCAGCTCTGATTCAGGCACATCGCCAACCGGTGCGACCACGATCAGAAAGGGGTTGCCGAGCAGCGGGATGAAGGCCTGGCTGCCCTGCGGGTGACGCTCCAGCATGCCAATGGTCAACGGCATCGGCAGCGCTTCGGCGCGGAATATGCTGATGATCGCCTTGTCATCCGGTTGCGCGGTCTGTACTTCAGCCAGACGATGAAAGCGCATGGTCGAGCCGTTATTGATCATGAAATGATCGCTGCCATCGGTTTCGATCACATCACCGAATGGCGCAAAAGCTTCCTTGGTCAGTGGCTCGATTATCAGTTTGCGCATGCGGATTCTTCTTCAATGGCTTCAGGGTTTATCGCACTTGGCGCGCCTGGAATACGGTTCTCGCCTGCTTCTGCCCGAAGGGCGTGGGAGCGAACTTGTTCGCGAAAGGGCCGGTACACCCTCTGAAGATGTACCGTTTGGAACAAAGCCTTCGCGAACAAGTTCGCTCCTACAGCCTTCGGCCAGAATCCAAATCAGGCCTGTGTATGATGCGGAGCGTGGGAACGAGAGTTCACACGTTGTTACCTGGACACCTTGCCCAGCACTCGCAGGCGGCTCACGCCACCGTCAGGGAATACGTTCAGGCGGATATGGGTGATCGGCCCGATGGCGTTGATCTGCTCGGCGAACTCGTGTTCGGCGTGCATGGTCAGCTTCTGGCTTGGCAGCAGTTCGCGCCAGAACAGGCTCTGGGTTTCGATCTGGCTGTCGGCACCGCCCTTGACGAAAGCACCCTGGATCGAGCAGCTGTCCGGGTAATTGCCCTTGAAGTGCAGAGTGTCGACAATGACTTTCTCGACTTCGCCCTTGTGCCCCAGCGCCACAATCACCCAGTCGTTGCCCGGTGTGCGACGGCGGGCGGTTTCCCAACCGTCGCCCATGTTCACGCCACGGCCGGGGTTGAGGATGTTGCTCATGCTGCCGTAGTGCTCGTCCGAGCAGGCAATCGACCGGCCACCGTTGAGTGCCGCCACCAGATCGATCTGCTCGTCCTCGCTGACTTTCGACCAGTCGCGATGCGGCACGCCGTAGACCCGCAGGCGCGCTACGCCGCCGTCCGGGTAGATATTGAAGCGCAGGTGGCTGAACGCCTGATCGTTGGTGATCTCGTGGTAATGATGGCTGTTGCCTTGCAGCTCCACAGACGGCAGCACTTCGGTCCAGGCGGTGTTTTCATCGGGTTCGCCAGAAGCCAGAAAGCACGCTTCCAGCGAAGCGGAAGGCGGAAAGTTGCCGGTGAAAAACGAGGTATCAATGTCTACACCCTTGATGGTGCCAGCTACACCGAGGCGGATCACTGCGCTGTCGTATCCTTCGAAACGCTTGCGGCGCGACTCCCAGCCGTCCATCCACTTGCCGTTGTCGTCGAACACGCCTTCTTTCCAGACCGCCGGGGTCGGCTGGAACAACCGGTTGGCATCTGCGAACCAGTCATCGGTGACCGAAAGGATTTTGGTGCCCAGGCGCGCGTCGGCCAGGTTCACGAACTTCTCGAACGGTGCGGCGTAAACTTTCATGCTTCTTGTCTGCCTTCTGAACAGGTTGATAACGGCGACGCTCAAAGCGCCTGTAGACGAAACAGTGCGATTTTGTTGATCTCGGCCAGGGCGCAAGCGAACTCGGCCTCGGGCGAGTGATGGATGCGTTGCTCGAACGCCGCCAGGATTTTGTGCCTGTCGCTGCCCTTGACCGCCATGATGAACGGAAAGCCGAAACGTGCCTTGTAAGCCTCGTTCAACTCGGTGAAGCGCTGAAACTCTTCAGGCGTGCAGTGGTGGATACCGGCGCCTGCCTGCTCATCGGTACTGGCCTGAGTCAGCTCACCCTGAACGGCAGCCTTTCCGGCCAGGTCCGGGTGGGCATTGATCAGCGCCAGTTGCTGCGCGTGTGTTGCGCCCAGCAGGATCGCGCTCATGCGAGCGTGCAGGGCCTCGACCTGATCCAGTTCGGGGCCTGCGCCCTTATCGAAAGCCTGCTGCGCGACCCACGGTGAGTGTTCGTAGATGTCGGCAAAGGCTGCGATGAATGCGTCCCTGTCGAGGGTCGAAGGTGTCAGTTTCTGAAACTCGCTCATTGCGCTGCCTTGCCGGTAAACGGATGTTCAGTGTGCCAGTGGCGGGCGATATCGACACGTCGGGTGAACCACACCTGCTCATGGCCTCTGACGTACTCAATGAAACGCTTGAGCGCAGCCAGCCGGGCAGGGCGACCGATCAGGCGGCAATGCAGACCGATGGAAAGCATCTTCGGTGCGTCTTCGCCTTCGGCATACAGCACGTCGAACGCGTCCTTGAGGTATTGAAAGAATTGCTCGCCGTTGTTGAAGCCCTGCACCTGGGTGAAGCGCATGTCGTTGGTGTCCAGCGTGTAAGGGATGACCAGATGCGGCTTGCCGGTAGGGTTGTTCGGCTCCCAGTACGGCAGGTCATCGTCGTAGGTGTCGCAATCATAGAGAAAACCGCGTTCCTCCATCACCAGTCGCCGCGTATTGGGCCCGGTGCGCCCGGTGTACCAGCCCAGCGGCCGTTCACCACTGATCTCGGTGAGGATCTGAATCGCCTGGCGCATGTGTTCACGCTCGTCGGCTTCATCCATGTTCTGATAGTCGATCCAGCGATAACCGTGACTGCAGATTTCGTGACCTTCGGCGACCATGGCGCGAATCACCTCGGGGTGACGCTGCGCGGCCATGGCCACGGCGAAGATGGTCAGGGGAATATCGAACTGCTTGAACAGCCTGAGAATGCGCCAGACACCTGCGCGGCTGCCATATTCATACAGCGATTCCATGCTCATATTGCGCTGGCCCTGCAATGGCTGCGCAGCAACCATCTCGGACAGAAAGGCTTCTGACTCCTTGTCACCGTGCAGAATATTGCGCTCGCCACCTTCCTCGTAATTCAGCACGAATGACAAGGCAATGCGCGCGTTGCCCGGCCAGCGTGGATGAGGCGGGTTGTTGCCGTAACCGATCAGGTCGCGTGGGTAGTCAGCGCTCACTGCAAGCTTCCTTTTGTGCGTTATGTGCGTTAAGCCAGGTGCGGTGCGAATGGCAGACAAGGCACTGCAACGCGCAGATTGTATACAATTTTATTTTCGGCTTGTAACCCTGTAGGTTTCGTTACCGATTTGTGCCGGTTCAAATAAAGAAAGCAAGAAACCTGCCTGAGTGGTCAGCTAATCGAAAAAAATCTGATATTTTTCCTTTGCTTCCTTTCTTTTCAGGTAATTCGACGATTGGCGAGCAGTACAGGCGTCAGCTGCAATCCGCTGAAGATTTTATTGTGTACAGGTTTTTGCGAAAGTGTCTTAATCGGTCGCAATCGCACCATGCAGAGCACTTCATTGGTGCACTGTTTCACCATCGCCGGATGTGAGGAGTGAAGTTTTGGGGAAATTGACCACACACGTGCTGGACGCTGCCCACGGTTGCCCAGGCAGTGCCATCCGTATTGAATTGTATCGGGTCGAAGGCCAGCAGCTTCTGCACGTTGTCAGCGCTGTCACCAACAGCGACGGACGTTGCGATGCGCCCCTGTTGCAGGGAGACACTTATCAGTCCGGGGTTTATCAACTGCACTTTCAGGCTGGCGATTATTACCGTGCGCGAGGCGTGGTATTGAATGAACCGGCCTTTCTCGATGAAGTGGTGCTGCGCTTTGGCATTGATGCAGGTCAGGAACACTTTCATGTACCGCTGTTAATCTCGCCGTACAGCCACTCGACGTATCGGGGCAGCTGAGTGCCTCTTGCCCGCCCCACACTGCGGGCCTTTTTTTTGCGCGCGTTTCCGGTTTTGCCCTGTGTACAATGCGCCAGTCCCAACGCCGTAATCCATCTGCGCACGAGTGCCCATGAACGACCAGTCCCTGCCTCTCAAGAAACAGCCGCGCGGCACGACCAGCGCCAGCCGCAGCGTTACTCAGGACGATGTCGTTTACGAGCATATTTTCGATGCCATTCTGGAGCAGCGGCTGGCGCCGGGCACCAAATTGAGTGAAGAGGCGCTGGGCGAGATCTTTGGTGTCAGCCGCACCATCATTCGTCGCGTTCTATCGCGGTTGGGGCATGAAGGTGTGGTGCTGTTGCGCCCTAATCGTGGCGCGGTGGTCGCCAGCCCCAGCGTCGAAGAGGCGCGCCAGGTATTTTTTGCCCGGCGCATGGTCGAGAAGGCAATCACTGAACTGGCAGTCGCGCACGCCACTGCCGAGCAACTGGCCGAACTGCGTCAGATGGTCAGCGACGAGCGCGACAGCTTTGCCCGTGGTGATCGAGGTGCAGGCATCCGTCTCTCCGGCGAATTCCATCTGCAACTGGCCGTAGCCGCCAGAAACGCGCCGCTGATCAGCTTCCAGCGCAGCCTGGTATCGCAGACTTCATTGATCATTGCCCAGTACGAAACCGGCAACCGCACACATTGTTCCTATGACGAACACACTCAGCTGATCGACGCTATCGAAGCGCGCGATGCGCCGCTCGCCGTCGAGTTGATGATGCATCACATGGACCACATCGACGGCAAGCTCAACCTCGACCAGGACAGTGCCTCGGACGATTTGCATGCGGTGTTCTCGCACGTCATGGGTCGGAAAAAGACCGGGCGTTGAGGCTGTGTGGATGAACAATTATCGTGCGACGCTCTGCGTCGCATGCCGTTCTGGACGCTCCGCGTCCTCTTGCGACGCAGAGCGTCGAGACCTGCATTCCCACGCGGAGTGGTATGCCCCCCGAAGGTTGGACAATTATCCACTTACGCTGCCTTGGCGGCCTGCATCCTGAATTCCACAGGACTCAGGCCGTTA
>NZ_LKBW01000222.1 GCF_002699855.1 Pseudomonas amygdali | reverse complement strand
CAAAACTAAGTTGGCGATTTAGCACGGAAGGGGGTCACTTTTTAGTTGGCGTTGACAGTTACGAAAACAGATGTGATTTTTGTTGATATAGGCACTCATGCAGAGCTGTTCAAATGACCCCTCTGCGGCGGTTTCTTTATGCCTGTGGAATGGCCCGCGAGCGCACCATGACAGCAGACCGGAGCAGGCCGACTCGCGATCAGTGTCGGAATTAGCAATCAACGGAACCACTTTAGGCCTATCTGTGCGGTGCAATGCCGCCTTATGACGTTTATGACAGCTTGCCTAAGATTTTGGCTAGATTCGTCATCACTTGTCGCTACATTTATTCAGTTACGTCCTCACTCTATTTTGTCACCAGTTGTAGCTACTACAAATGTCAATATAGGGTATACCCCAAGTGACACGAAAATCAGCACGACCAGATTTCAGCTTTGCGCACTTAACGTACACCCAATTTGATACAATTATTTAACTACACCCAAAATGAGACGGATCTACTGATGTTCATTCGTGCATACCTTCGAGCATCGACCGATGACCAGGACGCAAGTCGAGCGCG
>NZ_LKBW01000221.1 GCF_002699855.1 Pseudomonas amygdali | reverse complement strand
CTGCTCCTGGGTCAACATATTGGCAGCTCAAAGCCGCCAGTTTTACCCAGGGGGGTCAATTCTAGGTTGGCGTTAGGGGGTCATTTTTACAGTGGCGGTGACACATTGGCACTGGACTTCATCAACAACACGGCTTTTTCCAATGGCGCAAACTACAACATGGCAGGTATCGCGCCAGACGGCTCGCTGATCCCTCTCGGCCACCTGCTCAATAATATTGCCTACAAGGGACGGTTGACCGTAAACAGCGAAGGACTGGATATGGCCCACAACTCATGGGCGCTGCAAACGCCTGTAACCGACGCTGACTTTGAAGATGTCTCGGACATTGGTTGGGATGCGCCGCGTCAGTTGGATGGAAGTCTGCCAATGCTGAGCAGCTTCCATCTGCGCCCCGGTAGCAGATTGGCAGGCATGGGGGCGTTCAACTGAGCTGAGGGGATCCCTGGCTCCAATGCAGAGGTTTGTGGAACCCCAGACAAACAAAAACCCTCAACGCGTAAGCGATGAGGGTTTCTGGAATTTAATCTTGACGATGACCTACTCTCACATGGGGAAACCCCACACT
>NZ_LKBW01000220.1 GCF_002699855.1 Pseudomonas amygdali | reverse complement strand
CTGCTCCTGGGTCAACATATTGGCAGCTCAAAGCCGCCAGTTTTACCCAGGGGGGTCAATTCTAGGTTGGCGTTAGGGGGTCATTTTTACAGTGGCGGTGACAGATACTGGCACTGCCGGAAATGTGCAGCGTGTCCCAGCCTTTTTGATTGAGGTGAGGAGGAAGAATAAAACTGTCCGAAGAACGGAAATTTTCCAGTTCGCCTGGTGTGCGGTCATAGAGGAACACGGGTTCACCGGTCGGCCGCTCCGGTGTAGTCAGCGCTTGTTTGAATTTCGTAACCGCGTGTCGATAGGCTTCGGGAGTCAACTGCGCATAGGCAGGCTCGAGATCGCTGGCTGAACCCCCTCTCGACAAAGGTATGACGCCTCGGGAAGTAATGACATGATTCTGCATGAATTGGATCCTATGAANAATGCACCTCTTTCGTGGGCGCATAGGCTCCAACGGTTCCAACTGGCAGTGAGAACCCCGTGACGGGGGTATAAGGGGTCTGGGGAGCAATGGAACAGGGAAGTCAGTTAAGCCACTACGTCACCAGTACCGGTCAGTACCCTCCATGTGCACTTCGCTTTCGG
>NZ_LKBW01000219.1 GCF_002699855.1 Pseudomonas amygdali | reverse complement strand
AGACCCATCCCGAGAACGACCCACGCAGCGCCCTGATCGCCAGCCTGACCGGCCAGGGCTTCCCGGTGCTGGACCTGACCGAAAACGAACTGGCCAAACTGCACATCCGCCACATGGTCGGCGGGCATGCCGAGCGGGTCAATGATGAAGTGGTGCTGCGCTTCGAGTTCCCGGAGCGACCGGGCGCGCTGTTCAACTTCCTCAACCGTCTGGGCGGCCGCTGGACCATCTCCATGTTCCACTACCGCAACCACGGCGCTGCTGACGGCCGGGTGGTTGCCGGGCTGGTGGTGCCGGAGGAAGAGCGGCATCTGGTGGGCGCAGCGCTGGACGAGATTGGTTACCCGTATTGGGACGAGAGCGAGAACCCCGCGTACAGGCTGTTTTTGGGCTGAGGCCTTAGATACTCCCGTTCCTCACGCTCCGCGTCACAAGAGGACGCAGAGCGTCCCGAACGGCATGCGACGCAGAGCGTCGCACGATAGCGGTAACGTTATCCCTGACGACCCTCGTTCCTCGCGCTCTGGTATGACCCCCGAAGGTTGGACGCAACCTTTGGAGGCGTCATGGGTAAATATACAGTGCAGGCAAAACTCGCAGCCGTGAAAGAATATTG
>NZ_LKBW01000218.1 GCF_002699855.1 Pseudomonas amygdali | reverse complement strand
GGAGGCCTGTGCGGGGTCGCACTGTGTTGCTCGTCAGTTGGCGGCAATTGGACACACGGCCAAGCTGATTTCCCCGCAGTTCGTTAAGCCCTTCGTCAAGGGCAACAAAAACGACTTTGTCGANCGTTTCGTTACGCCCAAGACTGAATCCCAGCAAACCCTTTCTGTACTCCATCGGATGCGCGAATCGTTGGTGCGTGATCGCACCAGAACCGCTAATCAGATGCACGGTTTTCTATTGGAATTTGGCGTCAGCCTGCCCAGAGGTTTGACCATCATGAAGCGTCTGGCGGTTGTTTTGGCTGAGCATGAACTTCCGGTTCGTCTGACAATGCTGCTGCAGCGTTTGCACAATCACCTCATCTATCTGGATGAGCAAATCAAGGCAATGGATAAAGAGCTGGCATGCCAAGTGGCCGATGATGATTTAGGTAGCCGTTTGCTGAGCATTCCATGTGTAGGCCCGATCACCGCCAGCCTTCTAGCTGTGGAGATGGGCGATGGCAAGCAGTACCGATGCAGCCGGGACTTTGCCGCATCAGTGGGATTGGTACCCAAGCAATACAGCACCGGCGGCAAGGCCAACTTACTAGGGATCAGTAAACGCGGCGACAAGC
>NZ_LKBW01000217.1 GCF_002699855.1 Pseudomonas amygdali | reverse complement strand
CGCCATGTGTAAGCCTGTGCTGAGGAGGGATCGACTCAATTTCGGCTATGATAACCGATTTCAAAATCCCACAATTTGCAGCCGCAGGCTGCCCTGTTCCTGCCGAAGGGACAGTGTCATGCATCAAACGACCATAGGAGCTTTTTATGACTGACTCTAAACCACTCAGTGCCGAAACTCTCGCAGCGCTTGATGAGGCTAGTAGAAAGCTGCCTGACGATCAACCCCAGGAGCAAAAGCCAAGCCCCGCAGCGCTAGAATTCAGCAAAGAGGTGTTCACAGAAAGCCTTGTCGCAGTTATGGACCCCTCATCCGACTGGTTCAGTATTTGCGCTCTTGATACTGTTGTTCAGGCCCACAAAGCACTCGCTACCACTGTGAGTGGTAGCCAGAACATTGAGGGGGCCAAGTCAGAGACGCAGCTGTATGCAACACTCAGGATGCTGCACTGTGTCCACTACGAAAAAATGGCTCAAGACATTCGGACCAAGCTACCGGGCATCGTTTTAGAATACCTAGCTTTATGCGGGCTGGATGATGCACGCGGAAACGAGTGAACCGCCCCGGGTTTCTCGGAGACTCCAACCTTTGAGAGGATGGAGCGATGAAAAAACTACCGAA
>NZ_LKBW01000216.1 GCF_002699855.1 Pseudomonas amygdali | reverse complement strand
TTCGGTAGTTTTTTCATCGCTCCATCCTCTCAAAGGTTGGAGTCTCCGAGAAACCCGGGGCGGTTCAGAATGCATCGATGGATATGTCTTGCGAAGGGCCACGCAAATGGGCGCTTACGATGTCGTACTCAAATTGATCATTTAGGCGGGCCTGAACCGTCAGCTCGCTATCAATTAAGTGGGCGGCCCCTATGGTGGCGGCGATAGCTGGCGAAGAGACTGACGTTTTATAGATAACTTGCGTGTCGTTACTGGGTTGAAGTTGGAATTTACCGTCCTGCAGAGCGTTGCGTACCAGTGATGCAACGCGTTGGTAATCAGCATTAGGCTGAGCTGATAGGCGATCTAGAGCTAGCTGAGCACTTTGGCTCAATAGGGAAGGTAAAATCCTGTCAGGATGGGAATGCTGTGACTGAGAGCCCTCCGCCTCTAATGGCTGACTGCCACTCATTAGGGGAGTTGTAATGCTGTTTTGAATAGATTTCAGGGGATACATAGCTGTTTGAGCTACCTCGGATGAGTTGATGGCTGAGTTAAGGAATTGGATCCTAATACGTGGTCTTAAATGCTTGTGGGGTTCCGAAGAATCAGAACGACAGGTTTCCCGACGCTTCTTGCGTAAGCGTTTCGATGAGAGAAGGGCCAGGCGGATT
>NZ_LKBW01000215.1 GCF_002699855.1 Pseudomonas amygdali | reverse complement strand
CAACGATCAGATGAAATTTCATAACGGTCAGTCATGATGGCCCTCTTGGCAACCAGAGGACATCATTTTAACCAAGGCGACTTTTCAGACAAACCCTAGCTCGTTCTCACTTTCTTTGAATTCCATTCCAATTGAAAAGTCATTTGCGCTGCCGTTGATCTCGATACGTCGGAATTGGTCGGCACGTTTGAGCCGCCCATGTAGGGGCGGCTGACAGAGATAAACCCTTACAGGTCATGTGTGCTTGTGCCCAAATCCCCGAGGCTGAAGAAACATGTTTTCTAGGTCATTTGGGCCAACATCGGAAGCGTCCTTCACCTGCAACGATCTCTTAAGCAGATAGATTCCGTCGATGAATTGCGGTGGTTGCCCAGGCACCATTACAACTGGCATTAAGAGATAAGCACCAGCCTTCTTGTAGTCGTCCAAAAACCTTGTGAGGTTGACGTCATCAGCAGGTTCCATGGTCAGGGAGCGCGACGCCAGCATCGCAACTTGTAGATCCCCTTGATCCCTCGGGATCTTTGAGGTGATGACCATTCCGTAATGCGTCGGATGCTCGATGGAAAACCGGCGAACAATGCCTACGGAGACTGTCAGAAATTTTGTGTTCGGGCATAACATGTAGCTAGAGGTGCATGTATGCCGACCAAA
>NZ_LKBW01000214.1 GCF_002699855.1 Pseudomonas amygdali | reverse complement strand
GCGTTACGACAAGCTGGCAAGTAGCTTTAAAGCGATGGTCACACTGGCTTGCATCGAAAGATGCTTGCGGGCTGACTTTTCAGACAAACCCTAGCGTCTAACCAAGTGTTTGTTATGCGCTCACCAAACCCACTCGCAACCCCCGGAATCGACCTCGGGTCCTTGAACAGCAGGTAGCTATTCGGCAGCCCTGAATCAATCGGCGATATGAGAATGTAATCATCAGGATCATCTCGATCAATCGCCGGGTAAGCTTCAAGCTCGGGTACAAAAGGTGTCACCACGTTGCCTGGATCTTTCGGCAACGCGGGTGGCCCTGCGGGTGAGCTTGTCGAACTGTCCGCCGGTTGTGCTATTGGCGTCCATATAAGGGCCGGTGTCGATTCCCCGTCTCGGATAAACTCGTAGGAATTGTTCAGTGCGTTATAGGTGAAAGTTCTTACGCGAACCTTGGTACCAACTTTCACACCATCCGCAGCTACCCAGCGTGCAGCGCCGCTTGCGTCAGCTCCATCGGACGTCAGTCGATGAGGCACATCCAGCGTGCCTTTGACGCTGGCAAGGTATTGCAGATCGATATGCGGTGGCAGGTTGAGCTGTGAACCGCCCCGGGTTTCTCGGAGACTCCAACCTTTGAGAGGATGGAGCGATGAAAAAACTACCGAA
>NZ_LKBW01000213.1 GCF_002699855.1 Pseudomonas amygdali | reverse complement strand
GGGTCTGCTTGCGCTTAGCGGCGTATTCGGCATCGGCGAAGGTCATTTGATTCATCATCGAAAAGCTCGGCGATTGGTGCCCGGAGATTTTGCCAAATCAGGAAGTCTTTTTCAGGATTTCCCTAAGGACAGTGATCGAATTGCTATGTCGAGATCCATGGCTGTTACAACGATATCGACATCAGAGATTATTTTATCCCAGTCTCTCGGGCTGCTTCCGGTCATGTCATGGATTTTTCGATAGGGAAGGTGCTTTTGCAGATCCAGTGAGTGCCCTTCACCCGCGTAGGCGTGGCAGCCGCTGCCTATAAAGTAAGGTGCAATGGCGGCAATTGCCGCAGAGGGACCGAATCCAAACGGTTCGGCGTTGAATAAAATGCGATTGGCTTCCATGCCCATGTGTTTCTCCAGAACGCTACATATTACCGATGCACGTCTTCTCGTTTAGGGGGCGCCTCTCGGCACCCTCAGCGGTTAGCTATTATCTTTAATGGACGGGTGTCAGCCGTTTTTATAATTGGCATTGGTATAATGGTTTTTATAGTGGTTACCAAAGAAGCTGTTTTCAGAATTCTAGGTTTTGTACGAAAAGTCGGCTGGGGTAGAATTGCCGCCATGATTGGCTGGAGGCCCGCATGGCAAAGCGTTACGAACTCTCCGACTCATCG
>NZ_LKBW01000212.1 GCF_002699855.1 Pseudomonas amygdali | reverse complement strand
CACAATATTCTTTCACGGCTGCGAGTTTTGCCTGCACTGTATATTTACCCATGACGCCTCCAAAGGTTGCGTCCAACCTTCGGGGGTCATACCATTCGGCCAATACCGCCAGCGCCAGCGCCGACAAAGGCGTGAGGTCCGATGGCTTGACGATGATCGGGCACCCGGCAGCCAAGGCTGGCGCGCACTTGCGGGTGATCATTGCGTTGGGAAAATTCCACGGGGTGATTGCGGCGCACACACCCACCGGCTGCTTGAGGGTCATCAAACGACGGTCTGCGCTGGGCGCGGGGATGGTTTCGCCGTAGGAGCGGCGCGCCTCTTCAGCGAACCATTTGACGAAGCTCGCGCCATAGCGGATCTCGCCGCGAGATTCGTTCAGCGGCTTGCCCTGCTCAAGGGTCATGATCAGCGCCAGGTCTTCGACGTTGTCGAGCATCGCCTGATGCCAGCGCTCCAGCAGGCCCGCGCGCTCGGCAGCGGGACGTGCACGCCAGGCGGGCCAGGCACGATTCGCAGCTTCGATGGCGCGACGGGTTTCAGGGCCATTCAGGGCCGGAACCTGCGCGATCGTTTCGCCGGTCGCCGGGTCGCTGATGGTCAGCGTTGCACCATCGTCAGCGCTGATCCATTGCCCATCGACGTAGGCGCGGTCTACCAGCAGGCTGGGGTCTTTCAACTGATTCTTGAGCATGGTCGAGTCCTGTTTCGGGATACCTGCCAGTCTAGGCAGGCGCCGCAGTCCAGGATGCTGAAAGCAGGATAACGGCAGCGTCCGATGCTGAAATTTGCCCTCGGACGGCAGCCTCTACTGCTTCAACGAACCCAGCAGGCTTTGCAAAAAGCGCTCGCCCGCGTTCATCTGGCTCTCCTCGATAAACTCGTCCGGCTTGTGTGCCTGCTCGATGGAGCCTGGCCCGCACACCACCACCGGCACGTTGAGCCGCCCGGCGAACAGGCCGCCTTCAGTGCCATAGGAGACCTTGATGTGCTGTGTGCCCGGTTCGGCAAATGCATGCAGCATGCGCACTGCTTCAACGCTCGGATGAGTCTCCAGTGCCGGGTATTCGTTCATCACTTCGATTTCGATAGCGGCCACGCCCGACAATTGTTTCGCTTCGCGTACCAGCACTTCGGCGCGCTCGCGCAGTTGCTCCAGCAGCGCGTCGGGATTGTCGCCCGGCAGGTTGCGGTACTCGAATTCCATGGTGCAAAGGTTGGGCACAATGTTCAGCGCCTTGCCGCCATCGATACGGCCGATGTGCACGGTGCTGTAAGGGATGTCGTAACCCTCGTCACGCGCGCCTTGTTGCTCGATCCGTTTCTGGCTATTGCGCAGCTCGGCGATGAAATCGCTGGCCAGGTGAATCGCGTTGACCGCTCTTGGGGCCAGCGAGGAATGTGCCTCCTGGCCTCGACAGAAGGTGCGATAGGACGCCTTGCCCTTGTGACCGACAGCGAACTGCATCAGGGTCGGCTCGCCAACCACGCACAGGAACGGGCGCACCGGTGCCAGATGCAACACATCCAGCAGCCGTCTCACGCCGACACAGCCGATCTCTTCATCGTGGGACAGCGCCAGTTGCAGCGGACGGATCAGGGTCATGTCCGCGGCATCGAGCATCGCGTCGATGGCCAGGGCAATGAAACCCTTCATGTCGCAGGTGCCACGGCCGTAGATACGCCCGTCACGCAGGGTGGCCTGAAAGGGCGGCATCGTCCACGCCTGACCGGCCGCAGGAACCACGTCGGTGTGGCCGGACAGCAGCACGCCGGGTACATCACGCGGGCCGGTGCTGGCGAACAGGTTGGCCTTCTTGCCGGTCTCGTCCTTGACGATCAACGACTCGATGCCCTTGCTGGCCAGCAGTTCACGGACGTATTCGATCAGTGCCATGTTCGGCTCCGACGACACGGTGTCGAAGGCGATCAGGCGTTTGAGAATTTCCAGGGCGCGGGGGCTCATGAGGCTTTACTCGCTTGTTCGGTAACGATTTCAAAACGGCGAATGTCGAACGGGCTGATCGAGGTGCTGGTCTTACCGGTGCTGATCAGTTCAGCCATCACGTCGCCCACGCCCGGACCGAGCTGGAAGCCGTGACCGCAGAAGGCAAATGCATAGAACAGGCCATCGACCTTACCGCTGCGGCCCATCACTGGCAGCGAGTCCGGCGTGTAGCCTTCAATGCCGCTCCACACGCGGATGATGTTCAGGTTGCCGACACCGGGCAACAGCCGAAGCATCTGCTGCACCTGATTAATGATGCTGCGCGGCTCGACGTAGGCGCGGCGGTTGACCATGTCCGGCTTGCTGCGAAAACCACCGCCGATGACGATGTTGCCACGTGCGATCTGCCGAAAGTAGATCACTTCGTGAGGGATTTTGGTGAACACGCCGATGACGGTCGGCAGCGCATAAGGCACCGGTTCGGTCACAGCCATCTGCGGGCCATTGGTTTCCAGCGGTACGGGCTCGCCAAACTGCGCGGAGAGTTTTTGCCCCCAGGCACCTGCGGTGATCAATAATTGATCGGCAGTGAAAATGCGCCCGTCAGTGGTGGTGACTTCAAATTCGTTACCGACCTTTTCCACATGCGCCACTTCGGTACGCTCTTCGATGCGCGCCCCGGCACGAATCGCTGCGCGCGCAAAAGCCGGTGCAGCCAGACGTGGGTTGGCGTGGCCATCGTGCGGCGCGTAGGAGCCGCCCTTTACGTCCGGCCCGAGAAACCCGAAACGCTCGTGCAGTGCCTTGGCGCTATAGATTTTCAGGTCCAGCTCACGGGCCTCAGGGGCCGCTGCGTAAGCTTCCAGCTCAGCGATTTCATCCTCGCGATAGCAGACGCGCATGTGCCCGCTGGGCAGAAACTCCAGGTCTTCGCCGATCAGCTCAGGCAACCGCTGCCACAGTGCTCTGGAGCGGTTGGCCAGTTCCAGCTGACCGAGGTGCCGGCCTTGGCGCCGCACGTTGCCGAAGTTGACGCCGCTGGCGTACTGGCCGATCACGTCGCGCTCCAGCAGGGTCACCGACTTGCCGCGCTGACGCAGAAAGAACGCCGATGCCGAGCCCATGAAGCCGCCACCGACAATCAGCACATCCACTTTCGGTTGTTTCATGAGGCCACCTCGTCCACCAGCATCGACAGCGGTTTGACCGGTGCCTGCCCGCGCTGACGACCGACCTGCTCGACCGGCACACCGGCTTGGGCAGCGATTACTTCGGCACCGGCCTGCGAGCAATAACGGCCTTGGCAACGGCCCATGCCAACGCGACTGAAAGCCTTGGCGCGGTTGACTTCGCATGCGCCTTTTTCACGCACCACGCCGCGCAATTCACCGGCGCTGATCATCTCGCAGCGGCAGACAATCGCTTCATCGGGCAACGCAGCTGCCTGGGCAGCAGGCCAGGGAAACGCTTCGGTCAGCCCGACACGGAAGCGGTCCATGACCTGCAGATTCTTACGCACTTCTTCGCGGCGCGAGTTATCCACAGGCCGGCCAAGATCGTCCAGCAACGCCATCGCCGCCAATCGCCCTGCCTGTTCGGCAGCATCGGCACCACGGATTTTTGCGCCGTCGCCCGCTGCATAAACGCCGTTCGCCGAGGTGCGACCGTCTTCGTCGACCGCCAGCACCCATTGCCCGGACGCGTCGTCGAAACGCAGTTGGCATCCGGCCAGGTCAGCCAGTTGAGTTTCCGGGCGCAGGTGATAACCCAGCGCCAATGCATCGCAATCGACGGTCAGCGAGTTACCGTTGGCGAGCTTCACGCGCACGCCGGTCACACCGTCCTGCTCGCTGCCGATAATTTCTTCGGGCTGCACGCCCAGGTGCACCGGCACTTTGGCGCTGTACAACTGGGCCAGCAGCTTCATGCCGTTGAACAGCAAGCCAGGGCGCGCGAGCAATTTGGGCATCGCGCCGATGCGCTTGCTGAATGGCGAGGTGTCGAGCACGGCGGCCACATCGGCACCGGCTTTGACGTACTGGCTGGCGACCAGGTAAAGCAACGGTCCGCTGCCCATGAACACCACGCGACTGCCGATGGACACCGACTGCGACTTGAGCGCGATCTTTGAGCCGCCCAGGCTGTAGGTGCCTGCCAGTTGCCAGCCCTTGATCGGCATCAGCCGGTCGGTGGCCCCGGCACACAGGATCAGTGCGTCGTATTCCACCACGGTATGCACGCCCTGGCCGGCACAGCACAGCTCGCCATGCGTGAGGTTCCAGGCCAGTGTGTCGGGGCGATAGTCGATTTGTGCGCGCAGGCGGTCAAAGCTTTCGTGCAGGTCACGTGCCTTGGCGGCTTCAGTGCCATACAACGCTGAATAATCGCGCTTGAAGCCTTCTGGCTGACGGCGATAGATCTGCCCGCCGTCGCGCCGGTTTTCGTCGATCAGAATCGGCTTGATGCCCGCCGCCAGCAAGGTTTCGGCGCAACGGGTGCCTGCCGGGCCAGCGCCAATGATGACGACTCTCGGGCTGGCAGGGTTCTGAACGTCTAACCGTGAAGAAGTGGCCATTTCGCCTCCGGTTGGGTGGTGACGATATCGAGTCCTTCGCGGACCTCGTTGGAGCAGGCGCGCAGGCGCTCGCCGTTGCGGGTCCAGACCCAGCAATCCTGACAGGCGCCCATCAGGCAAAAACCGGCACGACGTCCGGAGTCGAACTCGGACTGGCGCAGCGTGGCTTTGCGGGTCAGCAACGCCACCATCAAGGTGTCGCCCTGCAATGCTTCTATGGGCGCGCCATCGACCATCAGGCTCACAACCGGGCGATCACGTTCGCCCAGTCTCACAAAACGGCCACTCATGCGTAGGCTCCCACGGTCACAGGATTAAGGTTTTCTTGCACGGTCTGCAGCTCGTCGCTGTCGCGATGGCAGAGGATTTCGCTGCCGCCTGCGATCATGCGACGGCTCGGGGCAGTCTTGTTGCACAGGCCTTCGACACGGGCCGGGCAACGGTTGAGAAAGGTGCACAGCTCGGGGTTGTTGGCCGGGGCGCTGATGGGTGGCAGCTTGCCGCTGGTCACACCACAGGTTTCCAGCCAGCCCTGACGCAGTTCTGGCACTGAGTGCACCAGCAGGTCGGTGTACGGATGGAATGGCACACGGCTGAACGCTTCGCGGCTGCCCTCTTCGACCTTGTGGCCGCTGTACATCACCACAATGTCGTCGCACAGCGCGCGGACGGTGGAAATGTCATGGCTGATGAACAGGTAGTAAACCCCCAGCTTGCGGCGCAGTTCGCCGAGCAGTTCAAGGATGCACGCGCCCACCACGGTATCCAGCGCCGAGGTCACTTCATCACAGAGGATCAGGTCCGGCTTGGCCGCCAGCGCGCGGGCCAGGTTGACGCGTTGTTTCTGGCCACCCGACAGTTCGTTGGGGCGCCGCTCTGCCAGTTCACGGGGCAGGCGCACCAGGTCCATCAGTTCGTCAATGCGATCGCGCAGGGCTTTGCCCTTCAGGTCGAAATACATCTTCAGCGGGCGCGCCAGAATTGCGCTGATGCTGTGCATCGGGTTGAGCGCGGTGTCGGCGTTCTGGAACACCATCTGGATGCGCCGAAACTGCTCTTCGGTGCGTCCTGCCAAGGTGCCGGACAAGTCGGCACCGTCGAATGTCAGGCTGCCGTGCGCCGGGTCCAGAAGACCGGCGACCACACGGGCCAGGGGCGACTTGCCCGAACCGGACTCGCCGATCACGCCAATGGCCTGGCCACGGCGAATGGTCAGGTCGATGTCTTCCAGCACGCGAATCATCGGCATGCCTTGCAGGTTCTTTTTGCCGTAGCCAGCAGTCAGGCCCCTGATGGTCAGCAAGGTGCTGTCCTTGACCACCTCGCTGGCCGGTTTCAGTACTTTGTCGGGCCGCGCCGCTGCCAGCAGGCTGCGGGTGTAGGCGTCTTCCGGGCCTTTGAGCAGCGCCGCAGTGCTGCTCTGCTCGATAATCCGCCCGCCATTGAGCACCACGATCTGATCAGCCATCTGCGCCACGACGGCAAGGTCGTGGGAGACATAGACCGCCGTCGCACCGCGCTCGCGCACCACCCGCTTGAAGGCGCGCAGCACGTCGATCTGCGTGGTGACGTCCAGCGCCGTGGTCGGCTCGTCGAGGATCACCAGCAACGGGTCGCTGATCAGCGCCATGGCCGCCATCACGCGCTGCAACTGACCGCCCGAAACCTGATGCGGGTAACGCTGGCCGATGCTTTCCGGGTTGGGCAAGGCCAGGTCGCGGAACAGTTCTACGGCCTTGGCTTGCAGGTCTGCACGGCTGCCCAGACCATGAATCAGCGCGCCTTCGATAACCTGATCAATAAGTTTTTTGGCCGGGTTGAAAGCCGCCGCGGCACTTTGCGCGATGTAGGAAACACGGTTGCCGCGCAGGCCCTGCAACTGGCTTTCGGGCAGGCTGAGCATGTCGTGCTCGCCCACCTGAACCACACCGTCGGCCAGTTTGCAGCCGCGTCGGGCATACCCCAACAGGGCCAGCGCAATAGTCGTCTTGCCCGAGCCGGACTCGCCGATCAACGCCAGCACTTCGCCTTTTTCCAGCGCGAAGCTGACGCCTTTGACGATTTTCAGCTCGCCCTGATCGCCATCGGCAACCACGCGCAGGTCTTGCACACGAATCAACTGGCTCATTTTCAATGCCCTCCCGAGCGGCGACCGCGCCGTGAGGCGAGTCGGTCGATGAACAGGTTGACACCGATGGTCAGCGTGCCGATGGCCAGCGCAGGGATCACGATGGCAGGCGCGCCTTGACTCAGTCCGCCGATGTTCTCGCGTACCTGCGAGCCAAGGTCGGCATCGGGCGGCTGCACACCAAGCCCCAGAAAGCTCATGCCGCTGAGCAGTAACACGATGAAGCCAAAACGCAGCCCCAGGTCGGTCATGACCGGGTTGAGCATGTTCGGCAGAATTTCCCGGCAGGCAATGTAGATACGACCCTCACCCCGCGTGCGCGCCACTTGCACGTATTCCAGCGCCTCGATATTCACCGCCAGGCTGCGCGCGATACGAAACGCTCCCGGCGTGTAGCTCAATACCGCCGTACAGATCAGCAGCACCTCGGAGGAGCCGAACGCCGACACCATGATCAGCGCCAGCATTTTGCTGGGGATTGAGATGAACGCGTCCATCAGGCGACTGATGATTTCGTCCAGCCATTTTGGCGCGACCACTGACAACAGTGCGCAAAGCGTGCCGATGCCGCTGGCCAGCACGGCAGAAATCAATGCCAGACCGACGGTGAAGCGCGCACCGACCAGCACGCGGCTGAGCATGTCGCGGCCCAGGTAATCGGTGCCGAACGGATAAAGCGCGCTCATGTTTTCAAACATGTTGTCGGAAACCACTTCGCCAACAGCATGCGGCGCGAGCCAAGGGCCGAACAGCGCAACCATCAGCCAGATGAAGCACACCGTTGCGCCCAGCAAGCCAAGCCATGAGGTGGGGCGGGACGCTTTTTTGCGTAGCACCGGTGCCGGCGCTTCAGGCGTCGATTTCGCAATGAATTGAGTCATTGGGTTCTCAGCCTCGGATTGGAAAGAATTGCACACAGGTCGGCCATCAGCACCAGACCCAGGTAAGCGGAGCAGAACAGCATGGTGCAGCCTTGAACCAACGCCATGTCACGGTTGGTTACAGCATCGACCATCAGGCTGGCGATGCCGGGGTAGTTGAAGATGGTTTCAACGATGACCACGCCGCCCAGCAGGTAGGAAAGGCTCAGCGCCACCGCGTTGACGATCGGCCCGATAGCATTGGGCAAGGCGTGGCGCAGTACGATACGCACCGGGCTGACGCCCTTGAGGCGGGCCATTTCCACATACGGGCTGTCCAGTTGGTCGATAACCGCAGCGCGGGTCATGCGCGCCATTTGCGCCACGATCACGCAGCACAGCGTCATCACCGGCAACGCGTAAGTGCGCATGAATTGCCACGGCGAGCTGACGTCACCGCCATACGACAACGCCGATAGCCAGCCCAGGTTGACGGCGAAAATCAGCAACGCCAGGGTGGCCACCAGAAATTCGGGCACCGCCACCAGGGTCAGCGTGATGAAACTCAGCGCCCCATCAAGGCGGCTGCCGCGGTACATCGCTGCGCCAATGCCCAGTGCCAGCGCTAGCGGTACCGAGACCAGCGCGGTGGTTGCCGACAGCATCAGGGTTTTCGGAAAGCGCCCGGCAATCAGCTCGGACACCGGCATCGCGTTGGACACCGACTCACCGAAGTTGCCGCCGAGCAGGTTGGTCAACCAATGCAGATAACGCACCACACCTGGCTGATCCAGGCCCAGCTTTGTACGCAATGCGGCGACCTGTTCAGGCGTCGCGAATTGCCCAAGGGCCTGTTGTGCCGCGTCTCCAGGCAACACCGCCGTAATGGCGAAGACCACGATGGAAACGATCAACAACGTCACGATCGCCGCGCCGAAGCGCTGCACGATCAACCAGAGTGTGTTGCTATTCATCTGCATCCTCCTGCTCGGTTCAGCGTTGCATTTACACGTCCAGCCAAACCTGCTCGCTGAACATGTAGCCCATGAAGCCGCCCAGCGGGTTGCTGGAATAGCCCTGAACGCGCTTGTCCACGCCGTCGATGTTGCTGATGAACACGGGGATGCCGATGCCGCAGTTCTGGCTTACCAGGGTCTGCATGTCGCCGTACATTTTGGCGCGCTTGGCGTCGTCGGTTTCCCCGCGGGCCAGCAGCAGCAACTGGTCGAACTGATCGTTTTTCCAGCCGGATTCGTTCCACGGTGCCGAGGACTGGAAGAACTGCGAGAAGATCACGTCCGCGTTCGGTCGCGGGTTGATGTTGCCGAAGCTCAGCGGGTGCTTCATCCAGTGGTTGGACCAGTAACCATCGCTCGGCAGGCGGTTGACGTTGAGCGTCAGCCCGGCCTGTTTGGCCGACTGTTGCAGCAGCACGGCAATGTCCACCGAACCGGTCGCAGCAGGCGATGCCGCTACGGCCATGGTGATTTTTTCCATGCCGGCTTTCTTGAGCAGGAATTTGGCCTTTTCCGGGTCATAGGCGCGTTGCGGCAGGTCAGTGTTGAAGTAACGCGAGCCGGGCGCAATCGGGTGGTCGTTACCGACGCGGGCATAGCCACGGAACACGGCCGATTTGACCTGCTCACGGTCCAGCAGGTACTTCATGGCCTCGGTGAATTCCGGGCTCTTGCCGGGCATCTGGTCCTGGCGAATGATCAGGTCGGTGTAGTTGCCGGACGGCGCATCCACAACGCGGTGCTTGGCGCTGGCCGCGATGCGTGTGGTCGAACGCGGGTTGACCTCGTTGATCATGTGCACGTCGCCGGACAGCAGCGCGTTGACCCGCGACGGCTCGTCGGCAATGGCAATGAATTCGATCTCGTCCAGGTACGGCAGGCCTGGCTTCCAGTAGTTAGGGTTGCGCGCACTGACCGAGCGCACGCCAGGGTTGAATTCCTTGACGGTGAACGGGCCGGTACCGATGCCCTTGCTGAAATCAGTGGTGCCTTCGGGCACGATCAGCAGGTGCGAAACCGCGAGGATCGATGGCAATTCGGCGTTTGGCGAGCTGAGGGTGATCTGTACTTCCAGCGGGCCGGTGGCCTTGATCTCGGAAAACTGCGCCATCAGCGGCAGGACTTTCGAACCGGTGGCCGGGTCCTTGTGGCGCGACAGGGAGAACACCACGTCGCCAGCGGTCAATGCCTTGCCGTTGTGGAAGGTCACGCCCTGGCGCAGGGTGACGGTCCAGACCGTGGCGTTGTCGCTTTCGATCTTTTCGGCCAGCTCCATGTGCGGAACCAGATGGCTGTCGAAACGGGTCAGACCGTTGTAGAACATGAAATGGCGAACGTAGTCGGTAGACAGCGCGCCTTTGGCCGGATCAAGCGTGTCAGCGGTGGAGCTGGACATGCCCGCCACACGAATGCGCCCGCCTGGCTTGCCTTTGACAGGCGCATCGGCGTCATCGGCAAAAACCTTGCCCGCTGCACCGAACAGGCTGGTGGAGCCCGCCGCAACCACACCTGCAACACCCAGCATACGCAGCGCATCGCGCCGCGACAGACCACGATTGAGACCTTCGAAAACACGCAGGCTGTCTTGGCCTGTGATCAGCTGGGAGTCGGTTTTTTTGTCAGCCATATCAGTTCTACCTGTCGAAAAGGGGAAATTCCGAGTTGCTCACGGTTGGCCGGAGCGTCCTTCAAGCACACACGACGGTTAAACAAAAACTCAGTGGCGACTGTCCTGATAGCTGTAATACGCGCCTACCAGCGGCAGAAACCACGGCTTGCCGAAGTGGCCGGGAATGGCTGGCCAGTTCAGGTCTTTCCAGGGATTGGCCAACGCCTTGCCTTCCATGACCTCAGCCATCACCCGCCCCATGTGCACCGACATCTGCACACCATGGCCGCTGTAGCCCATCGAGTAGAAGACGCCATTGTGTTCGCCTGCACGCGGCAGGCGGTCGGACGTCATGTCCACCAGTCCGCCCCAGCAGTAGTCGACCTTGACGTGCGCCAGTTGCGGAAACATCTGCACCATCGCCGCTTGCAGCACCTTGCCGCTCTTGGCATCGGAACTGCTATTGGACATGGCGAAGCGTGCCCGCCCGCCGAACAGCAGGCGGTTGTCCGGGGTAAGACGGAAATAGTTGCCGATCAAACGGCTGGTCACGTAAGCGCGCTGGTTGGGAAACAGCTGGTCAATCAGCGCTTGCGGCAACACTTCGGTAACGATGACGAAACTGCCAACCGGCACGATGCGTCGGCGATACCAGCCCAACCCGCCGTGCTGGCAGGCACCGGTCGCCAGTAACACCTGCCCGGCCTGAATAGAGCCTTTCGAGGTGTTGACTACGAAGCCGCCACGGTTGGCTTTCCAGTCCTTCACCGTGGCACCCTGATACACCTTTGCGCCGTTGCGCACAGCCGCATCGGCCAGGCCCAGGCCGAAACGGCCAACGTGCATCTGCACACCGTTGCGCTGCAAAAGGCCGCCGTGGAATTCGTTTGAATCGATTTCGCCGCGCACGTCCTCTGCGGACAGCAACTCTACGTCGGCATCCACCTCACGACGAATCAGCTCGCAGGTACGCGCCAGTCCTTCGTAATGTCCTGGCTTGGCCGCCAGCTTGAGCTTGCCGTTACGCTTGATGTCGCAGGCGATGTTTTCCTGCTCGACCACCGTGACCACGCTCTGCACCGCACTTTCATAAGCCTGGTAATACTCGCGCGCCTGATCGGCCCCCAGGGTCGCGCTCAATGACGCGTAGTCCTGAGCCACGCCGGTATTGCACTGTCCGCCGTTGCGGCCCGACGCTTCGCCGATCACCCGGCCAGCTTCCAGAACCACCACGCTGGCACCTTTCAAGGCCAATGCACGCGCCGCCGCAAGACCGGTGAAACCGCCACCGACCACCACAACGTCTGCCTGCCCCTCCACTGCGCCGTCCTGCGCGCCGGTAAAGTCTGGAGCCGTATCGAGCCAGTAAGACTCACTGCGCATTCTGTTCCCCTTGTCACTCATAGAAGAGCACCTTGAAAAATGCCGGTGTTGCGCGAGTTGTCCGGTTTAGAGGCCGACCAGCCCGGCCAGCCCGCCAATGTCCGGGATCTGGTGGTATTCGTAGAAACTGTTGGCTGGCTGTTCATGACCGCGAGCCACGAATGCCTTGTTCTTGATTTTCATGTCGTGTGCGGAAAACAGGTCGTAACGGAAGCTTGAAGACACATGCAAGATGTCTTCCGGGCCGCAACCCAGGTTGTCGAGCATGAACTCGAACGCAGCCAGACGTGGCTTGTAGACCTTGGCCTGGTCAGCGGTGAACACCTTGTGGAACGGCGCGCCGAGCTTTTCGACGTTGGACATGATTTGGCTGTCGCTGGCGTTGGAGAAAATCACCAACGGGATCATGTCGGCGATTTTCGACAGACCGGCGGGCACATCGGCGTGTGGGCCCCAGGTCGGCACGGCGTCGTAATACAGCTGGCCTTCTTCGCGGTATTCAACGTTCCAGCGCTTGCAGGTGCGAGCCAGTGCAACCTTGAGAATTTCGTCGTACGGCATCCAGTCACCCATGACCTGATCCAGACGATACGCCGAAAAATCCTTGACGAATTGATCCATCTGTTCGGCCGGTACGCGGTCGGCGAAGAGCTCGCGCGTCATGGTGCCCATGTGGAAATTGGTCAACGTGCCGTAGCAGTCGAACGTAATGAATTTTGGTCGAAGAAAGCTCATTGTGTGCGGTCCTGAAAGTTCGTTGAGGTCATGGCATGACGAGCAATCCGGCCTCATTTCCAAGGGCGGTGATGCACGCTGCAGCACAACCTCATTACAACACCGTGAAATCAGCATATGGCGTTAAAAGTGATGGCTGCTTGATAGAAACCACCGTTTTGAGGTGCGCGCTCAGCAGACTTTGCGGGGCGCTCCAGCCTTGGGCAGCCCCCGTTTTTGGCGCTTTTTTGACCCTTTTCAGGGCGCTCGGGCTCAAACACGCGGGTTTGCACCGCAGAAACTGCGCCGCGCCAGTGATCTGCGAGCAGCAAATTCCGGCGGCTATATAAAGAGCCTGAAACCGAAGAAAAACCACAAGCATTTGCTGCCGGGTGCCCACCCGATTTAAGCAGTAACTGTGGTCTGGAGAACGGCGGTTTGTGGAATCTGCCGAATGCTTGCAGGCCTCTTGTCAGCGCCCGCAGCAGATGGGATACAGCAAGCCTGCCGCAGCCTTTTATTTGCCGGTGCATCCTTCTGGACGGAGACACGTCATGCTCGCTCAGCAACGCCTCGACTTTGAATTTCGCCCCATGACCGCAGCCGATGTCGGTAACGCTCATGAGTTATCCATTGCCCTGAAGTGGCCGCATCGACTGGAAGACTGGGCCATGCTGCAACGGGTCGCCAAAGGCTTTGTTGCAGTACACAACGGTCGCTTGATCGGCAGTGCCTTTGCCTGCCATCAGGGCGAGTTTTCCACGATTGGTCTGGTGATTGTCAGCGACGACTATCAAGGCAAGGGCATTGGCCGCAGATTGATGGAGCTTGCTATCGGCTGCGTGCCGCCACGCACCGCCATCCTCAATGCAACACTTGCTGGCGCACCGCTGTACGAGAAAATGGGCTTCGTCAGTTTTGGTGAGGTTCAACAGCGTCAGGGGCAGGCACAACTGCCTGACACAACCGCATTGGAAGCACAGGAAAGCAGTCGTGCGCTGAGCGAGGCTGACCACGCTCGTGTGCTGGAACTGGCCAACGCCGGTTCGGGCATGGACCGTTCGGCAACGCTGGGCGATGTGCTGAATAACCTTGAGCACGCAGTCGGCATCGAACGCGATGGCCAGTTGCAGGCTTTTGCCCTGTTGCGTCCTTTCGGCCGTGGCCTGTGCATCGGCCCTGTCGTCGCCCAGACGGTGGAACAGGCCCGCCACATGATCAAGCAACTGCTGGCCAAAGTGCCCTACGCATTTGTACGCATCGACATCCCGACCGACTGCGGCCTGGCCGACTGGCTGGACGAAGCCGGCCTCAAGCGTGTCGACAGCGTGACCTGCATGAGCATGGGCGCAGTTCCGCAAGCCCGCCAGGGCGTGCGCCAGTTTGCGCTGATTACCCAGGCGATCGGCTGATCGCCCGGAAGAACATCATCGTGCCAATGCTCTGCGCTCAGCGTTACACAAAAGTGCGGATGAGCTCTAAAAGCGCGGCTGAAACCGCAGTGGCAGGCTGGGCAGAAACCTACAGTGGGAGCGAACTTGTTCGCGAAGACGGTAATTCAGGCGATATATTTTCGAAGAATGTACCGGCCCTTTCGCGAACGAGCGAAGCGTCGCCCGGTCCGCTCCCACAAGAGTTGGGTATAACGCCAAGCGCACCGCGTTGGAACGATCATCGATGAATCATAAATTCTCATCCAGGAGCCCAACCCAATGCCCCACCCCACAGTCCTGCTATTGGCCCGCGCTGACCTCAGCCCGGTAGATACCGAATTCACCACCGGCCCCATTGATGCGCATGACCCGTTCGACAGTGGCCGCCGCACGGCATTTGTCGATGAACAGGGTATTGCGGCTGGCATCGTTGAATTGGGTACGGCACTCTCGATAGAGGCCTACCCCTACACCGAAATGCTGGTGATACATCGCGGCAGCGTCACGCTGACCTCTGGCACCGGCAGCATCACCATCAGCACCGGCGAAAGTGCCGTGATCGGTCGTGGCACGCAAGTACGTATCGAAGCGCAACCGGACAGCCTCTGGGCGTTCTGCGTATCCACTCAGGCCAATGGCCCCGACAAACCCGGTATTACCGCTCTGGACCGCCTCGCCATGCTCACACCGTCCTCACCGCCAGACCCGGCGATCATGATCAGCGCGCTGCCGCAGTGCCGCAGCAACAACCTGTTTGAAGACACCGCAAGCACTTTGCGCATCGGCGTCTGGGACTCCACACCCTACGAGCGTATCTCGCGCCCGCACAAAATCCATGAGCTGATGAACCTGATCGAAGGCAGCGTAGTGTTGAGCCTGGAAAATGGCCAGAGCCTGACTGTGAATACCGGCGATACCGTATTCGTCGCCCAGGGCGCGCCCTGCAAATGGACCAGCACGGGGTATGTGCGCAAGTTTTATGCAGTGACGTGAAGATAGTTATTGCGCCCTTCAGCCTTGTAGGGCGCAACATACTTACACGCTTAGCTCTCGCTAGCGCAGTTAATCCAGTGCAGCGCTAAAAGACAAGAATAAAAAATATCTTTTGCCAATGCGCCAAGAATCAGAAGTTTCCTACTTGCCTTTCGTGTCGCCTGTGTTAAAAAACAACAACGAATGTCAGCAAGTAAAATTTGCTCCTGATGGACACGGCAAGATAGCGATACGCTTCATGCATCGCTTTAACTCTTATTTATTATATTGACTGGAGGTACTTTATCTGACCGACGCATTCACTATGCGTACGCCCTGCCTATCCCTCCGTGACACTCTATAAGCTGAACGATCCATATGGGCACGAACGACCGTTGCCCCGTTTCGTCGTGCTTTTATCTTATTTAAAACGCTTTGAAGTTACTCATTTACTCAAGGACTATTCCCTATGAAAAACGACAAGACCTTATTGGCCTCCCTTGCTTTTGCAACACTGTGCACCAGCGTTACTGCGCAAGCGGGACCAGCAGTTACTGTTACATTTAAAAACCTGGGCTCCGAGGTGGCGGAGTATAAACCCGTTACGCGTAATGAGATCTCTGCCCGGCTGAATGCTAAATCACCGATTAACTCTGCAGTCCCCCCGGGAGGTTCAGATACTTACTCGATGCAAAGCACTCTATCACCGGATACCAGCTACGCCAGTGTTCGCTACGTCATGGGTTCCAAGGTTTGCGTATTCTCGACCACCTTCATAAAACTTCCCGGTGCAGGCGGGGCCAAGGTGCCGAAATGGAACCGGGCTGCAAATTCTGAAGGCGGCGCTACCTGCACGGCGACGTCTCGTGCTACCAATCTCTCCACCTACGCGTGGGCTGCTGAGTTCACCATGAAATAAGCCCCGGAGCGTGCGTGTCGCATTTTGATACGCACGCTTTTCAGCGGAAAACTAAAGCGGTGTCTGGCTGGGCCGATACAAAGAGTGAATATAAAGCCACGGATTGGCCTCTGCCGCGAGGACGCTGCATGATTGATACAATATCCCTCAAACACCTCACCCATAAAACCGCACTAACAGCTGTCGAGGAAAGCACCTTCGCCACGCCTTTAAACTCCAGCCTTAAAGAACTTGATTCTGGGCCTACCCCTGACGGCGCCACCTTCTCGACATTGTCCACTCAATTAAGTAGCAGCGCAGCACGAGCCCAAGCCCGCGACAGCAGTCTTGACTTCAAAAACCTGGGGGCCTTGGCAAAAAAAATTAGTGATAAAGTTGCAGGCAACAGCTATTACGCCAGTAGAAAACTGCACGACGCAGAGATTCCGGATACGGACGACCCTGCATTGCTCGAAAGAGCCATGCAAGCGACTTCGTTCAACAACGGGGCAGGAAAAAACCCATTCGCGGGTTTATCTCAGGATCAACTGAGGTTGATTATTTATGACGAGGGTGGCGACTTCACAATAAACGAAAGAAATGCCGCGTACTCCGAAAACTACTCTCAAGAGCAAGTATGGAAAAGGGCCATATGCCAAAGGTATACCGACGAATACAACGAAACCGGCAAAAGTACTCAAACACTGGTCATGCTTCTCGCCCACTACGACCAGCTGCCACCCATAGAAAAAGCACAATACCCCGCCAATTACGCCGCGCTCATCACATCGGACGACAGCTCGGCCATGGACATTTTCAACGCGCGGAAAAGCCAGTCAGATATTCAGGAGGCTTGATTGCAAGACATGAAGAATCGCCGTAACGCTTCCGAAAACTTGAGTGTCGACGAGGAAGACACAATTGCGCGCGCTCAGCGCCGCAAATCAAGGAGTGCTCCGACGTTCCAGCACTATCTATTGATGGTGCTTTTACTGATGGGGCTGTGCGCTTACGGCCTGTTTCATTACCGGCATTTGCCGAAAACAATCGATGCCGCGCCTGCGCTATCTTCTGCTTTCGTCGATGCCGACGCTTCAGCCGTTGCTCCGCTACCACTACACGAGACGCCGGGCCGCCCCCAAACGCTGTCTGAGTGCATGGGACCGGATAATCTCATCGACGAAACAGTCGCTACCTGTCGATTTGGCAAAGGCCAAGAGACAGTTCGAAATTCAACCGCACAGGGCATGGTGTCTGCGAGCTACATGAGCCACTACAAGGCACAACAGCAAAGGCCGCAGCCAAGGCTCGCAGCGGCGCAATTCGTTGAGTCGGCCGTTGTGTGGCAGTGGGACAGGAAGCGCACCTATCACGCTGAATGGATCGTTACAGATGCTCAAATCGACGGCACCAGCGTGTGCCGTAACTGGCGTAGAGGCTCAATCGAATACCGGGAGTGTCGCAAGGGTGCCAAGGTGTATTTCAAGGAGCAGTGCAAGCGTCTCGCTGAATCCGCCACTCGCCAACGCTATTGCAGTGCGGCGAGCGGGTTTAATCCGTTGGGCTGAGCTGCGGCCACAGCTTTACTCAGGGTTCAGACCCAGCACGTAGAACTTGCTGTCCACCGCAATTAGCGGAAAGCTCGCAGGCAGATCCTCTTTTGCGATCTCCTGGAAACCGTGCTTCTCATTATCTATGTGCGGCGAGAAATTTGTCGGTTGTACCCAGAAACACTTCGGTCACGCCTTTGCGAGTCGACTCTTCGATCAAACGGTCCAGCAGCCTGGCTGCAATCGAGAACTCTTTGCCGCGAAACGGCGCGGCAACGAACATCTTGCGCAGCGCTGCCTGCCCTGAGCCGATGTCCTTGAGCGCGATGCTGCCGACGACGTGATCACCTTGCACCGCGACCCAGAAATCACCTGTGCCGATCTGGTAAAACGTGGGGATCGCCTTCAGATCAGGCTGATCCTCGGCGGTGATGGGGATACCGAATTCTTCACGCTGGATGGGCAGGATCAATGCCGACACACCTTGCTCATCGTTCGGCACAAAACGACGTACCTGAATTCCGGTCGCTGTCACAAACCACCTCCTTGCCATCGTCACAAATGGAAATGAGTATTCCAGACAAGCAAACGCCCCGACAAGTCGAGGCGTTTACATGAGCATTTACGGGGTCCGTATGTGGGGACGGACACGGAGATGTTTAATTACAACATGGCTCCGGCGACCTCGCAGTTACGACGGTTGCCGTTGAATCAGGCATTCAGTCTTGCCCCTCCAACCCCGGCCGTGGACAACTCCCGACCGCCGCGATTGAGCTGATCACTGGCCTAATGCGCTGTGGCCGAAGCAATAGCCATATGAGCAGATTTTTCGACGCATGAACGGCACAGGCTAGGCCATCCATCATGTGGTCAAACGTCGCGGACGTGCGGGCTCACGATGTTAATCGAGTCACATGGAGAGAGAGAATCGATACTCCGGTGCGCAGCGAAATTGACGGTTTGGCTACACAGGCTAAACAATGCAGATCTGCATTACGTTGCTCCGGCAGTTCTGCCGCTGCGCGAGAGGTCCTGAGCGGATTTGGGATTTTATTGTTTTACCAAGGAACGGGTTTATGGCTGAAGTAAAGAAAATACCTTACTACACGATGAAACGGTCTATTTTTCGTGGCAAAGTATGGAAAGAAAATTATGGCCTAGAGGGGGCTGTCCCCATCAATACTCCGCAAAAAATCTCCTATAATCGTTGCGCGCCTGGTCAAGTAGTCTTAAAGCCCACAGAGCGCAGTAAAGAGCAACGTATGGCGCAACAAACAGAAGCGGGAGGTAAGAGATCGCTTACTGAAGTTAAAAATAATAAACCATCCTCCGGGGAAACCAAACCCTCAAAGCCCTATACGCTAGAGCGCGATGCGGAAGATAAGGAAAAGCTTCCAGAGTTTGATCTTCAGGATATTCCTTTGGCCATGGACAAAATAGGTTGGCCGACAGCTGCCAAGATCGCCAAACGGTGGTTCGCTAGCCCTAAGCATATCTACAATGATCAACCCAATTCAGTTCAACCCATTGATGACACAACAGTGACATTAAAATGGGCTTTTAAGTATGGAAGCGTAGCAGAAAAATTTAATGAATTAATTGAAGAAAAAATTCATTCTGAAAAAGCAATTGCAGGTGCTAAACAAAAAATCCTCAAGCATGTAAAAAATAAATTCGATGATTCTAGTTCGGCAGCAAATCTTTCCTTTGATACGTCTCCTTGGATAGGGGATATCAGGCAGTTTCATATTGACTGGCAAATTCAGTTTCAGGCAATATCAACAAGTAACACTCTTGACGGCATGAGTTTAACTGATCTCACTGCCACGCTAGGAAATTTTAATATCTATGCTGCTATTGGCAGGGTTGAAGTTGCTGTGGAAAAATTTTACAGATATGACGATACAGCCAGAACCAAAACTTTTTGCGCTGAAGCTACGGCGACCATTACTAGTGTATATACCTACCTGAAAGATAACTATTCCTTTAACGACAAAAATGATGGCAATAGTCAATATCTAGGGCACTGGAACAAAAATGACATGATTCTTTCCTACTCTGCCGTTGTCAGTGATCTTGTTGACGGTAAGAAAATTCATACTAATATGGGTAGTACCCCTATAACTGAAACTAAAATCAATTGGGACTATTTGCCTGGCGGGCAGATTGACAAGCCAGTAGATAAAAGAACAGGTATTGTCAGAAAATTTATGGAGAAAGATGTTTACTGGCCTGTGTACAATAGCTCTTATAGTGAGTGGAGAGAGAAGCATGGTCGGGGTGGCGATTTTATGATTTACAGCAGACCTGAAATACATAAACTAAAAAAGCCTATTATCATAAAGCTGGATACATTATGCAAACCCTCAGAGCCCATGTAAGAAAAATGTACCTCTGGTCTTTTTTCTTCTTTGTTTTTATATTTATTGCTTTGGTTATTTACTCCACTGCATTTAACGTGCTAGACAATACTGACTGCCAGAGCTACAATCACACTAAAGAATTAAAAGGAGGCACAAAAAACTTCGACAATGAGAAATTTATAATAAATATTTGCGGAGCCGGACTCAACAACAGTCTTTTTAATGGCGATGGCATGGAGAGGGTCCGGCTGACTATCTTCGACGATCAAGGCGAGCTGTTAGCCAGGAGATACTATAGGATCTTTTGGGACGGCCAGCCCGGACATGAGCCGCTTAAGTTTTCTGAAAGCAGTGTTACCTATCAAGACGACAAGGAGCAGAAAGATCACGCAATCACTATGCCTCCTACACGCTTGGAGTGGATTCGGGCAAGGCTTCCCCTATAATTTTGGTCCTCATACGAATGGGCTTATTACGGATATTAGAGAAGCCCTGATGCAGTGGAAACGCTCATTGATAAGGATTTAGCCAGAGACTATACGAGCCCTCTGATTGACTCTGAAGTAAAGGGCGTAAAGTTTTATTTATTGAAGTGCCTTGATCTCTACCCCGGTAAAGAACTCAATGCTCTGGTAAAGAAGTTTGTAATAAAGCCGGGCCATACCTACAGGCAAGATAATAAATGACTGATGCCAACGCTGATATTTACACGGAGGTTGTGCGGACGCCATTCAATCGTCGAGTCGCAATCTGAACGGTTCTACATCAAGTACTCAATTCCAGGACCAAAAAAAACCGCCTGATGAAGGCGGTTTTTTTAGAGGACGCTAATTACAACTTCGGACCCGCAGCCTTGATGGCGTCGCTCACGTCGAACTTCTTGAAGTTCTCCACGAACAGGCCAGCCAGGGCCTTGGCGGCTTCGTCGTAGGCCGCTTTGTCAGCCCAGGTGTTGCGTGGGTTGAGCAGGCCGGTGTCGACGCCGGGTACCGATTTCGGTACGTCGAGGTTGATGGTGTCCAGGTGCTCGGTTTCTGCACCGATCAGTGCGCCGCTCTGGATGGCTGCGATCACGCCACGGGTGGTCGGGATGTTGAAGCGCTTGCCGACGCCGTAGCCACCGCCGGTCCAGCCGGTGTTGACCAGGTAGACCTTGGATTTGAAGCCGCGGATGCGCTTGATCAGCAGTTCAGCGTATTCGCCAGCCGGACGCGGGAAGAACGGGGCGCCGAAGCAGGTGGAGAAGGTGGACTTGATGCCCGAACCCGAACCCATTTCGGTCGAACCGACCAGTGCGGTGTAACCCGACAGGAAGTGGTAGGCAGCCTGTTCTTCACTGAGGATCGACACTGGTGGCAGGACGCCGGTCAGGTCGCAGGTCAGGAAGATCACGGCGTTTGGCTCGCCGCCGAGGTTTTTCGGTGCGCGTTTTTCGATCAGTTCACGCGGGTAGGCCGCACGGCTGTTCTGGGTCAGGCTGCTGTCGGCGTAGTCGGCTTTTTTGGTGACCGGGTCAAGTACGACGTTTTCCAGTACGGCGCCGTGCTGAATGGCTTTCCAGATGACCGGCTCGTTCTTCTCGGACAGGTCGATGCACTTGGCATAGCAACCGCCTTCGATGTTGAACACCACACCTTCGCCCCAGCCGTGCTCGTCGTCACCGATCAGGTAACGGCTTTCATCGGCGGACAGGGTGGTCTTGCCGGTGCCGGACAGGCCGAAGAACAGGGTTACATCGCCCTCTTTGCCCATGTTGGCGGCGCAGTGCATCGGCAGCACGTCCGAAGCTGGCAGCAGGAAGTTCTGTACCGAGAACATGGCTTTCTTCATTTCGCCGGCATAACGCATGCCTGCGATGAGTACCTTGCGCGCGGCGAAGTTGATGATGACGGTGCCATCGGAGTTGGTGCCGTCACGCTCAGGGTCGCAGACGAACCATGGCGCGTTCTGGATTTCCCACTCGTCCTTGCCAGCCGGGTTGTACTGTTCAGGGTTGATGAACAGACAACGGCCGAACAGGTTGTGCCACGCAGTTTCGGTGGTCATCTTGACGGGCAGGTAGTGCGCAGGATCGGAGCCTACATGAACGTGGGAAACGAAGCGCTCGCGCTCGGCCAGGTATGCACCGACACGGTTCCACAAGGCGTCGAATTTCTCGGCCGGAAACTTGCGGTTGATCGGGCCCCAGGCGATGGCGTCCTGGGTGCTCGGCTCTTCAACAATGAAACGATCGACCGGCGAACGGCCAGTACGATGGCCTGTCTCCACAACCAGTGCGCCAGTGTCGGAAAGTACGCCTTCGTTACGGGCAAGGGCTTCCTTGACCAGTTCGTCGGTGCTCAGATCGGTGTGCACAGCGTTGTTGATTTGCGTCATGAGGTTCCCCGTCGGCCTGTAGCCGAGTGCTCCAAACGGTTTTGTAGTAAAAAAACAACCACTACTACAGCGTAAAAGTGGGCTGGATTATGCCAGAAATGCCCAGAAATGGTAGGACCCTCCTGTCAGAACAGCATTACAAGGGCCCATACCGTATTCTGAGGGACTTTACGCGTTGATCAATGGAGCGTGTCAGATGGCGAATCGACACCGCCGCCAGCAAACAGCTGTGCAACGTCAGTGGCATCGAACAGGTAGCGCTCGTTGCAGAACTGACAGTCGATCTCGATGCTGCCGTTGTGCTCGATGACCAGTTGCTGCGCGTCCTCCAGGCCAAGACTGACCAGTGCGTTGGCCGAGCGCTCGCGCGAGCAACTGCAGCGAAAACAGATTGGCTGGGCGTCGAACAGGCGCACTGGGTCTTCGTGATACAGGCGATGCAAAATGGTCTGGTTGTCCAGGCCGAGCATTTCTTCGGCAGTCAGGGTGCTGGCGAGGGTAATGACATGTTCCCAGCTGGCATCGCGCTCTTCCGGGTCGGTGATCTGTGCGGCAGGCAGTTGCTGCAGCAGCAGGCCGCGGGCGCGATGACCGTCAGCCTTGAGCCAGAAACGGGTGCCCAACTGCTCGGACATCACGAAGTAGTTAGAGAGGCTTTCCGACAGGTCGACGCCATCCAGCGCCACAATGCCCTGATAGCGCTTGCCCTTGTGCGGGTCGACAGTCAATGCCAGCGAACCGTCAGGCATCAGGTCCTGCAGGCCAGCGGCTGGCGTGATGAGCGTTTCGTCATAGCGGGCGATGCCGCGCAGCTCGCGTTCGCTGGAGCATTCGACCATCAGCAGCGGTACAGCGCCGCTGGAGCGCGCCTGCAAAATCAGCAGTCCGTCGAACTTGAGGGTGCCGACCAGCAGAGCGGCGGCAGCCATCAGTTCTCCCAGCAACTGCGCGACCGGCTCCGGGTACGGGTGCTTGGCGAGTACTTCGGCATAACTGCGTTCAAGGGCTACCAGCTCTCCACGAACGTCGCTTTCGTCGAAGATGAAGCGCTGGGTGAAATCGGTGTCCGGTAAATCATGCATAGGGAAGGTATCTGAAGTAATGACATTGGATGGCACGCGGCTGAGCAAGCACCGTCCGGCACTCGAAAGCGCCGTGGCCATGCGGATTGACCGGCATTTTAGGAGCTATCCGGTGCGCTTCCAAGCGGGTTGGCCGTTCGGGCTGATCGCCGGAGCCGCCATGCGCTGTTTTCAGTCGTTGTTGTGGCTGGCACGGAAACCAAAAAGCTCCCGGCGTTGCTTCTTGGTGGGCTTTCCGTCGGTAGTTACACCCAGGTTGCCAGCCTTGCGCTGAGCGGCCGCGCTTTCTCTTTTGGCGATGCTGTCGGGTGTCTCGCTATACAGCGTCTGCGCCTCAGGCGCACCCCGGCGAACGGTGGACAACGCCTCGACCACTATCGTGCGCTCATCGAAGCCCATGCGAATCTGAAACTCGTCGCCTGGACGAGGCTCCTTGCCGGGCTTGCAACGTTCGCCGCGACAGTGCACCTTGCCGCTTTCGATAGCTGCTTTGGCCAATGCGCGTGTTTTGAAAAAACGTGCGGCCCACAGCCATTTATCCAGACGGACCTTGTCATCTTCTTCCGGCTTTTGCGCCATTTGAATTCCTCATCAGTGCAGCAGTCTGAACGTTATCGGGCTCATCAGGAAACGCGACTGCGTCGCTCGCCTGATGTGTACACACCCACACGAACATGAAGTAACCGATCCTTGCTTGTCAAAAACAGCTATTCCCCTTTTCATTGCCCGACCCCTACATGGAGCGCGACGTGACAGATTTTCCAACTTCGTTGACCGCCCCCAGAAAAGGGTGCGCGGGATGCACGGGCAGTCCGGAACTGGATTTCTCGTTTGACTACGCGTATCAACCGATCGTGAACCTTCACGACCAGTCGATTTTCGCTCACGAGGCGCTGGTTCGTGGCCCCAATGGCGAAGGTGCGATGTCCGTTCTGAGTCAGGTCAACGACCAGAACCGCTACCGCTTCGATCAGGCGTGTCGGACCACCGCCATCGCCGGTGCCGCGAAACTGGGCATGAACGAGCGTTTATCGATCAACTTTTTGCCCAACGCCGTGTATCGTCCCGAGCTGTGTATCCGCAGCACGCTGGAGGCCGCCAGGCAGCATGACTTTCCTGTCGAGCGTTTGATTTTCGAAACAATCGAAAGCGAGCATGTGGATAACAACGGGCACTTGTGCAATATTCTGCGCGAGTATCGCGAGTTCGGCTTCATGACCGCCATCGATGATTTCGGTGCCGGGTATTCCGGGCTGACGCTGCTCGCGGACTTTCAGCCAGACCTGATAAAGCTCGACATGAACCTGATTCGCGACATTCATCGTGATCGCGCGCGTCAGGCTATTGTTCGGGGTGTTGTCACAATGTGTTCGGACTTGGGGATTAAGCTCATTGCCGAAGGTATAGAGCAGGTTGAGGAGCGGGACTTTCTCGCCGATTGCGGCATTTTCCTGATGCAGGGCTATCTGTTCGCCAAACCTGCATTCAAAGCCCTGGCGCAGATAGCACCTGACGTCTGGCAGAAGTCTTGAGACATACGGAATTGCATTGAAAACATTCGACCATCTGACAGTCATCGGCCTGCGCGAGTGGGTAGCGCTTCCCGACCTGGGGGTGGCGGGCCTGCGGGCAAAAATCGATACCGGTGCGAGCACGTCAAGCCTGCATGCCACCGAAATCGAACCTTTTGAGCGCGATGGCCAGAAATGGGTGCGCTTCAACGCGTATCTGGGCACTGTGGTTCAGTTGCGGCATCGCCGCTGCGAGGCGCAACTGGTCGCCATGAAAACCATTAAAAGCTCCAATGGCCACGCGCAGGTGCGTTACGTCATTCGCACTACGCTGGCCCTGGGTGATCGTATCTGGCCAGTGGAATTCACACTGGCTTGCCGCAAGTCGATGCGTTATCGACTGCTGCTGGGTTCCAAGGCGCTGATCGACGGCCAACTGGTGGTCAATCCGGGCATAACTTACGTACAAGACAAGCCGGTGTTCCCGGCCTCTACTTCCTCAGGTGTTGCATGAAGATCGCTGTGCTTTCGCGTAATCCGCGTCTGTATTCCACCCGTCGTCTGGTCGAAGCTGGCATCGAGCGTGGCCATGAGATGGTGGTGATCGACACCCTGCGCGCCTATATGAACATCGCCAGCCACAAGCCGCAGATCCACTACCGCGGCAAACCTCTGGAGGGCTTTGATGCGGTGATTCCGCGGATCGGTGCCTCGGTGACTTTCTATGGCTGTGCGGTGTTGCGTCAGTTTGAAATGATGGGCGTGTTTCCGCTCAATGAGTCGGTCGCCATTGCCCGCTCGCGCGACAAGTTGCGCTCGCTGCAACTGCTGTCACGTCGGGGCATCGGCTTGCCGGTGACAGGCTTTGCCCACTCGCCTGACGATATTCCCGACCTGATCCAGATGGTCAACGGCGCGCCGCTGGTCATCAAGGTGCTGGAAGGCACTCAGGGCATCGGCGTGGTGCTGTGCGAAACCGCTACGGCAGCCGAATCGGTGATTGAAGCCTTCATGGGGCTCAAGCAGGACATCATGGTGCAGGAGTACATCAAGAAAGCGGGCGGTGCCGATATTCGCTGCTTCGTTGTCGGTGACAAGGTCATCGCCTCGATGAAGCGTCAGGCCAAACCGGGCGAGTTTTGCTCCAACCTGCACCGTGGCGGCAGTGCCAGCCTGATCAAGATCACCCCGGAAGAACGCATGACTGCATTGCGTGCAGCCAGGGTCATGGGCTTGAGTGTGGCGGGTGTGGATATTCTGCGCTCCAATCACGGCCCGCTGGTGATGGAGGTCAACTCGTCACCTGGCCTGGAAGGCATTGAAGTCACCACCAGCAAGGATGTGGCCGGGATGATTATCGAGTATCTGGAGAAAAACAGCGGCCCGCACATGACCCGCACCAAAGGAAAAGGCTGACAGGGCGGCGACTCGACTCAATCGCTCAGGCCATGAGCTTGTCTGCGGATAAGCTGGCCTGAGCACTTCACTACCGTACATCTGTTAAATGCGCCGAGTAATCGATTCAGCACCGCTGTGTTCTTTCTGCAAACCCGCTTCTCTCCATCAGGCCGAAGACGACGTTTTAGCCACCTTCGCGCCGAATCGCCCTCTCGCCTCGCGACATAAATCAACACATTTCTGCTTATTTGTATGCCGATTGAGCATGAGGTAGTCGTTTACGGCATTAGACGTATGCGCGTGCCATGGGAATAGTTGCGACTTTTTTCGCCTGCTACAGAGCCGGGATGCTCGTCTGCGGTGACCTTCTCGGGACATTTCCAAAGGGATCCCCTGCCCTGAAACTGCTTTGAAAAGCACGCTCGGCGCATCGGTCTTGGACTTGCCCAAGCCACTTTGAACAAGGGTAATAATATGAAGAAGGCAAAGCTGAGTCTGGCCTGGCAGATTCTGATCGGACTGGTACTGGGTATCGCGGTGGGGGCGCTGCTCAACCATTTCAGCGCCGAGAAGGCCTGGTGGATCACCAATCTCCTGCAGCCTGCGGGCGATATCTTCATTCGTCTGATCAAGATGATCGTTATCCCTATCGTTGTCGCATCGCTGATTGTAGGCATCGCGGGTGTGGGCGACGCCAAGAAACTGGGGCGCATCGGTCTGAAGACCATCCTCTATTTCGAAGTCGTGACCACCATCGCCATTCTGGTGGGCCTGGTGCTGGCCAATGTGTTCCATCCGGGCACGGGTATCGACATGAGCACGCTGGGTACGGTGGATATCTCCAAATACCAGCAGACAACGGCCGAAGTTCAGCATGATCACGCGTTTATCGCGACCATTCTCAACCTGATCCCGTCCAACATCTTTGCTGCCATGGCGCGTGGCGAGATGCTGCCGATCATCTTCTTTTCAGTGCTGTTCGGTCTCGGGCTTTCCAGCCTGCAGGCAGAGGTCCGTGAGCCTCTGGTGAAGCTGTTTCAGGGCGTCTCGGAAACCATGTTCAAGGTCACGCACATGATCATGAACTACGCGCCGATCGGCGTGTTCGCGCTGATTGCGGTGACCGTCGCCAACTTCGGTTTCGCCTCCCTGTTGCCGCTCGCCAAGCTGGTGATTCTGGTATATGTGGCCATCGCCTTCTTTGCCTTCGTGGTGCTGGGGCTGATCGCTCGGGCGTTCGGCTTCTCGGTGATCAGGCTGATGCGCATCTTCAAGGACGAGCTGATTCTGTCCTACTCCACCGCCAGCTCCGAAACCGTACTGCCCGCGTGATCCAGAAAATGGAAGCGTATGGCGCGCCGAAGGCGATCTGCAGCTTCGTGGTGCCGACGGGTTATTCGTTCAACCTCGATGGTTCTACGCTTTATCAGAGCATTGCGGCGATCTTCATTGCCCAGCTGTATGGCATTGACCTGTCGATTGGCGCGCAACTGATGCTGGTTCTGACCCTGATGGTCACGTCCAAAGGTATCGCGGGTGTGCCGGGTGTTTCCTTCGTGGTACTGCTGGCAACGTTGGGCAGCGCCGGTATCCCGCTGGAAGGCCTGGCGTTTATTGCCGGTGTCGACCGGATCATGGACATGGCGCGTACGGCCCTGAATGTGATCGGCAACGCGCTGGCCGTACTGGTCATCTCGCGCTGGGAAGGCATGTACGACGATGAAAAGGGCGAGCGCTACTGGAACTCCCTGCCGCACTGGCGCAGCAAGGAACCTGTGCCGATGGGCCAGCCGACGGCTGACTGATCTTCGCCAATGTGCTGACAAACCCCGGACCTCCGGGGTTTGTTGTTTTCAGGTCGCCGGTTAGACTGCCTGCCTTACCAGAGGAATGAACATGAACGACGCACTTGACAATGACGAAGAAGAATTTGCCGCCTCGACCCTGATCGAAGCCATCGAGAACCAGATCGAGTCCGGTAATCCGCCAGCGGCCAAGGCTGTTTTCAACATGCTTACCCTGGTTAACTACGAGCGTGAAGACATTCTCGAAATGATGGCGCACGTCCTGGCCATCGAAATCGACGCCTTGCTGGAGCAGGACCGTCCGTTCGATACGCAATGGTACGAAGCAGCGCTGCGGGCCCTGCCCGATCTGCCCCCGGAAAAGTAACCTTGCGGTCAGGTTGTGCCAGCAAGATATATGCTGCAAACACTCCAGACGCTGACTACACTGCAAATGCCCCGCTGCCGCATGATCCTCCGGGGCTGCCACGCCAAACCGGCTTCAACGGTCATCCAGAACCGACGAGCGCAGATTGGACACGTCGATTCCAGAGCACACCCGCCAGCCGGCGAGGTCGTACTACTACAAAAAGTCTGGAGTACCTATGTCGTATACCCCTGAGTTGGTTGCCGAACTGGAAATCCTTGCACTGTTCAATCTGGGAAACACCCAGGAAGGCCTGAAAGTCCACCATGTAGCGGCACCCACTGCCGTTGCAGCAGCAAAAAGACTCTTCGATAAAGGACTGACGACCCAGGTCGATGGCGGTTATCTGACCAGCCTCGGGCTTGAGGCCGCTCAACATGCCCAATCACTGTTGACCATCCTCAACGTTTCCAAACAAGCTGCCTGACAGGCGCAGGGCCTGCGCACAAAAAAGCGTGGCAGGCCCTTCACTTATCTGAACGCCGGTCGATACAGGATTCTGGCGTCAGAATAACAACCCGACTGAATCCTCTTCTCTCGGCTGCAAAACTTCTCCGCCATCTTTGCTCAGTAATTCCACGCCTGCACAGGCCAGATGCCTTGAGTTGCGATGACGCGTAATCCTGAAATTCGCCCCGACCTGGATGAGGGCATCGACCGCAAGGTTCTCAGCCAGTTGCGCAACCGTTTCCTGTCACTCAATGACGGGCGATATGCGCGTGCCCTCGAAGGCATGTCGACCCGCCAGCAAAGCGTTCTGACCCTGCTGCCGCTGTTCTTTCACGTCAACCACCCTCTGCTGCCCGGTTACGTTTCCGGTGGTACGCCTGCTGGCGTCTCGCAGTACGAACCGGACACGCTGGCGCTGGCCGAAGCGCAACGCCTGACACGCTCCTTCTCTTACAAGGTCCGGCGTGGTAACGCTCCTCAGCCGATTCACGGCCTGTTCCTGATGGGCAGCCTCGGTACGCTGGCCCAGGCTGAACAAAGCGACATGGACGTATGGGTCTGCCACGACAGCGAACTGGAGCCGGAGGCCATCGCCGAACTGCGCAGGAAATGCCATGCCCTTGAAGCCTGGGCCGCCACTATGGGGGCAGAGGCGCACTTTTTCCTGATCGACCCGCAACGTTTCAAGCGTGGGGACCGCGACTCGCAGCTCAGCTCTGACGACTGCGGCACTACCCAGCATTACCTGTTGCTCGATGAGTTTTATCGCACGGCGATCTGGCTCGCAGGGCGCACCCCGATGTGGTGGCTGGTGCCAGTCTATGAAGAGCAGAACTATGAGGATTACACCCATACCCTGCTGAGCAAACGCTTCATTCGCGCCAGCGAAGTGCTCGACCTCGGGCCGATGTCGCACATTCCTGCGGCGGAATTTATTGGTGCCGGCTTGTGGCAGTTGTTCAAGGGTATCGAGTCGCCCTACAAGTCTGTTCTCAAGCTGCTGCTGATCGAGGTTTACTCCAGTGAACATCCCCGCGTGCAGTGCCTGAGCCTGCGTTTCAAGCAAGCGGTGTTTGCCAACCAACTGGACCTGGATGAGCTGGACCCGTACGTGGTTGTGTACCGGCGTATCGAAGAGCATCTGCAGGCACGCAACGAGCAAGAGCGCCTCGAACTGGTGCGGCGCAGCCTGTACCTGAAGGTCAACAAAAAGCTCACCGGCTCGAGCCGTCAGCGCAACACCGGTTGGCAACGCCTGCTGCTGGAGCGCCTGACCTCTGAGTGGGGCTGGGATGAACGACAACTGGCGCTGCTCGACAGCCGCAGCCAGTGGAAAGTGCGCCAGGTGGCCAGCGAGCGTCGTGCACTGGTTAACGAACTCAATTACAGCTATCGCTTTCAGACCCGGTTCGCCAGAACGCAAAGCACCGCCGACGCGCTCAATGCTCGTGACCTGACCATACTCGGTCGGCGCCTGTATGCCGCTTTCGAGCGCAAGGCGGGCAAGGTCGAGTTCATCAATCCGGGCATCGCTCCGGACCTTGCAGAAGATACGCTGACGCTGGTGCATTCCCCTGATAAACGCGAGCCAGGCAAGCATCAGTGGGCCCTGTACAACGGCAACCTGGGTATTCACGAGTGGCCGAACTTTTCGCCGATCAAGCGCAGTCGGGAATTGCTCGAGCTGCTGACCTGGTGCCACCGCAACAACGTGATCGACACCACGACCCGCGTGGCGCTGCATCCTGGCACCAGTGACTTGAGCGAGTTCGAGTTGTTCAACCTGCTCGGTGCCTTGCAGCAGAGTATTGAACTGCCGCTGCCCGAGGTCAGCGACGACGAGCTGCTCATGCCCAGTTCATCCAGCGAGATACTGTTGCTGGTCAATGTCGGTGTCGACCCGCTCAGGCATCACCGCGACCTTAGTATTCTGATGACCACCGAGCGCACTGACTCGCTCAGTTACGCGGGTGTCCGGGAGAATCTGGTGCTGACGCTGGACCAGATCACCCTCAATACCTGGAACGAAACGCTGGTCAGCCGCTATGACGGCCCGCATGCCCTGCTCGACTGCATGAGCGAACTGCTCGGCAGCCTGCCGCAGAGCGGTAAACAGCCGCAGATTCGCGTGCGCTGCTTCTGTCATAACCGGGCACCTGCCATCGCTCAGCGGGTTGAAGAACTGATCAGCACGGCCCGGTTATTACTCGCCAGGCGGTTGAACCATCGTTATCTGATTCAAGTGCAGCAGCAGTATCACGTGTTGGAGATCAAACCCGGGCAGGTCGGTCATGTAGTGGTCAACAGCCTGCCAGGCCTGTTCAAGTACCTGGGTGAAGAGCTGCCGTTGTACAGCCCTTTGCATCTGGACCCTCAGGCACTCGATGGCCACGATCTGGCGCTGATCCTGCCACTTGGTCAGCCTGAATGCATTCAGGTGTTCTACCGAATCAACGAGCCGGATGCCGACGTGTACGTGCTGGACGAACACAATTCGCTCTGGCACCAGCGCCTGCCGTATCACGACGAACAAAGCCTGCTGACGCCACTGCAGCGTTTTCTTCACTCGCTGGTTTATCGCCGAGGCGCGTCATTGCCGCTGGACGACCCGTCCGAGCCGGTTTCGCTGGAAACCCTTTATTACCAAGTGCTGCCTTCTGGCCCTGGGCTTGCCCGGCGTGTCGAACATCGGTTGGCACCGACTGCGGCGGACAAGGCGTTTTATGACGTGCAGGCAATCATCGAAGAAACCTCGCCCGGACAGCTGAGCGCCACGCTGTACTGCGATAACTGCGAGTTTTCCGAGCTGGAATATGGCGATCAGCTGTATGCCGCCGTTGCCCGGCAAATTCTCGGCAAGCGCCTGGAACCCCAGCGCTATCGCTGTTACATCACCGACCTGGACCTGTCCGGGCTGCTGGATGACCGGCATGGACAAAGCATCCTCTTCCTGCATCACAAGGCCGAGCTGGAAAAGCTGTTGAACGAGGCGATGGACCAGGCCTGACGTACGCTTGTTCTGCCCCTCGCGCCTATCGTTCCGCACGCTCCAGCGTGGGAATGCCGTTCTGGACGCTCTGCGTCCGCTCTTGAATGCGGAGGCGCTCTACGGATGCAGCGCCTTCGATTACTCGTACTCGCCCGCTGCTTCCGGCTGATATTCCACCGCCAGCAAGGTCAGCTTGAGGGTCTTGCCGCCCGGTGCTGGCCAGTCGATGTGCTGGCCGACCTGCAAACCCAGCAACGCCGAGCCCATTGGCGCGAGGACCGAGACGGTGCCGTCTGCGCCTGCATCCTGGGGATAAACCAGCTTGAGGTGGTAATCCTTGCCGCTGACTTCTTCACGGCAATGCACACGCGAATTCATGGTCACAACGCCCGCAGGCACTTCATCGTGGCCCACTACCTGATCGGCGCGGTCCAGTTCGGCCTGCAACGCCTGGATGCCCGGCGTGTCTTCGTCCTGGCTGGCGATAAAACTCTCGAGACGCTGTACGTCGAGGCGGGTGAGGATGATCGAAGGTGCTGTGGTCATGGTCTGGGCAGACTCCTTTATTCTCCATGAATAAAACAAAACCCCGCCGGGGTGGGCGGGGTTCTACGGGCCTCTCAATCTGGAGAAGCAGGTTCCGACACTAACACAGCGCAGTAAATACACAACCCGACGCGGCATCAGCCTGCGGTCTGGCCCGCGCTGGCTCGACGCTGTTCCGCTTCATGGCGAATCTGTCGACGACGATGGTCATCGGCCGAGCGCCATTCGCGGATGTCTTCGACATGACGGAAGCACCCGAGGCAAACCTTCTGCTCATCGAGCCGGCACAGGCTTATACAGGGCGACGCTACAGCCGGGCTGACGTTGCTGAAAAGCGGTTTGGGCGGTCGAACGGGGGACTGGCTCACGATCAGATCTCGTCGAAATCCAGTTCGACACCGGCTTGCTCAAGGGTGATGCGCGCAAGCATTTCGCTGAGCAGCTCATCACTGGTGTCGCATGCCCAACGGCTGTTCTCTTCGTCATAATCGAAATGGAAACCGCCGGAGCGGGCTGCCAGCCAAAGCTGACGAAGCGGCTCCTGACGACTGAAGATCAGTTGCGAGCCGTTTTCGAACTTGACGGTGAGGACGCCGGCCGAGTTTTCCAGGTCGACATCCAGGCCGCTCTCGTCGAAAACATCTTCCAGCACCTGCTGCGTCGCATCGACGAGGTCGTGAAAACGGGCTTCGGTCAAACTCATTGCGGGAACCTCGATAAGTGTCTGCAAATAGCGCAGAGGGGCAAGATACGGACGCAGCCAGGCAAATGCAAAGCTTACTCATCATTGACGATGCACGAGCACTTTAATCCCGATCAACCACCGCTCTGCTGCGGCTTTCACGTCAAAGGCACGCCAGACGGGACGCCGCTCGCATAGGCAAGCTGCCGGGTGGTCGGTATACTCGGGCGCAATTAATGCTTTTACAAAGGATTTCGCCATGAAGCGCCTGATCTCTTCGCTTGCTGCGCTTGTCGCGGTCGCTTGTCTTGTTACAGCCTGCGGCCAGAAAGGCCCGCTGTATCTGCCGGATGACACCAAAACTCCGGATGAACAAGCCAAATCGCAATCGCACAAGCACCTTTAAGGGAATTCAATGGACGCCTTCAACTACCGCGACGGTGAGCTGTTCGCGGAAGGGGTAGCATTGTCTGCCATTGCCGAGCGCTTCGGCACGCCGACCTATGTCTACTCGCGCGCTCATATAGAGGCGCAATACCGTGCCTACGCCGATGCGCTGAGCGGCATGCCGCATATGGTCTGCTTCGCCGTAAAAGCCAACTCCAATCTGGGCGTGTTAAATGTCCTGGCGCGTCTTGGCGCCGGTTTCGACATTGTTTCGCGCGGCGAACTGGAGCGTGTGCTGGCCGCAGGCGGCAAAGCCGAGAAGATCGTGTTTTCCGGCGTCGGCAAGACCCGTGAAGACATGCGTCGCGCTCTTGAAGTCGGCGTGCATTGCTTCAACGTCGAATCCACCGACGAGCTTGAGCGTCTGCAGGAAGTGGCTGCCGAGCTCGACGTTCGTGCGCCGATATCGCTGCGGGTCAACCCGGATGTGGATGCAGGCACTCACCCTTACATCTCCACCGGCCTTAAAGAAAACAAATTCGGCATCGCCATTGCAAATGCCGAAGACGTTTACATTCGCGCCTCGCAACTGCCAAACCTGGAAGTGATCGGGGTCGACTGCCATATTGGCTCGCAACTGACCACGCTCGAGCCGTTCATTGATGCGCTGGATCGCCTGCTGGACCTGGTTGATCGCCTGGGCGATTGCGGCATTCACCTGCACCATATCGATCTGGGTGGCGGTCTTGGTGTGCGTTATCGCGACGAAGAGCCTCCGCTGGCGGCCGACTACATCAAAGCCGTGCGTGAGCGACTGGCTGGTCGTGATCTGGGGCTGTTGTTCGAGCCGGGGCGCTTCATCGTGGCCAACGCAGGCGCGCTGCTGACCCGCGTCGAATACCTCAAGCACACCGAGCACAAGGATTTCGCCATCGTCGATGCGGCGATGAACGATCTGATCCGCCCAGCGCTTTATCAGGCGTGGATGAACGTCACAGCGGTGCGCCCGCGCGACGGCGAACCTCGTGCGTACGACATCGTCGGGCCGATCTGCGAGACCGGCGACTTTCTCGCCAAAGGGCGCGAGCTGGCGCTGGCCGAAGGCGATCTGCTGGCGGTCCATTCGGCCGGTGCCTATGGCTTCGTCATGAGTTCGAACTACAACACCCGTGGCCGTGCTGCTGAGGTACTGGTCGACGGTTCCCAGGCTTTTGAAGTGCGTCGTCGCGAAACCGTGGCCGAGCTGTTCGCTGGCGAAAGCCTGCTGCCGGAGTAATCCCATGCTGCTGCGTTTTACCAAGATGCACGGGCTGGGTAACGACTTCATGGTCCTGGATCTTGTGAGTCAGCACGCGCACATCTTGCCCAAGCATGCCAAACAATGGGGCGACCGCCACACCGGTATCGGTTTCGATCAGCTTTTGCTGGTCGAGGCGCCGAACAATCCGGATGTGGACTTTCGCTACCGAATCTTCAACTCCGATGGTTCCGAAGTCGAACAGTGCGGCAACGGCGCGCGCTGCTTTGCCCGTTTCGTACTCGACAAGCGCCTGACGGCCAAGAAGCAGATACGCGTCGAGACCAAGAGCGGCATCATTGAGCTGGATATCCGCAGCGACGGGCAGATCAGCGTCGATATGGGGCCACCCAGGTTTGTCCCGGAAGAAATACCTTTCGAGGCCGCAGAGCAGGCCACCCGTTACAACGTCGAGGTAGACGGGCAGAATATCGAACTGGCTGCTGTGTCCATGGGCAATCCGCATGCCGTACTGCGTGTCGATGACATCAATAACGCGCCGGTCCACGAGCTGGGGCCAAAGATCGAGCATCACCCGCGCTTTCCGGCACGGGTCAATGTGGGCTTTCTCCACGTGGTGGATCGTCAGCGTGCGCAGTTGCGTGTCTGGGAGCGTGGTGCCGGGGAAACCCAGGCCTGTGGCACCGGTGCCTGTGCGGCGGCGGTTGCTGCCATCAGCCAGGGCTGGATGGATTCGCCACTGCTGATCGACCTGCCCGGAGGGCGCCTGTCCATCGAATGGGCTGGGCCGGGACATTCTGTCATGATGACCGGCCCCGCCGTCAGGGTTTATGAAGGCCAAGTTCGTCTTTGAGTGAGTAACTGCCATGACCGATCAGCCTCCCGCTTCAACAGGCACACCCTGCGAATCGCCTGTCGATAGCGCAGCGCCAGACCTTGAAGCAGAGGCGGTCATCGCCTTCCTGCTTGAGCACCCGGACTTTTTCGCCGAGCACGACGAGCTGCTGGTGTCGATGCGCATCCCGCACCAGCGTGGCAATACCGTTTCGCTGGTCGAGCGTCAGCTAAAGCTGCTGCGCGAGCGCAACATCGAAATGCGTCATCGCCTGTCGCAGCTGATGGACGTCGCTCGGGACAACGACCGCCTGTTCGAAAAGACCCGACGCCTGAACCTCGCCCTGATGGATGCCACCAGCCTCGACGAGCTGGTCATCGCTGTCGAAGACAGCCTGCGTCAGGATTTTCAGGTGCCCTTCGTCAGCCTGATCCTGTTCAGTGACAGCCCGATGCAAGTGGGGCGATGGGTCAGCAGCGCCGAAGCACAGAAAGCAATCGGCGGCCTGATTGGCGAGAAGATCATCTGCGGCGCGTTGCGTGAGCATGAACTGGCGTTCCTGTTTGGCGCAGAGCAAGGCAAGGAAGTGGGCTCTACCGCCATCGCCAGCCTCAATCACCTGGGCCTGCATGGCGTGCTGGCCATCGGCAGTCGTGATCCGCAGCATTACAAAAGCTCGGTCGGCACTCTGTTCCTCAGTTACATCGCCGACGTCCTGAGCCGCCTGCTGCCGCGTTTCGCTCACTCTTTACGCTCGGTTCGCTAGCCATGGAACAGCATCTGGACGCCTACTGCATGCACCTGCGCAGTGAGCGCCAGGTGTCGCCTCATACGCTTGAAGCCTACCGGCGCGATCTGGGCAAGGTTCTGGCATATTGCCAGAAGGCGCAACTGTCGAGCTGGAATGATCTGGATATCCAGCACCTGCGCAGCTTTACCGCCCGCCAGCACCAACAGGGCCAGTCTTCACGCAGTCTGGCGCGCATGCTGTCGGCGGTGCGCGGTTTCTACAAATACCTCAATCGCGAAGGCATCTGCCAGCACGACCCGGCAAACGGCCTGTCACCGCCCAAGGGTGAACGGCGTCTGCCCAAGACGCTGGACACCGACCGCACCGCGCAATTGCTGGATGGCGGCGTCGAAGATGATTTTCTGGCTCATCGCGATCAGGCCATTCTGGAGCTGCTTTACTCATCAGGGTTGCGACTGTCCGAACTGACTGGTCTGAACCTGGACCAGCTGGACCTGCGCGACGGGCTGGTGCATGTCCTGGGCAAAGGCAGCAAGACCCGCGTACTGCCGGTCGGAAGCAAGGCTCGCCAGGCGCTGGAAATATGGTTGCCGCTGCGTGCCCTGACCAATCCGCAGGACGACGCCGTGTTCGTCAGCCAGCAAGGCAAGCGCCTCGGCCCGCGCACGATTCAAGTTCGGCTCAAGGCGGCTGGTGAGAGGGAGTTAGGGCAGAACCTGCATCCGCACATGCTGCGTCACTCGTTCGCCAGCCACCTGCTGGAGTCGTCACAGGACTTGCGCGCCGTGCAGGAGATGCTGGGTCATGCGGACATCAAGACCACGCAGATATATACGCACCTGGACTTCCAGCATTTGGCTACTGTTTATGACAGCGCCCATCCCCGAGCCAAACGTAAAGGAGCTGCAGATGATTAAGCTGGTGACGTTTGATCTTGACGACACGCTCTGGGACACCGCCCCTGCCATTGCCGGTGCCGAAGTCACACTGCGTGACTGGCTGGCCGAACACGCGCCCAGGCTGGGGGCGATTCCTGTCGAGCACCTGTGGGAAATTCGCTCGCGCCTTGTGGCTGAAGACCCATCCTTCAAGCACCGCATCAGCGCCTTGCGACGCCGCGTGCTGTTCCATGCGCTCGAAGATGCCTGCTACGACCCGGACGAGGCGCAGGACCTTGCCGACCGCGGCTTTGAAGTCTTCCTGCATGGCCGCCATCAGGTGCAGATTTTCCCTGATGTGCAACCCATGCTGGAAATTCTCGCCAAGACCTTCACGCTTGGCGTGATTACCAATGGCAATGCCGATGTGCGTCGTTTGGGGCTGGCTGACTATTTTGCCTTCGCGCTGTGCGCCGAGGACCTGGGTATCGGTAAGCCCGACCCCGCACCGTTTGTGGAAGCGTTACGGCGCGCAAAAGTCGATGCCAGCGCAGCCGTGCACGTAGGCGATCACCCGAAGGACGATATCGCAGGTGCCCAACAGGCGGGCATGCGCGCCATCTGGTACAACCCGCAAGGCAAGGCCTGGGACGCAGACCGGCTGCCGGATGCCGAGATCCACAACCTGTCGCAGCTGCCGGAAGTCCTGGCACGCTGGGCCTGAAAACGGTCTGATGTTCGCTCAATAGAAAAAGCCCGCAGCGACGGCGGGCTTTTTCTCATACAGCGTCTGCAGCCTTAAATCGGGCGGCTACCGTATTTGTTGTCAGGCTTCTTGGGCGGATCGGCGACCACGTTGGCCTCCACTTCCTGCACCTTGCCACCACGCGCCAGGAACTCTTCCATGGCACGCGCCAGAGCATCGCGCTCTTTGTTCTTGGCTTCTACGCTAGGCAGTTCATCGACCGAGACAGCGGCCTTGGCCTTGCCTTTTGCGGGTGCTGCCGGAACGTCGGAATCGTCTGGCTCGGCTGCGTCGTCTTCCGGGGAGGCTGCTGCAAGCTCCTCACCGTCTTCGCCTTCCAGGTCGTCTACCAGATCGTCGTTAGTATCGTCGTCGTCGCTCATGTTCTACCTCATGACTTGCGAAAGCTGATTAGTTATAGCCCAACCGCCCGGAAATGCTAAGGCGATCGGAAAAATTCCATAACCGCTGACTCCAGCGGTTATATCCACTCACCCTGAAGGGTGGCGAGGACGTTACGAGACCCACCAGCGTCTCGATGTTCGCCCAGATAAATACCTTGCCAGGTGCCCAGCGCCAGTCGCCCTGCCGTCACCGGCAGAACCAACTGGCAGCCCAGCAGACTGGCCTTGAAATGCGCTGGCAAGTCATCAGGGCCTTCGTCGTCATGTTCGTAGCCGTCCACGCCCTGGGGCACCAGACGGTTGAAAAAACGCTCAAAGTCACGACGTACCGCCGGATCGGCATTTTCGTTGATAGTCAACGAAGCCGAGGTATGTTGCAGCCACACATGCAGTAGCCCGACACGACAATCGCGCAACGGGGGCAAGCCCGCGACTATTTCGTCAGTCACCAGATGGAACCCGCGGGGCCTGGCCCGCAAGGCAATTCTGGATTGATGCCACATACCGTTCTCCGCACCTTCGGCGCGCATTCTAACTCGACTGAGAAAAAAGCAAAGCGCGCAATAAACCGGCTTCCCTGCAAGTTGACGAAGACTGTCGATACATCGTTACCTGCGCTGCGTCACGGTGCCGAAATCATTGACGCGGGCAAAGTCAATGACAGCAAAAATCAGCGGTATATCCGCAAACGTCAGACAAAAAAATGCCCGGAGACCGGGCATTCTTTTTTTGCATCTGCGGCTGCTTACAAGTTGTAGCCACGCTCGTTGTGTTGCGCAAGGTCCAGACCGACAGACTCTTCCTCGTCGGTAACCCGCAGACCCATTACAGCATCCAGGACTTTAAGGATGATGAAGGTCACGATTGCGGTGTAGACGACGGTGAACGCGACACCCTTGAACTGAATCCAGACCTGGGCACCGATGTCAGTCACGGTGCCGAAGCCGCCCAGTGCAGGTGCTGCGAACACGCCGGTCAGGATCGCGCCGACGATACCGCCGATACCGTGAACGCCGAACGCATCCAGGGAGTCATCGTAGCCAAGCTTGCGCTTGAGGCTGGTAGCGCAGAAGAAGCAGATCACGCCTGCCGCCAGACCGATGATCAGAGCGCCCATCGGGCCGACTGTACCGGCAGCCGGGGTAATGGCGACCAGACCGGCAACCACGCCCGACGCGATGCCCAGAGCGCTTGGCTTACCGTGAGTAAGCCACTCGGCAAACATCCAGCCCAGTGCGGCGGCCGCGGTAGCGATTTGAGTAACCAGCATGGCCATACCGGCAGTGCCGTTGGCTGCAGCCGCGGAGCCGGCGTTGAAGCCGAACCAGCCGACCCAGAGCATTGCTGCGCCGATCAGGGTGTAACCCAGGTTGTGCGGTGCCATCGGCGTGGTCGGGAAGCCTTTGCGCTTGCCCAGTACCAGGCAGGCCACCAGACCGGCTATACCGGCGTTGATGTGTACGACGGTGCCGCCAGCGAAGTCCAGAACGCCCCAGTCCCACAGCAAACCACCGACGCCGCCCCAGACCATGTGGGCGATTGGCGCGTAGACCAGAGTGAACCAGATACCCATGAACACCAGCATTGCGGAGAACTTCATGCGTTCTGCGAAAGCGCCGACAATCAGGGCGGGGGTGATGATTGCGAAGGTCATCTGGAAGGTGACGAACACCGCCTCAGGGAACAACGCAGCAGGACCGGTAATGCTTGCCGGCGTGATGCCTGCCAGGAACGCTTTACCCATACCGCCAAAGAAGGAATTGAAGTTGACGACGCCCGCTTCCATACCGGTTGTATCGAACGCAATGCTGTAGCCGTAAACGACCCACAGGATGCTGATCAGACCGGTGATGGCGAAACACTGCATCATCACGGACAGAATATTCTTCGAGCGAACCATACCGCCGTAGAACAGCGCGAGACCGGGGATGGTCATGAACAGGACCAGAGCGGTCGAGGTCAGCATCCATGCAGTGTCGCCAGAGTTCAGCACCGGCTCGGCCACTGGGTCAGCCGCCAGGGCAAGACCAGGTAATGCGAGGGACAACAGGGCACCGAGCCCTGCGAATTGACGCAGAGTCATATTGTTTTCTCCTGGGGCGTTGGGTTTGGCGGCTTAAATAGCGTCTGTATCGGTCTCGCCGGTACGGATGCGAATGGCCTGTTCCAGATTGACCACAAAAATCTTGCCGTCACCGATCTTGCCGGTGTTGGCGGCCTTGGTTATGGCTTCGATGACACGATCCAGATCCTTGTCATCAATGGCGACATCGATCTTCACTTTGGGAAGGAAGTCGACGACGTATTCAGCACCGCGATAAAGCTCAGTGTGACCCTTCTGACGCCCGAAGCCTTTGACTTCAGTGACGGTGATGCCCTGAACGCCGATTTCAGACAACGACTCGCGAACGTCATCCAGTTTGAACGGCTTGATGATGGCAGTGACTAGCTTCATGAAAACTTTCTCCCGAATTTGGTGGACTTGCCCCAGGAAAACAAACCCGACTCAAGTCTAAGCGCAGTGCCTGGCTTTGTAACGTGTCGGCCGCCTGATCAGGCCAGGCCAACTCCAGAAAACCGCTTCTGACGAAACACTTCCCCGCTCCGCCTGCCGCACTGCATTCGTCACAGCGACTGCATCAGTGCATGGGTCATAAGCCACTAAGCAGAAAGCTTGCCATCTCGTGAATATTCATTGAATACAGGCTCTTGGGCAGGTTTTGCCGGGTCAAACCGGCTTCGCGACCAAGGTAATGCACACTAATGGTGCTCATGTGCACGCCGCAGCGCTCCATAAGCGTGCGACTCGCCCCTTCAAATTGACTATAGACGCTGCGTGTTACACTGCCGGCTTCTGATTCAGGAAAATCATCATGCTCGCGCCCAAAGCCTTTCTTGACGCCCTCAGCGGCCACGCTTCCCGTCTTTTCAATGGCGAAACGCCGGTACCCCGCAGCGAATTCGAAGCCCAGTTCAAGGCCCTGCTGCAAAGCGGTTTCAGCAAGCTGGACCTGGTCAGCCGTGAAGAATTCGATAGCCAGATGGCCGTCCTCGCCCGCACCCGCGCCCGCCTGGAAGCGCTGGAGGCCAAGATGGCCGAGCTGGAAGAGAAGGCTGGCGGTGTTGAAAAGGCCGAGTAATTCCTGGCCTGATATCTTCGCCGGTCGTCAGGCCATTGCGATCAGGCGATCTCGCTTCTGATCGCTTGTACCACCATGCTCGACAATCGCTCGGTCAGAGGATTGGGATTCGCCTCGTGCCTGTGCAACGTCAGGGCTATCGAAGGCAGAGCCGGCAAACCCCGGTCTTCGATATTCAGAAGCTCAGTGCCCGATTGAAGACCAAGAGCCGTTCTGATGGTGTAGCCCAATCCAGCCTCGGTGGCCGCAGACAGACCATTGAGACTCGAGCTGGTAAAGGAAAGATGCCAAGGGATCCCGGCAAGGTTCAATGCGTCAGTGGCCTTTGAATGGAAGGGACAAGGCGCATCAAATGCAATCACAGGAAGTGGGTTGCCTGACTCGACACGCCAGTCCAGATACCGGTGTGACGATCCGATCCATTGCATGGGCAGCTCTACGATCGTTTCTTGGTACCCATTCTTTTTTACACCCCCCCACGCCACCGCAAGATCGAGAGAACCATTTTCGATGCGGTTCAACAGATCTGCATTACGTGCAATACGTGCCTCGACTCGAACATCGGGGTGGGCTCTGGCGAATCGTCCAAGCACTGTCGGCAAGAAACTGCCCAGGTCTTCCTGAAGCCCGAGGCGTACCCAGCCTTTGAGTTTGAGCTCCGACACTGCCGTTATGGTCTCGTCGTTAAGGCTCAAGAGGCGCTTGGAATAGTTAAGTAACACCTCCCCGGTGTCCGTCAACGCCAGCTTGCGTCCGGCTTTCTTGAAGAGTGGAGAGCCTGCCTGAGCTTCCAGTTTTTTCAATTGGGCACTGATGGCTGACGTAGAGCGGGCAAGTTTCTGCGCGGCCTTGGCAAAACTGCCCAATTCGACCCCTGTTACAAAACTGCGCATGACATCCAAATCGAAATTCACCGGTCTCATAACAATCCTGCTTTTTGGGACGAACACGCAAAATAATTTGATATTCGAGACGATACTCTCATGAGAATCTTGCGACCCACAACCAATTAAATAGTGGGATTCTTATGACTGTCGATAACGGTCACCGTTGGAAAGTGCTTGGCGTCGGCGTGGCCGCGAATGTGAGCTTTTCAAGCGTCGTAGGGGGGCTGCCCGCGACGGCGGTCTATATGCGTGCCACCTACCAGTTGGATAACAGCGAGCTGGGGCTTGTACTCGGCGTTTTAGGATTGGGTATCGCCATCAGCGAGATCCCGTGGGCGAGCGATCATGGCCTGGTTCAAAGAGGGTGAACGGGGGTTGGCCATGAGCATTCGCCAGACGGCCGTTCCGGGCGGTTACGCCTTAGGGGCCATCGTGCTGCCCTATCTCGCTTATACCTACGGGTTTGTAGAGGTCTTTACTGCATCAGCTTTGTTCTGCCTGATAGCGGCGTTGTTCGCCGGGTTCTGGCTCTATGAACCCGACTTCTCCAGCAGCGCTGCAAAAAAACAGAGCATGGAGACAAGTGCGAGCCCGTTAAAGGATCTGAGGGTCTGGCGCATCGTATTAGCCATCGGTCTGTTATGCGCTCCTCAATTCGCGATCCTCACCTATGCGGCGGTGTTCTTCCATGATTTCAGCAAGATGGACATCACGCTGATTTCAACCACGTTGGCGATTATCCAGGTCGGCGCGATTGTCAGCAGAATATGGAGCGGACGCTGGACCGACAAAAACAAAAACCGACGTGCCTACCTCAAGACGTGTGCCTGGTTAAGCACCCTGACTTTTTTGGCGCTGGGCACCTTGGTGTCGGCAGCGGGCTTTTATGGCCTGAGTGAAACTGCGCTGGCCAGCGGTCTGATTATCGGCGTCATGATCATTGCTGGAATAAGCGTGTCCGCCTGGCACGGTGTCGCCTATACCGAACTTGCCACACTGGCGGGTGCGAGTCGGGCGGGTACAGCCTTGGCCATGGGCAATACCTGCGTGTTTGTGGTGCTGTTCGCAACGCCCATCGCTGCATCCTCTCTCATGACTCACTTTTCCTGGGGAGTGGTGTGGCTGGCAGCAGCCTTCTGCGCGCTGTTGACGGTGCCGTTGTTCCCGCGCGTTGAAAAAAGCTATGCACTGGCACCCCGTTCAACCTGAGACCGATTCCCCTGCTGACCGCTGTTGTAAACCGTGTTGCCAACTAGTTTGAGCAGCACGCCCTCGCACTGACGATAGACGCCACCGGCCTGACGCTTTCTTAATTGAACTGAACTCTTTCCATGGAGGAGAGGCATGATCCCGCTATTTACTTTTGAGCCTGAAGAGAAAGCACACCTGCTGAATCTTCTGGAACCGCTAGATTTATCCCCCTATAAAAGCTACACAGGTTTCTCGGAAGGAATACGGCGCTTGCACTCCGATGTGCCCGCTCGTTTCCTGAGTGCCTGTCAGATTATCCGCAGCGAAAGAGCGAATCATCAGCAAAAGATTCACGTTATTCGCAACTGCCCTATGGACAGGTTGATTCCCGAGCTTGATCCGGAGGATCCGGTAAGGATAAACACGTCAAGAAAACACCGTTTGTCAGTGAGGCCTTTCTTGAGCTGTTTGCGCAACTTACCGGCACACCGTTACTGTCTTATGAGACCAGAAATGAAGTTGATTTCTTCACCGATGTTATTGCCATCAAGAAGTACAGCGGGCAATTGACCGGCTTCAGTGACAGTGAACTGGTGTTCCACAATGATCGTACCGCGCATAAAGTCAGGGCCGACTACATCACGTTGCTGGGCATGCGTTGCCCGGAAGATGACTTGATCTATACCGGTTATATCGATGGTGTCGACATCGTCAGAAACCTGGAGCCCCGGCACATTGCCTGCTTACGTGAGCCGCATTTCTATACCGTGTTCGATATCTTTTCCCGTGACATGAACAAGCAACTCAGCACCTCTGAAAAACATGCCATTCTGAGCAACGACCATTCCATCCGCTTTCTCGACACCATGACCTGCGTTGCCGAACAAGCCCCTGTCGAAGCACGCGATGCCTTCATCGCATTCAAAAGTGCAATGACACGTTCGCACTGCAAGCGCCACCGCATACTGACTGGCGACCTGTTGACCTTCGCCAATCAGGACGGTCTGCACAACCGGGAAAAGATCGACATTCTGAACCCTGAAAGTGCGGCGTCCCGCTGGCTGTTGAAAACCTACGCTTTCGAAGACCTGTGCACCGCCGAAAGCTTTCAGTCTTATTGGCCCCGTAACAGAGCGGGCTGTGTCATCGACTGATTTGCTGTTAACGCTACACAACCCTTATCAGCATGTGTAGGTTTTCGAATTAAATGCGAATTTTTCAAAATAGATGCGACTGAAACAGGCTGGTATTCGTAACCCGTCGCTCCTAGGGTTTGTCTGAAAAGTCGCTTTCGCCAGAATGATGCCCTCTGGTTGCCAGGAGAGCCGTCATGACAGACCGTTATGAAATTTCATCTGAGCGTTGGGCGATCATTGAAGCTATTATTTCCCCTCCTCAACACATGGGGCGGCCAAGGCGCGATGATCGTCAGATGCTTGATGGAATCTTCTGGATTTTGTGCTCTGGTGCCAAATGGCGGGATCTTCCAGAGCGTTTTGGGCCTTGGAAGGCCGTTTACCAGCGCTTCAGGCAATGGCGTGACAACGGCAAGTTCGAGCAGGTTCTGCGCCACCTTCATCTTCGTTTGCGAGAGGACGGATTCATCGATCTGGATACCTGGATGGTCGATTCCACGTCAATCCGGGCCAGCCGGGCTGCCAGCGGTGCTGAAAAAAAAGGGGCCCGCAGGAACCGCAACACCACTGTCTCGGCCGAAGCAGGGGCGGACTGACCACCAAAATACACCTCGCCTGCGACAGTCATGGCATCCCGCTGGCCATCATGCTGTCGCCTGGCGAACAAGCTGACTCGTGTTACTTCAAGCCGTTGCTGGATCAGATCAGCCTTCCTGGCAGCAAGGGTCGCCCGCGCAAGCGTTGCCGTTATGTGCTTGCCGACAAGGGTTATGACAGCCAGGTTATACGTCAGTACTGCGACCGCTACGGCATGCAGCCGGTGATTCCGCTGCGCAAGATGCATCGCAAGCCTCAACCCGGCCTGCCTCGGCTGTTTGACAGGCCTCAGTACAAAAAACGCAACGTTATTGAGCGGGTGTTCAGCTGGCTTAAGGAAAAACGTCGGATCTATATGCGTTACGACAAACTGGCCAGCAGCTTTAAAGCCATGGTCACACTGGCCTGCATCGAAAAATGCTTGCGGGCTGACTTTTCAGACAAGCCCTAGCAGCCTGGCCAAGTGTATCGTAAAGATATCCCGGCCAGCCTCGATGATAAAGCAACGGTCTGAAGCTGTTTTGTGTTGGGGCTGTCCTGGGCCGGTACCGGCCTAGATGTAGCGGTTTGCAATCGAAAACGGCCGTGCTCGCAATCAGCGCACTTTTCGGCTCAGATTAACTGCGACTGACGCAGTCCTCTGGCTCACATTAGCTGCGAATGAAAATGAGCGAAGCAGATCGGCAAGTCAGCCGCGAGCATTTTTTCGTGCAGCTCAAGCGCAGGCGGATGAACACGTTAGTGAGCAGCGTTTTGACCTGATTGGCCTAGCGTCGAATTGCTCCACCAGATCGTTTATACGGAAGCAATGACAAATCAGGATGGCCATATGTCCACATCAGCGTGCAGCTTCTTGAGCGACATATCCGCCAGTTTTGAATCTTTCTTCGGAACCCACAAGCCCTGATGACCACATATTATCCCCTGTACGAAACGTCCGGGAGTGGGGTTCATGCAAGGCAAAAAAAGCGAGGAAGCGGATTTTACGGATTGTAAATGAGTTCTGAGCTAGTTTTTAACGCAGCATCCCGGAGCGCAGCCACTTTTCATATAAAGCTTGAGGTGATGCAATGCCGTTGCTCATCTGGGATCAGTGAGAAGATAAGGATCAATGGTAGTTACCAAGGCAGTCTTCACCAAGGGGTCGATGTTGCGGCATGTTGTATTCATGACCAGCACCAGTGCGACCAGCCTGCTGTCGATCTTTCTGATCGAAGTGCTGACCGTGGTTTACATCGCGATGCTGCGTGACGACAGTTTGCTGGCTGCGTTCGCTGTAGCCAAAACCCTGATGTTCTTCCTCATTTCGATGATCCTAGGCATCGCTGTGGCGGTCTCGACAACGGTTTCGAGAAGCCTGGGCAGCGGCGTGCCGGATCAAGCCAGACGCCTCGCCAGTAGTGGTGCGCTGCTTGGCAGCATGGCTACCGTTTGTGGCGCTGCGCTTGAGCTGGTAGTTCTCGACCAAGCCATCCGCATGTTGGGCGGAGAGGGCAACAGTTTTACAGCGGCGCGTGAGTATCTGTGGCTAACCCTTCCGGCTTCGGTGCTGGTCGCTGTCGAGCAGCTATGCGTGCAGATACTGCGCAGTGCAGGCTTCGGCAAACAGGCGATGTGGACCCTGCTGACGGCGACGGCCGCTGTTGCCATCGCAGATCCGCTGCTTATTTTGGTGTTGGATCTGGGCTTGGTGGGTGCCGGCATCGCCTACCTGATATCGAGCCTGATATCGGCCTGTCTGGGGTTTTACTACGTTCACCGAGTCGCCCATCTGACCTGTCGGGTCAGCCTGAAGAACCTGTCAGGTGACATCAGAAATATCGGGCGAACCGCCTTGCCAGCGGTGATTGGCAACCTGGCCACTCCAGTGGGCATGGCCTACGTAATGGCTGCGATGGCACCGTTCGGATCTCAGGCGCTGGCGGCTATCGGGGTGATCGACAGGGTCATTCAGGTTGCTTTTTGTGTCGTGTTCGCCTTGCCCGGTGCGCTGATCCCGATAATGGGGCAAAACCTAGGAGCAATGAACATTGCTCGCGTGTCGCAAGCCATAAAGATGACGTACGGATTGTTGATCGGCTACGGCTCAGTGACCTCGCTGTTACTCATTCTGCTCGCTGAGCCATTAGCCCGCTTATTTCATGTCGCCGGTGAAGGTGTGATCGTGTTCTTCGCGTTCTGTCGATGGGGCGGCGTCCTGTGGACGCTGATTGGGCTGCAATTTATTGCCACCTCAGTCTTCCTCAGTATGGGGCGACCTGCGTACGTCACACTGTTCAGCTGGCTGCGCGCCAGCCTGGGAACCATGCCGTTCGTGTGGTATGGGGCACATAAATTTGGCAGCGTCGGGGTAATGCTCGGGCAGTTGCTGGGTAACACCATAGTGGCTTTTTGTGCCTGCTGGCTCGCGCATCTGCTCATGAAAAAGATGTTGGACATCGAGATCCATTCAATAGGGAACCGATCCATCCCCCGGAGTAACTCATAGTCCACGTTTTGCCCACCCCTGACTGTCGCCGGGTGGGCAGGATGTGCAGAAAATCAAAAAAACGGACTATATAGGACTCGCATGACTGCCTACGATGTAGAAAAGGAATGGAGCAGAATTTCCAATACTGCCGCTAAGACCCACCAGAACAATGATTTTGAAGGTTTCACCTACCAGAACTTCAGAAAACATGTACCGATTATGGACAAGGAAGGCTTCACGGCGCAGACTGAACGCTGTCTGGAACGCAACGAGCGAAACTGCCTGATCGGCTTTACCAGCGGCACCAGCGGCAACCTCAAACGCTGTTATTACTACTACGACTGCGAAGTCGATGAAGATAGCTCACGCTCCAACGTCTTCCGCAGCAACGGCTTCATTCAACCCGGTGATCGCTGCGCCAACCTGTTCACCATCAACTTGTTTTCTGCCCTGAACAACATCACCACCATGATGGCCGGTAACTGCGGCGCTCACGTCGTGTCAGTGGGCGACATCACCCTGCTCACCAAGAGTCACTTCGAGGCACTCAACTCGATCAAGCTCAACGTACTGCTTGGCGTACCATCGACCATCCTGCAGTTCATCGACGCCATGCAACAGCACGGCGTGCACATCGAAATCGAAAAGGTCGTCTTCAATGGAGAGGAGACTGTCAGAAATTTTGTGTTCGGGCATAACATGTAGCTAGAGGTGCATGTATGCCGACCAAA
>NZ_LKBW01000211.1 GCF_002699855.1 Pseudomonas amygdali | reverse complement strand
TTGCTCATGGCACCTCCTGATTGGCCTCAGTTTAAGGCATGGAGGTGTCTACAAAACCCGGGGCGATTCAGAGGTGTCGTCTATCTTCACGGACACGTGTATGTATCGATTGGTTCCAGCTTTTCTATGGTCATCAACTTCTGCAGACTTTTTTAGTGCGCTGGTGTAGCTGCCTCTGGTTGAGCCAACTTTTGCTTTAACTTGGTGGGCGCTCAGAAGTTTTCCGTCTTTATATATTGCGAAGTCGTCGGTGCTGTCTAACTGTAGCTCGAAGTCTCTTACGCCTTCAGTGAGTAATTTTAAAGAGTAGTAGAGGGCAACTTTACCCTGATATACGAAACCACTCCATGATGAAATTGCGCTGTTTGGCTCTGCTAACTCGCTCAACGTGAAATCCCTTCGGTTGGTGCCTAGTGTCGCGATGATATCATTATGGGCGTAGCTGCCATACTCCGCTTTGATTGCATTTCTGGGCCCTGGCGCTTGGTTTTCTAGGCTCCGAGGAGGGCACCAGACTACTCGCGGATTCGCGCTCTAACGCTTTCGAGTGGATTTCAACGCTTGGCCAGATCAGCGTTTGCTGAACGCAATTCGTAGGGTTGCGTTGTTGGGGTGGTTTTCCAACTACCACTGGATGCCAAAAGATGGTGGAGGAATTCTACTGAACCGCCCCGGGTTTCTCGGAGACTCCAACCTTTGAGAGGATGGAGCGATGAAAAAACTACCGAA
>NZ_LKBW01000210.1 GCF_002699855.1 Pseudomonas amygdali | reverse complement strand
CTCGCTACGACAAGCTGGCCAAGAGCTACGCAGCCATGGTCACGCTGGCTTGTAGCCTACGTTGTATGCGGCAATACTTTTCGTACAAAACCTAGAACAGGAGGCACGTACTCTCCGAGCCCTTGATAGCTCCAAGGATGCAGTAGCAGCGATGAAGCAAGTCAAGCAAGCTACTCTTGAGCGTCTCTATAAGACTGATCCGCTGATTCGAGAGAGTCTGGATATGCAGGTGGCAGTGCAGCAAGCACGCCTTGATCGAACCACCAATAAGCCTAGTAATAACCAATATGACAGCGAAGGGAACTTCACTGGCGTAACGAGAAGCATCATTAGCGGGCCAGCAGCAACTGGCAAGAACCAAACTGATGCTATGAAAGCAATTAAGGCAAGTGTTTATAAGCGACTAGGGGTCCAAGAATGAACTACTATCTATCAGAAGGTGAGCGTCAGTATCAGGAACATCGTAAGGCCCAGCTCAAGGCCATGATTGAACAGGCAGAGGTAAGTAATAATAGCCTTGTAGGTGATGTGAAGACTTACAAGGGCGTAAGCTATCAGATGCATCAGCGTGGAAGCTATGTCTGTGTAGGCCTTCCTAAGAATTCACCATTGGAAGGTACATTCACATCAGCCTTTGCTTTGCATAAGATCATTGATGACATGGAAGCACGCAAGTCAAGCGGGAGTATCAGTTTTTTTGTGTTCGGGCTGGTTAGGGCCTGCCGTCAGGCAGGCCCTTGTTTTACCAGCTCGG
>NZ_LKBW01000209.1 GCF_002699855.1 Pseudomonas amygdali | reverse complement strand
CCCAACGATCAGATGAAATTTCATAACGGTCAGTCATGATGGCCCTCTTGGCAACCAGAGGACATCATTTTAACCAAGGCGACTTTTCAGACAAACCCTAGAGAGCCAATAATAATAAGATGCACTGACTCATTTAGATGGGTCTCCCTGAGAGAAAAGACATGCAAGGGAGCCGCTGACCTATTCAATAACCAGTTATTGCCTCGTTATAAATCAAGGTCTCCAAAGCGTTCTCGGGGCAAAAAACGAATAAATCAGCGGCTCCTTGGGACGCCCACGATTACCGGCTTTTGTTCGCCTCGATTTGACTGGGCGTTCTGCCATCCGGCGTCGGTACGTCATCGAGCTTGCGTATAAGCCCATTCAATTTTTCCAGGTCCCCTTCAACAACAGCCCGCTCGTCGGCCGTCAGGGGCACGGCCTCCAGGTAATGTCCGATGGATGCTCTACTTTCCAAGGCCTGTGCTCTGGCGCTGGCTTTGGGAATATTAAAATCACAGCCGGCACACGCCATTCGATGCGGGCAACTGCTCCAGAACGGATTTGAACAGTACTAATCGCCCAGATCATAAAAGGTATAAGGATCAGATGAACGTCGTGCGATTACGTCGTGGTCGATAAGCACTGACACCATGTGTGACATTTGATCAGCTTTGACAAATGATGCCGCCAGCTTGGTGGGGCGGATGCGGATGTAATGTAGCGTAGAACTAGGCGAACAGGGCAGCCTGCGGCTGCAAATTGTGGGATTTTGAAATCGGTTATCATAGCCGAAATTGAGTCGATCCCTCCTCAGCACAGGCTTACACAT
>NZ_LKBW01000208.1 GCF_002699855.1 Pseudomonas amygdali | reverse complement strand
CGATGAGTCGGAGAGTTCGTAACGCTTTGCCATGCGGGCCTCCAGCCAATCATGGCGGCAATTCTACCCCAGCCGACTTTTCGTACAAAACCTAGCACAACCGCCAGATACTGCCATTTCCCTTGAGCCCAGGTGTAAGTGATATCGCCACACCAGACGTGGCCAGGAGCGGACACATCAAACTCCCGGTTCAAAATATTAGGAATGTCGGGCCGCTCGACCGTCGCCTTTTTGTAAGCATGCGATCCCGGTTGTTTGCTGACCAACTCCAGCTCGCGCATCAGGCTGCGCACCTTGAATCGCCCGATTCGCTCGCCGTCGTCCTGCATCATGGCCGTGATGCTACGGCTACCGGGAGCACTGCGGCCTTGGGTGAACAACTCGTTCACCCGACTGCGCAATCGAAGGCGTTCTACATCCGGTGTGCGGCGCCTGAGACGCCGAGCGTAGTAGCACGAGCGGGTCACTTCAAACACCTTGCACAGCCAATCAACCGGCTCGTGGATGCTCAACTGGTCAATCAGCGCGAACCCTCGAGATCTTTAATGAGATGGTCACCCCCACACCCTGCGAGGGCTAAGCTTTAGCAGGGTGCTTTATTTTCGGAGGGCATCATCATGAGCGAGTCAGCGCTGATAGGTATTGATCTCGGTAAACATACGTTCCATCTGCACGGCCAGGATAAGTCAGGCCGGGAGGTGTTTCGCAAAAAATGTTCACGGGCGCACATGATGCAATTTTTTGCCAGCTCGCAGAGCTGTGTCGTGGCAATGGAGTGAACCGCCCCGGGTTTCTCGGAGACTCCAACCTTTGAGAGGATGGAGCGATGAAAAAACTACCGAA
>NZ_LKBW01000207.1 GCF_002699855.1 Pseudomonas amygdali | reverse complement strand
CCCCCAGCCGAGTGCCTCAGAACCACAACGCTCGCTTGTGCGTGTCGGTGGCAAAGGAAAACGCGCTGGCGCGTCACATCGGTTGCGGGCTGGCGCTGCCTTTCCTGGATGAGAGCGTCAACGCGCAAACCAATGCGCAGTGGCTCGACAAATACCTTCTGATGATTGCCAGTGCAAGGCGCGCCACAGGGGCAGGCGTAACGCATAGCGAGCTCGATCGTTGCACGGAGGTTGCGGCGCAGTATCTCTGCAAGACCAAGTGGTTTGACGGTGCATCGCTGACGCAGCTGGCCCATGTGGGCAACAAGCTGAGCAAGCAGCCGAACCAGCAANTATCGGGACTGGATGGCCGCCACTCAGTCCTACTCCTGAACGCCTTCGCCAAGAACTTCAACAGCGGCAGGTGTGAACGCGCGGTGGCTCGTCTGGCACGTAACCTGCAACGTAACCACCCTGCCCGGTCGTCGCTGGACGCGCAGAACATCGGCCTGGCACTTAATGCATTCAGCAAGTGGCCCGACAATCCAGACTGCCAATCCATGGCGTACTTGCTTGCTGATATGCTCGCCAGCAACAGACGCTTGCGTCATGCGATGGATGGGCAGAGCGTCGCGAACGCGCTCAACGCCCTGAGCAAATGGCCCGACACACCGCACTGCGCGGACGCCGCCAACGCACTGGCCTTGAGGCTGGCCAATGATCGCAACTTGCGCTACGTCCTCAAACCGCAAGAATTCGGAAACACATTGAATGCCCTGAGCAAATGGCCTGACACGCCGGACTGCGCGGACGCTGCCAACGCGCTGGCATCGCGGCTGGCCGACGAGCGCACTTTGCGCAACGCCCTCAACCCGCAAGACATGGCCAACG
>NZ_LKBW01000206.1 GCF_002699855.1 Pseudomonas amygdali | reverse complement strand
CCGAGCTGGTAAAACAAGGGCCTGCCTGACGGCAGGCCCTAACCAGCCCGAACACAAAAAAACTGATACTCCCGTAGGATCGATTACCACGTTTTTTGTCAGTACATCCAGCTTTTTGCTATGGTAAAGGTCAAGGCACTTAAGGAAGTCGAATCTCACGCCTCTTACCTCGGACTCGACCAGTGGGTTTGTATAGTCTCTGGCGAGATATTTGCCCACGAGTTCTCCAAGCTTTTCGGGGCTTTTTTCCCAGTCATAATGGGCCCAGTCGCGTAGCGCGGTTATACTGCTGCCAGCATCTATTCCGACGTTTTCATTATATCTATAAGCGCTTGCAATGCAGGTTGCAAGAACAAGGTCTTTGTAGTTTTGTGCATGGGTTCGATACATTCCCTCTGGTGACAGTGACAGTGACGGTGACATGGCAGATGCAAAGATATTAGGTGTGGCGAGGGTAAAAGAAATTAGGATGGCTGCACGAAACGACTGCATTACGTGAGGCTCCAGAAATTTGCTTGGTCTGTCCGATAGTTGACGCCAGGTTCGTTGAAATAGCAATGGTCGTAGCAGATACTGCCGTCAAACAAAGTCGCATGTCCTCGAGCGTCCGACCAGCCTGATATTTCAAATACTATGATGCCTTTTTTGCTGGCCAATGGTCCGCTATCAGANGGAAGTTTTTAAGATCATTAATGCGGAAAAAATATTGATTTTGATCTTCTCCGGATACTGTCTGGTCTGGTGTTTTTGGGATTTTTGCTCCTGTGTAATTTAGAATGTAGCTCATTCTTACGGCGCAGGTGGGAGTATCAGTTTTTTTGTGTTCGGGCTGGTTAGGGCCTGCCGTCAGGCAGGCCCTTGTTTTACCAGCTCGG
>NZ_LKBW01000205.1 GCF_002699855.1 Pseudomonas amygdali | reverse complement strand
GAGCTGGTAAAACAAGGGCCTGCCTGACGGCAGGCCCTAACCAGCCCGAACACAAAAAAACTGATACTCCCCTCCAGCGGCGCGTCTGTGCGTGAAGGCCCTTGTATGGACCCACGCTACGGCGATGCAAATGCGCCATTTTTTATTCGTCGTCTTTCAATGAGCGTCTTTCAGATGCCTATTCGTCGCGCCACTGAAGCTTTCGTGGCAAGCATGACTCAGTATTTCAAACGACTGCCCAATTTGATTGGGTTTTTATTGTCGATATTTTTTCCCGCAGCTGCCAAGAAATCGTGAAGTATGGAAAGAGCACCGCTAAACATTAACGTCATGATGATGTAACCAATAACATCGAGGTGCTGGTTAGGCAAAAGTTGAACGGTGTTTTTAAATAAAACGACTGCGTAAAGCCTATGAGTGCGCCCAGTCCTGTCCTTAGCATTGTCAAAAAGCTTGCGCCAACCTCTGCAAAAATCTTATAGATGAATCGGAAACTTTCCACCGCAGCGTCTGACCTAAAACGCAGCGCGAATTTTAAAGCGCACACCAAAAAGTAGGGGATTAAAAGTATGAAGTAATGCTTTATCAATACTTCGGGCGTCAAGAGCATAGAGAAGGCATCTTCAATTTCTTTTTCCGTGCTTGAATACTCCAGAATGGGAATGGTCCCAAGCAGAAAACCCACGATGAGTTCTGTTGGGAGCTTTTTTACGTAGGCAATACTTTCAGTTTTTAAATTATTGGTTCTTTTTCTCATGATTCTCCTGAATGGGCTTGTCAGCCTCAAATGTTTGTACTGGCTGAAGAGGTGACTGAGACGATTGCCGCAGCGTTCGAGAGACTGTCAGAAATTTTGTGTTCGGGCATAACATGTAGCTAGAGGTGCATGTATGCCGACCAAA
>NZ_LKBW01000204.1 GCF_002699855.1 Pseudomonas amygdali | reverse complement strand
TTTGGTCGGCATACATGCACCTCTAGCTACATGTTATGCCCGAACACAAAATTTCTGACAGTCTCACCGCGAAAGAAAAATGGGACGCTCAAACACTGATCATTCCTGGCGTCGTACAGCGCATTACTAAAACCGGGACGGCGGTCGGTCAGAATCAGATTGCGGTCATCTTCAGCGATCCGTCCAATCCCAAATGCACGGGCCAGGGCTTGACCCGCGATGACCTGTTGGTCAACAAGAAAAAAATAAGCAGCTTCAAGAAGGGCGACAGGGTTCTTGTGAAAGGTGTGTTGGGCACCAGTGAATCAAAGTGGACCGACAATGATGCTTGCTGGCTGTCTTTTGACAAAGCCGAATTCACACTTCAGAAATAGAAGCCGTCAGCATAAAACCCGGACAATGTCCGGGTTCTGTAAGCCGCGCATTGATAACGCTGTCAGTTCTGCCAGGTTGTGTAATAAATCGGAATACCCCGCGAGTTGGTGATGGATGCATAATTGAAACCTGGCGCAAACGACTCTCCGCCTGCGAAGGTGTAACCAAATGCGCTGAATTCAATACCACCGCCGACCTGGCTCAACTCGGCCTCGTTCAGCACTCGAAGTGCTGGTCCGGCAGGAAGCGCATTATGTGCCTGTTGTGGGTTCACTGCTTGAGTCATGGCGTTGTTTCCTCTGAAAGTGTCATTGATAAATCAGGGCTTCCGTACCGTTGAACGACGGAAGACAACACCATTAAAGTCACCGCTTACAAACACCTCAATAGCACAAATGAGCTACTTGCTAGTGTGTCTTTTGGCTATTAGTTCATGTGTGCTATTGAGGTTACTTGTCGTCAGGACTGAACCGCCCCGGGTTTCTCGGAGACCCTTTTGTTTGAGTCATGCCACCTGGGCAGACTCGG
>NZ_LKBW01000203.1 GCF_002699855.1 Pseudomonas amygdali | reverse complement strand
GGGTTGCTCATGGCACCTCCTGATTGGCCTCAGTTTAAGGCATGGAGGTGTCTACAAAACCCGGGGCGATTCATCCAGCCCGCACTAACCGCCACCCTTCGACTAGCGCCGCTATCGAAATCGCTGCCAAGAAAGTCGTTAAGCTCGTTCCAGCCAAGGTGCTGAACGACGCGATCAACAAGGGGAGCCCGCAGAATTCGGGAAAAATCGTACGTTAAGCACTGCCGACAGGAGGCATGCCTTCGCGCAACCTGGAATGTGTCCGATTGAAGCACACCTCAATCCGGCGTCAGGCTACTCACTGGCACCGCGTGAGACTAGGGCCGTTTTCTGCATTTTCTGACGCCGAGGCGTCTATCTTTATGGTTTCAACTGACAGGTAGAATGCTTAGCGTACGATTTTGTCCGTTTTCTCTACTCCCCCCGTAAACACCAGAGGTCATGACTGATCACCTTGTAAGGCGTTAGGGCGAGGATCATGAGCGGATAAAAGGATCAATGTGCACTGCCGTCGTTGATGTGAAGCGGGTTGGACCTGCGTGAGGGATACCTGAAAANAACGAGGCCCTCACGTGCGTCTTTCATCAGGGTCCGAGCGATCAGCTCAAGATGACCGTTTGTAGTACCGCAGTCCTTCACCTTCTTTCCGAAGGTCCGGCACATGCAGCGGAGTCAAACAGAAACTATTGGGCTTGTGCTCAATGGGGAAGCCCTTGTAGTACGATTTTTTCCGGATTCTGCGTGCTCCCCAAATGCACCTCTTTCGTGGGCGCATAGGCTCCAACGGTTCCAACTGGCAGTGAGACCCCGTGACGGAAATTTCGGCATTTTGTGCCGGTCTGATCAGCCAACCAGCTTGAAACGTGCGACGACATTGCGCATGTCGTTGGCAATCCGAGCCAGCGGCTACTGATAGTCGCAATTAATGCGAGCCCGCGGGTTT
>NZ_LKBW01000202.1 GCF_002699855.1 Pseudomonas amygdali | reverse complement strand
TTTGGTCGGCATACATGCACCTCTAGCTACATGTTATGCCCGAACACAAAATTTCTGACAGTCTCAACCTTGATGTCTTTCGGGGCATTGACCCCGAGCCTCACCTGATTGCCGTTGATACCCAGAATCTGCACGGTGATGTCATCACCGATTGAAAACGTTTCACCAATTTCCCGCGTCAGTACCAGCATTTTTCCCACCCTTCTCGTTGCGCAAAAAGGCAGGGTGCATCGCGAAACCGAGCGCTTCAATGCGCTGATGGCAAATCAGTAACGCCCTTCAAACGCATCGGAAAAGACTGAAGGAAGGGTCTTACTTTCTAGCTAAATCTGTAGGAAATATCGCTGGCAGCCGCAGTTTTCATGCAGCAGACCAGCGCGGCCCCAGCAGAATGATAGTCGCGCCAATCACGCAGAAAGCCAGCCCCAGCCAGTCCGTGCCCAGCGGCCTGACCCGCTCGACCAGCCCCAGCCAGGCAATCGACGCGACGATGTAAATCCCGCCATACGCCGCATAGGTTCGTCCCGCATAGGCCGCTTCCACACGTGTCAGCAACAGCGCGAACAGTGTCAGGCTGATGAGTGCCGGAATGACCCACAGCGCGCTTTTGCCTTGGCGCAGCCATAGCCAGAAGGCATAGCAGCCGAATATCTCGAACAGGGCTGCGAGAAAGAACCACAGGTAATTGAGCACGATGGACTCGCTGAAAGGGGCTTAAAAGAGGGGCGTAACCCTATCAGAAAACAGCGCGGTCATGACCCTGATGACCTTGAACACGTCGCTCANGAGGACGCAGAGCGTCCAGAACGGCATGCGACGCGGAGCGTCGCACGATAGTCATAAACGTCGCACGATAGTTGAGATTATCGTTCCGCACGCTCTGGTATGACCCCCGAAGGTTGGACGCAACCTTTGGAGGCGTCATGGGTAAATATACAGTGCAGGCAAAACTCGCAGCCGTGAAAGAATATTGTG
>NZ_LKBW01000201.1 GCF_002699855.1 Pseudomonas amygdali | reverse complement strand
CCGAGCTGGTAAAACAAGGGCCTGCCTGACGGCAGGCCCTAACCAGCCCGAACACAAAAAAACTGATACTCCCGCACAGAGCCGGACAAATATCCGCCTCTACCTATCCTTTTGGTTAGGTTTTAATGCCAATTGCACAAAAAACATCCAGCAAACACGCCCTGCTGGCGAAAACCAGCCTGCCCGGGGCCAAGTGGCGCACGCGTGCGTTACACTTGCCGTCTTGCAACGAGCTGCACGCTCTTCACCTTTTTCAGCCGAGAAGCCCATGCCGATCCGTCATTGCATCGTCCACCTGATCGATAAAAAACCCGACGGTACGCCCGCTGTTCTCCATGCACGCGACTCCGAACTCGCTGAGTCCCAGGCCATCGAGAACATGCTGGCCGACCTCAACGAGAGCTACAACGCCAAACAAGGCAAGGCATGGGGCCTGTTCCATCCAGAATCCGGCGCACACCCGTTCAGCGGCTGGCTGAAAGAGTATCTGGACGGTGGCAACGACTTCACCGCGTTCTCGCGTACGGCGGTCGAGCATCTGCAGAAGCTGATGGAAGAATCCAATCTTTCCGTCGGTGGCCATGTGTTGTTTGCCCATTATCAGCAAGGCATGACCGACTACCTGGCCATCGCCCTGCTGCACCACAGCGAAGGCGTGGCAGTGAATGCCGAGCTGGACGTCACCCCTTCTCGCCACCTGGACCTGGGCCAGTTGCACCTTGCTGCGCGGATCAACCTGTCGGAATGGCAGAACAACAAACAGTCCAAGCAATACATTTCGTTCATCAAGGGCAAGAACGGCAAGAAGGTTTCCGAGTACTTCCGCGACTTCATCGGTTGCCAGGAAGGCGTTGATGGCCCCGGCGAAACCCGCACCCTGCTCAAGGCCTTCAGTGACTTTGTTGAAAGTGAAGACCTGCCGGAGGAGTCAGCCCGCGAGAAGACCAAGACCCTGGTCGATTACGCCAGCAGCCAGAGCAAGATGGGCGAGCCGATGGGCCTGGAAGAACTGTCCGAACTGATCGACGAAGAGCGGCCACGGGCGTTCTATGATCACATCCGCAACAAGGACTATGGCTTGTCCCCGGAAATACCGGCGGATAAGCGCACCCTCAACCAGTTCCGACGTTTCACAGGACGCGCCGAAGGACTGTCGATCAGCTTCGAGGCTCACCTGCTGGGTGACAAGATCGAGTACGACGAAACTGCAGGCACCCTGATCATCAAGGGGCTGCCGACCCAACTGACCGATCAGTTGAAGCGACGGTAACCGACATGCTGATACGCACCCTCAAGAAGTTCGCGCTGATCATGCTGGTTGTGGTGGTTTATCAGAACTGGGGCAAGATCGAGAACTTCGTCAACCCGCCGCCAGCAAGCGTTGCGCAGAGCTACAGCCAGGCGAAAGTGGTGATGTACGCCACTGACTGGTGTGGCTACTGCAAACAGACGCGGCGCTTTCTCGACAGCAAAGGGATTGCGTATCAGGAGTTCGACATCGAGAAGTCCGAAGAAGGCCGCAAGGCCTACGAAGCACTGGGTGGCAGAGGCATACCGCTGATCGACGTCAACGGCACCTTGATCCGGGGATTCGACCCGGATCAGATACTGGCAGCATTGAAATAGCCTGGAATAACGTGCCAAAGCTCCGCGTCACAGACCTTTGCCGCACTGCACACTCAAGAGAGGACGCAGAGCGTCCAGAACGGCATGCGACGCAGAGCTTCGTAAACTTCAGCGCTTCTCGACCCGAAATCCCATTCTCGGGAAGTGCACATGCACGACGCCAGCGCGTTTATCTTCGCGGCGCAGGATCAACTCTTCGCGCCCGGTAAAGATCAATTCACCCTCAACCGCCTCAACGCCATAGTCGACTGCCGAGACAGCGACCTGGTCGCCCGCCTTGAAGCCATTCGGATCAACAAAGACTTCGTCGGGCAGGGGCGCAGGCGTTGCATTTCTGGCGATTTCAATGGCATCAGCCGAACTCAGGTCGCTGAACGTGCCGTGCCCAAACCCCAGAACGCGATCAAGCCAGGCACTGACACCCGGATAATCATCGACAAAGTGCGCAGTCACTGGCGTTTGCTTGAGAAACCACAGCGTATGAGCAACCGAAAAATCGGTAATCGAAGGTACGCCAAACAGAAAATCACCACCGCGCGACAGCTGCAACTCCAGGCGTGACATCAGCGTGGGCCATTGATGCTTGACCTGCTCGACAGGCGGGCGTGAAGCCGTGCCACCGTTGAACAGCGTGGATCGGTCGGCAATGAACGCCTTGGCAGCGTCTGGCGGCACCTTGGCAAACCTTACAGCCATCGACTCGGGCTGAAACACCAGGCTCACGGCATGCAGGAACAGCACCGAATCAGCCCAGGCGGCCAGACCGGCAACCGAAAACTCCTGACCTTGCGGATAAAACGCTGGCGAAGCCTTTTCCTGCTCAAGGCGGCGCGCCATCAGTGCCGTGTCGCAGTAGATATCTGCGCCAGCCTGCAACACCGGCGTCCTGCGATAACCGCCTGTCAGCGCGGTCAGGTCGGGCTTGGGCATGATCGACGGGATCGTCACCGAGCGCCATGTGAGGCCTTTGAAACCCAGCATCAGGCGGGCTTTTTCGGCAAACAGTGACGTGGGGTAATGGTGAAGAATCAACTCGGACATGTTCAGCCTCTGCGCACTCGGGAAGCACACAGCTTAACCCGCAGCACCCTGCCCGCCCACAGACTCAAGCTGATGGCACGACATCACGCTCATGGATCGGGGATCAGGCGTAACTGGCTGCCAGTGCCTCTTTGGCGCTTTTTCTGAGTTTCTTGATCAGCCGCTCCTGACGCAACGCCTCACCCTTGCTGGGCCACTGTTCGACGTAGACCAGGGCCATTGCCGGGCTCGAAGAGAAAAAGCGCGCGCCCTTGCCGCTCTGGTGCATAGCGAATCGGCGCTGCGGATCATCACTGATGCCACAGTACAGCGAGCCGTTGGCAGCGCGCACCAGATAGACAAACCAGGGTTTGCCGACTGCCTGTTCGGAAGTCGGCGCACTCGCGGTGCTGGCAACCTCAGGCACGGCGATTCTCTGAAAAGGTCTTCAGACCCTTGAGCGCCTGAGCCCTGACGGCATTGCGTACCAAAGGCGTCCAGCCAAGCAACAGGCCCTTCAAACCCAAGGCCTGACGCGACCAGCGCCACATATCGAAATTATCGCGATGCTCGCAGATCTTGCCATCGCGAAACACGAATCGGGCCTCAATATCGTTGACCACCGTGCGCCCGGTCTGACTGAACAGATAGGTCGCCACCCAATGCGCAGTGCCCGCACGATCATCGGCACGCACCTGATCGAAGACCACCGAGAAATTTTTCGCCCGGGAAGTCAGCATGCGCCACATGTCGCCTACCTGAGGCCCGCGCAATTCACCAAATGCCGGGTCACTAAACAGCACGTCATCGGTATAACAGGCATTCATCGCCTCGGCATCCAGCTGCGCAAACGCCTCATAAAAGCGGGTGATCAGTGCGCTGTTGGCCTGACTTTGTTCCTCGTAGTTCATGCGTGCACATCCCTTGGCGAATTATCCGTGCACGATAAGCGGCGCGGAGAAAAATGGCGAGAGATTGATGGCCTTATACCTTCTCGCTGTTCACCTGCACATGCCGCGCGCGACCGGCGCCCATGCCTGCGATGATAGCGCCCAGCCCGAGTACCGCGAAGATCCAGCCAATCGCGCTCCAGCTGCCGGTCATGTCATGCACCACGCCCACGGCAAACGGGCCGGTCGAGGCGATGGTGTAGCCAAAGCCTTGCGCCATGCTCGACAGATTGGCTGCCACGTGGGAGTCGCGCGAGCGCAGGACGATCAAGGCCAGCGCCAGGCTGAACGTGCCGCCCTGCCCGATCCCCAGCAGGATCGCCCAGCCCCACAGCCCGCCGAGCGGAGCGTACAGGCAGCCGAACAGCCCGGTCAGTGTGAGCGACATGACCAGCATGATCGCCAGACGCTGATCCTTGCCGCGTGTGGCCAGATAGGGCACCGCCAGGGCGCTGATGACTTGCGCGATGATCGAGCCGGACAGCAGCAGACCGGCCTGGGTCGGCGTCAGGCCGCGACCAATGAGTATCGACGGCAACCAGCCGAAGACAATGTACGACAGCGACGATTGCAGGCCCATGTACAGCGTGACCTGCCACGCCAGCGGGTCACGCAGCAGACCGCGAACTCGATAGACATCGCGATGTGAGCCATGCATTTCACGCGCCTGTGGAAACCAGAACAGCGCCGCAATCAACGCCGGGACCAGCCAGAAACCCAGACCTATTTGCCAGCTGTCGCCGACGTACTGGCTCAGCGGCACCGTCGAACCGGCTGCAATCGCAGCGCCCAGGCACAGCGCCATGGTGTAGACACCGGTCATCGCCCCGGCCTTGTGCGGGAAATCGCGCTTGACGATACCGGGCAACAATACGCCGATGATCCCGATACTCGCGCCCGCCAGCAGGCTGCCGGTAAACAGGCCGACTTCGCCGAACAGGCTGCGTACTGCCAACCCCGACGCCAGAGTCAGGAGGACCACCAAAACCACCCGCTCACTGCCAAAACGCCGTGCAAGAATCGGTGCCAATGGCGCGAACAGGCCCAGACACAACACCGGCAAGGTGGTCAGCAGACCAGCTTCGGCAGCCGACATCCCAAGGCTTGCGGACACCTCGTTAAGCAACGGCGCAACGCTGGATAACGCGGGGCGCAGGTTGAGGGCGACCAGCACCAGACCCAGCAGCAACAGCCAGGGGCGCTTTAGAACAGGATGGGCTTGATCGGTAATCGGTTGGGGGCTGGATTGAGCCTTGGCAGTCATCGGTTTCTCGGTAATCAGGTATGTCGACCCTTTTCAGGGGGGCGGTATCCTGTTGGAGAATCATCGCGAATACAAGGTTCAGCCAGAATTGCATACAAGATGCATGGCAAATGCAGGCAAAAAAAACCGGGCGCATGGCCCGGTTTTCCGTGTAGCAGCTACTGACTCAGTGAATGATCTGACTGAGGAACAGCTTGGTACGGTCGCTCTGCGGGTTGTCGAAGAAGTCGTTCGGCGCGGCCTGTTCGACGATTTCGCCTTTGTCCATGAAGATCACCCGGTTCGCCACGGTGCGGGCAAAGCCCATCTCGTGAGTCACGCACAGCATGGTCATGCCTTCTTCTGCCAGGCCAACCATGGTGTCGAGCACTTCCTTGACCATTTCCGGGTCGAGTGCCGAAGTCGGTTCATCGAACAGCATGATTTTCGGCTTCATGCACAAGGCACGGGCAATCGCCACACGCTGCTGCTGACCACCGGAAAGCTGACCCGGGAACTTGTGGGCCTGCTCGGGAATACGCACACGCTCCAGATAATGCATGGCGATTTCTTCGGCTTTCTTTTTCGGCATGTTGCGTACCCACATCGGTGCCAGCGTGCAGTTCTGCAGGATGGTCAGGTGCGGGAACAGGTTGAAATGCTGAAACACCATGCCGACTTCACGGCGGATGGTCTCGATCTGCTTCAGGTCGGAAGTCAGTTCGGTGCCATCAACGATGATACGACCCTGCTGGTGCTCTTCCAGACGGTTGAGGCAACGAATGGTGGTCGATTTGCCCGAGCCCGATGGGCCGCACAGCACGATACGTTCGCCCTGACGCACGTTCAGGTTGATGTCCTTGAGTACATGGAACTGGCCGTACCACTTGTGGACGCCCTCCATGCGGATCATGCCTTCAGCGCCCAGAGGCTTATTGATAACTTCACTCATCACAAAACTCCTAACGCTTGTGGCCTGTGTCCAGCTTACGTTCCAAATGCATGGAATAGCGGGACATACCGAAACAGAAGATCCAGAACACCAGGGCCGCGAAGACATAGCCTTCAGTGGCCATACCCAGCCATGCCGGGTCGGCGGTAGCTTGCTTGACGCTGTTGAGCAGGTCGAACAGGCCGATAATGATCACCAGACTGGTGTCTTTGAACAAGGCAATGAAGGTGTTGACGATGCCGGGAATGACCATCTTCAACGCCTGCGGCAAAATCACCAGACCCATGCTGCGCCAGTAACCCAGGCCCATGGCCGAGGCGGCTTCATACTGGCCCTTGGGGATGGCCTGCATGCCGCCGCGTACCACTTCGGCGATGTACGCCGACTGGAACAGAATCACGCCGATCAACGCCCGCAGCAGTTTGTCGAAGTTCATCCCTTCGGGCATGAACAGCGGCAGCATCACCGACGACATGAACAGCACAGTGATCAGCGGCACGCCGCGCCAGAACTCGATAAACGTTACGCATACCACACGCACAGCCGGCATGTTGGAGCGACGGCCGAGCGCCAGCAAAATACCCAGCGGCAAGGCACCGACGATACCCACGGTGGCAATCACCAGGGTCAGCATCAGGCCGCCCCACTGGCTGGTCGGTACGTTGGTCAGACCAAAAGCACCGCCGTGCAGCAGGTAGAAGGCAACAATCGGGTAAATCACCAGAAAGGCAATACCGTAGACAGCCTTGCGCTGAAACTTCGAGATGAACAGCGGCGCAGCACCGACAATCGCCAGGACGGCGGTCAGGTCGACCCGCCAGCGCAGCTCATTGGGGAAGTAGCCGTACATGAACTGGCCGAAGCGCTGCTCGATGAACACCCAGCAGGCGCCCGCCTTGGTGCAGTCTTCCTTGGTCGTGCCGACCCAGTTGGCGTCCAGTAGAGCCCAACTGATGATCGGCGGAACGACCAGATAGATCAGGTAGAGCGAGAACAGGGTCAGCAGGGTGTTGATCCAGCTGGAGAACAGGTTCTGCCGCATCCACGCCATCGGGCCGAACACTTTGCCCGGTGGTGGCATATCAGGTTTGAAAGTATGAGTCGTCATGCGCGTTTCCTCACCGCTCGATCAGCGCAATGCGCTTGTTGTACCAGTTCATCAGCAGGGAAATGCTGATACTGATCGCCAGGTACACACTCATGGTGATGGCAATGACTTCAATGGCCTGTCCGGTCTGGTTGAGCACCGTACCGGCGAACAGGGAAACCATTTCCGGATAACCGATGGCTGCTGCCAGCGAAGAGTTCTTCGCCAGGTTCAGGAACTGACTGGTCAACGGTGGAATGATCACTCGCAGCGCCTGCGGAATGATGACCTTGCGCAGCGTTGGCCCGGGGCGCAGCCCCAGCGAGCGGGCAGCTTCGGTCTGACCGTGACTGACCGACTTGATGCCGGAACGCACGATTTCAGCGATGAACGCCGCCGTGTAGATGGTCAGTGCCAGGGTCAGGGAGATCAGTTCCGGGATCAGCACCCAGCCACCGGTGAAGTTGAAGCCCTTCAGTTGCGGCAGTTCCCAATGCACCGGGCTGCCGAAGACCAGCATGCTCAGGCCCGGGATCACCAGCAACAACGCCAGACCGACCCAGAACTTGTGAAACGGCTGGCCAGTGGCTTCGAAGCGCTTGTTGGCCCAGCGCACCATCATCACGATCGCTATCACGGCAACCACGATGCTGATCAGAAACGCCCATGCACCTTCGGCTGGCAACGCTCTGGGCATATTCAGCCCGCGGCTGCTGACGAAGAACATGTCCAGATAACCATGCGCCTGACGCGGACCAGGCAGCGTGAGGAATACGGCAGTGTACCAGAAGAGGATCTGCAGCAGTGGCGGAATGTTGCGGAAGACTTCGACATAAACGGTTGCCAGCTTGCTGATCATCCAGTTCGGAGACAGGCGAGCGACACCAATGACAAAGCCCAGCAAGGTCGCCAGGACAATACCGATAACCGACACCAGCAAGGTATTCAGCAGGCCGATGACGAATACGCGGGCATAACTGTCCGCTTCGCTGTAGTCGATCAGGTGTTGAGCAATACCGAAACCGGCACTGTTCTCAAGAAAGCCGAAACCCGAGGTAATACCACGGTGTTGCAGGTTGGTCTGGGTATTGTCGAAGATGAACCAGCCCAACGCGATCAGCGCCACGACAGTGATGATCTGAAATAACCACGCGCGCACTTTCGGATCGCTCAGAGAGAGCTTTTGCTTGGGTGCGACGATTTGCTTTTCCATGAAATGCCCCAGGAAAAATCCAACAGAACAACGCCCGACAGGCTCGGAAGCCTGCCGGGCGCCGGGTCAATCAACGAATAGGTGGAGCGTACTGAATGCCGCCAGCATTCCACAGAGCGTTCTGGCCGCGCTTGATTTTCAGCGGAGTGCCTTCGCCCAGGTTGCGTTCAAACACTTCGCCGTAGTTACCGACCTGCTTGACGATCTGCACGACCCAGTCTTTCGGCAGCTTGAGGTCCTTGCCGTAAGTACCGTCGGCGCCCAGCATACGGGCTACGTCAGGGTTCTTGGTCGACTTGGCTTCAGCTTCAACGTTCTTGGAAGTGATTTTGGCTTCCTCGGCGTTGAGCATGGCGAACAGGGTCCATCGAACGATCGAGAACCAGTCTTCGTCGCCTTTACGCACGACAGGGCCCAGAGGCTCCTTGGAGATCACTTCAGGCAGAACAATGTAATCGTCCGGCTTGGCCAGCTTGCTGCGCTGTGCGTAGAGCTGCGACTGGTCGGAAGTCAACACGTCGCAACGGCCGCCTTCCAGCGACTTGGCGCTTTCGTCAGAGGTGTCGAAGGTGATCGGGGTGTATTTCAGGCCGTTCGAACGGAAGTAGTCGGAGACGTTCAGCTCGGTGGTGGTACCGGCCTGGATGCAGATGGTTGCACCGTCCAGTTCCTTGGCGCTTTTCACGCCCAGCTTGTTGTTTACCAGGAAGCCGATACCGTCGTAGTAGGTAACGCCGGTGAACACCAGGCCCATGCCCGCATCACGGGAACTGGTCCAGGTGGTGTTACGCGAAAGGATATCGATCTCGCCGGATTGCAATGCGGTGAAGCGCTCCTTGGCGTTCAACTGGCTGAACTCGACCTTGGTGGCGTCGCCGAACACAGCGGCTGCAACGGCGCGGCAGACATCAGCGTCAATACCAGTGATCTTGCCGGTGGAGTCCGGAACGGAGAACCCTGGCAGGCCATCGCTGACGCCGCACTGAACAAAACCTTTCTTCTGAATAGCGTCAAGGGTGGCACCGGCGTTGGCAGCCCCGGTTACACCAAATGCGGCCAGGGCGGTGACGACAGCCAGGGTGGATTTCAACATCTTCATTCAAAAACCTCCAGTTTGCTCTTTGTTGTGTAGGTGTCTCAGTCGCGTCGCACCTTTGTGAGGCGCTAATGACCCGTGCTGGCTTATTTTTGGGTCATGCAACGCTGGGCCTGAATCACGAATCGTCTGCAGGATCATCCCGTCATTCGTCTTCATCATTCAGAATCGGCCCCGTGGACTGAAACCCCATGATTTTCCTGGACCGGAGCGGTACAGGTTGAATCGTGCCGAGAATCCTGACGCATGGACTCCCGAGCTGCTTTTCGATCGCTATAAGTAATAGCCTTATAGTGTTACCGAACGATGTGAGCGACTCGACTCCAGTCCTGCTGTAGCAAAGCCCGTACCAGCATGCTGGCTAAGTCGAATTAGCGACAGGCCAAGACAAAAACTTGTAACCTTGCGACATCTTCTTTCATTTTTAATCTAACCGCGCACCCTATTAATGCGCTCTAAATGAGCCAGCGCACACAAATGGAGCAGACATGAGCGAACCTTTGATCATCCAACCTTCAGGCACCGCGGATGCCTGCGTTATCTGGCTGCACGGGTTGGGCGCCGACCGCTATGATTTTCTTCCGGTCGCCGAGATGCTGCAGGAGTCGCTGACGACTACACGTTTCGTCCTGCCTCAGGCACCGACACGCGCCGTAACGGTCAACGGCGGCTATGAAATGCCAAGCTGGTACGACATCAAGGCCATGAGTTCCGAGGCCCGCGCCATTGATCACGATCAGATGGAAGCCTCGGCACAAAAGGTGCTGGACCTGATCGAGCAACAACGCGACAGCGGCATCGACCCGTCACGGATATTTCTGGCAGGCTTTTCCCAAGGCGGCGCGGTGGTGTTACACGCGGGCTATAGACGCTGGCAGGGTCCGCTGGGCGGCGTCCTCGCGCTGTCCACTTATGCCCCGACATTCAGCAATGAGATGACGCTGTCTGCCAGCCAACAGCGCATCCCTGCCTACTGCCTGCATGGCCAGCACGACGAAGTGGTGCACAACCCCATGGGCCGGACGGTGTACGAGCACCTCAAGGCTCAGGGTGTAACCGCTCAATGGCAAGAGTACACAATGGGGCACCAAGTGTTACCGCAGGAAATCCATGACATCGGCGTCTGGCTGGCTGACAAGCTGCGCTGAAGCGCAATGGGCCCGCATGCAACTGACCGCTTTTGTAGCTCGCCATGGATGGCACTACGCCGAGCACGGTTCTTGCTTTACACTGCTCGGCGTACATTCCTTAACCAATTGATGAGATGACCGTGCTCAAAGCACTTAAAAAGATGTTCGGTAAAAGTGAGGCTGAGCAGCGCGCGCCTGGTCCGACAGCCTTTATTCCCGCCTCCCCCGCTGCCGCAGGCGACATACCGGATCATGCCCAGACTCAGCTTTCGGACACCGTCAACGAGCCCTCCAAAGCCAGAGCACCGCGCACCGACAAGCCAAGGGCCGAGCGCCCGCGTCGTGAGCGCGTGGTAAAACCGCCTGCGCCAGCATGGAAACTCGAAGATTTCGTCGTCGAACCACAGGAAGGCAAGACCCGCTTCCACGATTTCAACCTTGCGCCTGAACTGATGCACGCGATTCAGGACCTTGGTTTCCCGTACTGCACACCGATTCAGGCGGGCGTACTGGGCTTCACGCTCAAAGGCAAGGACGCGATCGGTCGCGCCCAGACCGGTACCGGCAAGACCGCTGCGTTCCTGATCTCGATCATCGAGCAACTGACCCAGACGCCACCGCCAGCCGAACGTTACATGGGTGAGCCCCGAGCGCTGATCATTGCGCCCACTCGCGAACTGGTGGTGCAGATCGCCAAGGACGCTGCCGACCTGACCAAATACACCAACCTGAACGTCATGACGTTCGTCGGTGGCATGGATTTCGACAAGCAGCTCAAACAACTTGAAGCACGGCACTGCGATATTCTGGTGGCCACGCCTGGCCGCCTGCTGGACTTCAACCAGCGCGGCGAAGTGCATCTGGACATGGTCGAAGTTATGGTCCTGGACGAAGCCGACCGCATGCTCGACATGGGTTTCATCCCGCAGGTGCGTCAGATCATCCGCCAAACCCCGCACAAGGGTGAACGCCAGACCCTGCTGTTCTCCGCGACCTTCACCGAAGACGTGATGAACCTCGCCAAACAATGGACGACAGACCCTTCCATCGTCGAAATCGAATCGTTGAACGTCGCCAGTGACAACGTCGAACAGCATATCTATGCCGTTGCCGGTGCCGACAAGTACAAGCTGCTCTATAACCTGGTCACCGACAACGGCTGGGAACGAGTGATGGTCTTTGCCAACCGCAAGGACGAGGTGCGACGCATCGAAGAGCGCTTGGTACGCGATGGCGTCAATGCCGCGCAACTGTCGGGCGATGTGCCGCAGCACAAGCGCATCAAGACCCTTGAAGGCTTCCGCGAAGGCAAGATCCGCGTACTGGTCGCCACCGATGTGGCCGGTCGTGGTATCCACATTGACGGCATCAGCCACGTGATCAACTTCACCCTGCCAGAGGTGCCGGACGACTACGTGCACCGCATCGGCCGTACCGGTCGCGCAGGTGCAGATGGCGTCTCCATCAGCTTCGCCGGCGAAGACGACTCCTACCAGTTGCCCGCCATCGAAGAGAAGCTGGGTCGCAAGATCAGTTGTGAAACACCGCCGACCCACCTGCTCAGGGCAGTGGTGCGGCAAACGACCTGACACGTGCGATCAACAAAAAAGCGCAGCCTTTACGGGGCTGCGCTTTTTTTGTGCCTGCCGGAAATCAGCAGCGTGAGGGTCAGTCAGTACCGTATTTCGGCGAACGTGGACCGTAAAGCAGGCCCGCCGGCCGACCAGCAGTGAGCAGTCGGTTGCTGGCTATCCCGGCGATGGGATGACCGGCATCGGTCGAACTGTTGATGATCTGCTTGACCGCCGCGGTAATCAGCATACCCACCAGACCGCCACCGCTGTTGTTGCCGCCCTCTTCACTGGACGCCGACGCGGTACCCGTCCACAGCGCAGTACCGGTGCGCAGATCAACCAGCTTTGCCGTGACCGTCACGACGGTCTGGCTACTGATGACCACATAACTGGTGCCGTATTGCTTGACCGTGATGTACATCGCGGCATCGGCTCCGAAGATCTCACGCAGCTTGGCGGGCGATGTCGCCTGAATATCATTGGCGTTGGTCAGGCCGTTGTTGCGAAATGTCTCGTCAACCAGCGCCACAGGCAACACGTAGTAGCCCGACTCGGCCAGCGGGTAGGTCACCTGCGAGAAGGTGCTGTACGTCGCTTTGACGTCAGGCGATTCGTTGACCGGCGGCAGTACCAGAATCGAACGCGGTTTGCTTTCCTTGAAGGCCGAGTAGTCCACCGTTGGCGGGGTAACGCAACCCGACAGCAGGGCAACGGCAAACAGGCTTACAGCAACTTTCAGATAAGAGAGGTTCATTTGACGACTCCTGCGTGGGCGTTCTTGAGCAGGAAGTCCATATAAGTGGCCGACTCGGGAAACAGTGCCTTTTCCGTGCGCAACTCCTGAACCATCTGGTCATCCTTGCCAATACTGCCGTATAGCATGCCCAACTGAGCATGGTAGCCCGGTGGCGGCGTTGCGTTGGTAGAGCGGATTTTCTGCAGGTCTTCTTCGAGCTTGGCGACCTGGGCTTCCTTGGACTCGCCTTTGAAATACTCGTACACCTCAGGCTGGTAACTGCCCCACTGGTACAAGGTTTTCGGCTGTTGGACACAGCCCGTCAGGCACGCGCCAGCGACTAAAAGCATTGCGACACCGCGCAACGAAACATTAAAACGATTCATGAACACAACAAATTCCCTTTTGAAATATCAGTTGGCAGTCGGTTTCCAGGCACCGCTGTCGAGCGCACGCACCATGTTGTTGACGGCTTCGCGCATGGCCAGGTCGAGAACCTTGCCGTTGAGTGTCGAGTCATAACTGGCGGTGCCGCCAAAGCCGACGACTTCACGGTTGGAAAGCTCGAACTCGCCTGCGCCCTGGGTCGAGTACACCACTTCCGAAGTGCTGATATTGACGATGTTCAACGCGACTTTCGCGTAGGCAATCTGGGATTTGCCGCGGCCCAGCAGGCCGAACAGTTGCTGATCGCCGACTTCCTTGCGACCGAACTCGGTCACGTCGCCGGTCACCACGTAGTCAGCACCCTTCAGACGCTGGGCGGTAGATTTAATAGCGGCTTCCTGCTTGATCTCCTCCATGTTGTCGCGATCCAGCACATTGAACCGGTTGGCTTGCTGCATGTGGGTGATCAGGATGGTCTTGGCTTGACCACCAAGACGATCGACGCCATCGGAAAAGATCCCGCGCATATAGCTGGAGCGGTTATCGAACTTGCCGACCACAACCGGATAGCGCACACCGGCATAGGCAACTCCAGCACTTTCAACCTTTGTCACAGGCAGCGCCCGCGAGCTTTCCGTTGCACAACCAGCAACCAGCAATAAAGCCGCTGTCGTCATCCCTGAAACCAAAACCTGCTGAAGTTTCTTCACATTCTGCTCCGAGCGTTTACGAAAAACTGCCCGCAACGTGGCTCGCAAAACGCGATCACGTTCGGACAGTTATTGAATAGTATTGGGCAAAGCCAACAGGCCGCCTTTTCGCGGCTGCGCATGATAGCCCGAAGCCATCTTTCTTTACCAAGAAAGATGCAAATAGACGATATAAAAAGCGGAAGGTCAGACTTTCAGGGAAAAAGATGGGCGCAACGACCAACGACTACCAGCGCCGGGCTGCTGCCTGATCGCTATCGCGGCCTTCAACCCACTGCGGTCCCTCGGAAGTCTTTTCCTTCTTCCAGAACGGCGCGCGGGTCTTGAGGTAGTCCATGACGAAATCGCAGGCTTCGAACGCTGCCTGCCGGTGAGCGCTGGCAACGCCCACGAATACTATCGGCTCGCCGGGCTCCAGCGCTCCCACCCGATGCAGCACATCGACACGCAGCAACGGCCAGCGCTGTTCGGCCTCGGTAACGATTTTTGCCAGTGCCTTTTCGGTCATGCCCGGATAATGCTCCAGAAACATGCCTGACACCTCGCGACCCTCGTTGAAGTCCCGCACATAGCCGACAAAACTGACCACCGCGCCGATGCCGAGGTTGGCCGCATGCAACGCGTTGACTTCATTGCCGGGGTCGAACGCCGCAGCCTGAACGCGAATGGTCATGTTCAGCCTCCGGTCACGGGCGGAAAGAATGCGACTTCATCACCATCAGACAGCGGCTCGGTCGGCTTGCACAGTTCCTGGTTGCGGGCACACATCAGGTTCTGCTCGGCAAGGACCTGCCAGGCCTCGCCACGCTGCAACAGCGCTTGGCGCAGCGTGTCCAGCGTGGCGAACTCGCCTTCGACAGACTCGCTGTCCAAGCCCAGGACTTCACGGTAGCGGGCAAAATACTGAACCTGGATCTTCATGGTGATACCTGTGTCTGATCGGCAATGAAGTGACCGCTCTTGCCGCCGAGCTTTTCCAGCAGCCGAACCGACTCGATGACCATGCCGCGATCGACCGCCTTGCACACATCGTAAATTGTCAGCGCCGCAATGCTGGCAGCGGTCAGGGCTTCCATTTCCACACCGGTCTGCCCGGCCAGCTTGCAGCTCGCGGTAATACGCACCGCATCATCGCCGTCAGCGGCGAGGTGAACCTTGATGCTGGTGAGCATCAATGGATGGCAGAGCGGGATAAGATCACTGGTTTTCTTTGCCGCCTGAATGCCGGCAATGCGTGCGACAGCAAATACATCCCCTTTGGGATGACCGCCGCTGACAATCATTTGCAGCGTGGTGGGCAGCATACGCACCACTGCTTCGGCCACCGCCTCACGGGACGTCACGGCTTTATCCGTAACGTCGACCATATTGGCGCGCCCTTGGGAATCGAGATGAGTGAGCACAACGTTACTCCTTGGCAGAAGCAAGAAGTGTGGCAGCTGCAAGCTGCAAGCTACAAGCTACAAGCTGAAAGTGCCCGGCGTTATACACAGGTTTTAAAGCGTACGAAAATCCTGGCTTCTGCCCGGAGGGCGTAGGAGCGAACAAGTTCGCGAAGAGGGCTGTACATGCACAAATGATTTATCGCCCACAATATAGCTTTCGCGAACAAGTTCGCTCCTACGCCTTTCGGCCAGAAGCGAACTTGTGTGTGACGATAAGCTTGGCGCATGGGCGCGATAATCAAAAGCTGCAAGTGAGGGCTCTCGTACACCGAAGTCCCCCACTTGAAGCTAATAGCTTGAAGCTTACAGCTGCTTTTCAGCTAAAGATGACTCTCCGCGTATTCGGCCAGTATCGAGCGTGGCACGCCTTGCAAGGTGATATGCACGCCGTTAGGGAAGTCCTTGAAGCGCTCCGTCAGGTAGGTCAGCCCGGAACTGGTGGCTGACAGGTAAGGGGTGTCGATCTGCGCCAGGTTGCCCAGGCAGACCACTTTGGAACCGGCGCCGACACGGGTGATGATGGTTTTCATCTGGTGCGGGGTCAGGTTCTGGCATTCATCGATCAGAATCAGGCTTTGCTGGAAGCTGCGACCTCGAATGTAGTTGAGGGATTTGAACTGCAACGGCACCTTGCTGAGGATGTAGTCGACACTGCCATGAGTGTTTTCATCATCCATGTGCAGGGCTTCAAGGTTGTCGGTGATCGCGCCAAGCCAAGGCTCCATCTTTTCCGCCTCGGTGCCGGGCAGGAAGCCAATCTCCTGATCCAGGCCCTGAACGCTACGGGTAGCGATGATGCGCCGATAACGCTTGGTGACCATGGTCTGCTCGATGGCAGCCGCCAACGCCAGAATGGTTTTACCCGAACCAGCGGCACCGGACAGGTTGACCAGGTGAATATCCGGGTCGAGCAGTGCGAACAACGCCAGCCCCTGATAGATATCACGCGGTTTCAGGCCCCAGGCCTCCTGATGCAGCAGTGGCTCCTGATGCATATCCAGAATCAGCAGTTCGTCTTTCTTGACGCCCTTGATCCAGCCTACGAAGCCCTGTTCATCGACAATAAACTCGTTGATATGAACCGCAGGCAGCATTTCATTGAGCTGCACGCGGTGCCAGGTACGGCCACGCTCCTGACGGGTGTCGACCCTGTTGACACGGTCCCAGAACGAACCGGTCATGTCGTGGTAGCCACGCGACAACAGCGAAACGTCGTCGACCAGCTGGTCGGTGCTGTAATCTTCGGCCGCAATGCCGCAGGCGCGCGCCTTGAGGCGCATGTTAATGTCTTTGGTCACCAGCACCACGCTCAAGTCCTTGTTGCGCGCATGCAGGTCGATCAATTGGTTGATAATGATGTTGTCGTTGAGGTGCTCGGGCAGCAGGCTGTTGGGTTCCTCGCGCTTGCTCATCAAAATCGACAGAAAACCTTTGAAAACACCGGTCCCGCGGTCAATCGGCACGCCCTTTTCAACTTCTTCAGGGTTAGCCTCGCCGAGGGTCTTGTCGATCAGGCGGATGGCCTGGCGACACTCGGCAGCAACCGAATGTTTACCGGCCTTGAGTTTGTCCAGTTCCTCCAGAACCGTCATGGGGATGGCGACGTGGTGTTCTTCGAAATTCAGCAGTGCGTTTGGATCATGGATCAATACGTTGGTATCGAGCACGTAAAGGATTGGCTGGTTAGTGGAAGGGGTGCGTCCGTGGTCATCCATACTCGCTCACCTTTTTAGAAGCCGGGCGACGCAGAACCACGACAGTACTGCGCCACGAAAAGGCCGCCGGATTCTTCCCTTCAGGCAGGGGAGAAATTTCGCTCAAGGTGGGTCTTGGAAGACGCCACCTGTGTTGCAGGTTTCGGCGGTCTGTATTCGTAATACAGCAAAAGGGATGACAGAAAAAAGCTCTTTGACAGTTTTTTGAAGTTTATTTCACAGCCTGACGAATAGAGCTTGGCGGACGTACACAGCACGTTTAAAGTCGGAAGTCCGCCCACGCCGAATCTGCCTTCATTCCCCCTCGGGCGCAGCCTCTTCACTGCTCTGCGGCCCTTGTTCTACGGGGCTTTCAGAGATATTCCGGCAATCGTCCCAGATCAAATCGCTTTGCGCGGTGTTGGCCAGCAGCAATGGCAGTGCAGACTGCGCCTTGTTGGCCACGTCGTGGAAGACCACCGTGCCCTTGCGCCAGAGCAGCATGAGGGTTAGTACGCGGTCGCCAACCTGCTCTGCCGAAAGCCGCCCGGTATTGTCCTCGGCATCGATGTTCCACAATGACACGCGTAAATGCTCGGCGCGGAAGAAGTCGCCGCTGTCGGCCCGCCGATGGCCGTAAGGCGGGCGAAACAGCGGCACGAAATTATCCGGCAGCACACGCTGAACCAGTGCCGCACTGCGTTGCACTGAACCCTGCCAGTCCAGCCACTGGCTATGCGAACGATACTCCCACCCTTGAATGCCCACGCACTGCTGGCGATACAGCGCCTGCAAGCTTGTGGTCGATGTGTTGTCGAGGCGTTCCTGGAGGCTTTTGCCCAGCACAAAGAAGGTGGCGGTCATCTTCTGCTGACGCATGAAGTCGGCCAACCAGTCGGTTCCGCCATCGACCGGGCTCGGGCCGCTTTCGAAATTGAGCATGAAGGTGCGGTCCGGCATCTCGTCGCCACTCATCTCATCAGAGTTGTAGCGCTCGATCTCGCTGCTGGTCTGCGGGAACAAGGCAGCCATGAATAGCAGCTCGTTCAAATAACGCTGATGGAACACGGCGCCGGGTCTGGCCCAGTTGGCGTAGAACGAGTCGTTCGACACCTGAAACTCTTCAGCGCGCTGACGTAACTGGTCCATGTCCTCGACCAGCACGCAGAAGTTGGCATCCTGCTCGCAGCTCTTTTGAGCATTCTGATAGTTTTCCAGCAAGCGCAGCCACAGACGATGGCGGACCACGTTCAACGAAGGCACGTTGACGAAGCGCAGGCCGAGGCGCTGCTTGAGCCCTTCCTCGTCCAGCTTCTCGCTGAGGTACAGTTCGTGGGCAAAGGCGAGGATTTCCGCGCGCGACGCGACGTCGAACAACCCCGGCGTTTCAAGGCGCTCGGGCCACACAATGCGGTCTATGGTGGCAGTGACCGGCACTGCCGCCTGCGCCTGGAGCCAGAACAGACCTGCACACACTGCTAAAACAATACGCAAACCCGATGCCCTCTCGATCAACCATTAACATCATGACCAGCGCGCCACTATAGCTGATATGAGCCTGGCTTCTTATGTCGGAGCGCATACAAAGCCGCATGGCATGCTGACTTGGCACACACGGCCTGACTCTATCGCCACCATAGCTGGAGTCGTGGGCCATCAGCCCCTAGAATCCCCGGACGATCAAAGGAGACGACTTCATGCTGATGGTGATTTCCCCGGCAAAAACCCTCGATTTCGAGACCCCGCCCACTACCGGACGCTTCACTCAGCCGCAGTATCTGGATCACTCTCAGGAGTTGATCACCCAACTGCGTGAACTGACGCCAGCGCAGATCAGCGAACTGATGCACCTGTCCGACAAGCTTGCCGGGCTGAACGCGGCACGCTTCGGAAGCTGGAACCCGGCCTTCACGCTCGACAATGCCAAGCAGGCGCTGCTGGCCTTCAAGGGCGATGTGTATACCGGCCTGCAAGCCGAAACACTAAGCGACGCGCAGCTCGACTATGCACAGGATCACCTGCGCATGCTGTCCGGCCTTTATGGGCTGCTGCGCCCGCTGGACCTGATGCAGCCCTATCGCCTGGAAATGGGGACGCGACTGGCAAACGCTCGCGGCAAGGATCTCTACGCGTTCTGGGGCACGCAGATCAGCGAATGGTTGAATGAAGCGCTGGCAGCCCAGGGCGACGACCTGCTGCTCAATCTTGCGTCTACCGAGTACTTTTCTGCGGTCAAACGTTCAGCGCTCAAAGCCCGGATCATTGACACCGAGTTCAAGGACTTCAAGAACGGTCAGTACAAGATCATCAGCTTCTATGCCAAGAAAGCGCGCGGCATGATGAGCCGTTTCGTCATTGAGGAACGTATCAACAGCCCCGAAGCGTTACAGGCGTTCGATGTTCAGGGCTATCGTTATAACCGTGAGCAATCGACGCGCGACAAGTTGGTGTTTTTGCGCAACGTCGTAGAAGACTAGACACTGTAACCGTCGTGTAACGCATCGCTGTTACACGACCTGTCCTACGATCCAACAGCAAATGCCAACATCGTGACGCCAGATAAACGTCAACTTTTCGACGACGCAATCTCGCCTGATTTTTTCATCAAAAAAAATCCACTTTTTTACGTAGTGGCTTTTTGACTTTTTGCAGTAGTAGCACTTTCATATCTACCCCGCTGAAATCCCCGCGCAATAAGGCTTTTAAGAAAAACGCCATCACCGCGATACTGCCCCTGTCACAAACTGGATACAGCAAAATCCGCAAATCAGGACGAGTGGCCCGGAACTAAATGCGAATTCCTACGCTCCTACATCCCGTAACAATTCTGGGCTGACGTGTAAGAGATCACTTACAGGTCGACTGGAAAAATGGGAAGTTACCGACAGGGAAGCCAGGTTCATGTAACGCTGGCGTCAGGTACCAGAACTAAACTCACATCACTAGTTGATGTTGTAGACAGGCGAAGCGCCCAACAGGTGTGATGCGCAGGATTCGACAAGGTCAGCCAAGGCTCTAGTCAGAGGCTTTCCGAACGAGGTCCGCCGTCAATCGTCAAACAGGAGTGGTTTACTGCATCCAAGGAGAGCAGGGCCCTGCCCACCGGACAGGTCACTTGCCGCTTGTACTTAGTGTCATTTGAGTTCGCCTCACCTATTTGGGCACTCACTCATTAAATATGCCTGCGTTAGTTCCACGGCGTTGTTAGCCGTAAAGGATGGCGCGTGACATCTGCTGGCCAAAATTAATATCCAGCCAATTTATGGCGTGAAAAATCGAGGAGAATACGATGCGTATCAGCATATTTGGTTTGGGTTATGTCGGTGCAGTCTGTGCCGGTTGCCTGTCTGCCCGCGGTCACGATGTAGTTGGTGTGGATATTTCCAGCACCAAGATCGATCTGATCAACAACGGCAAATCACCTATCGTTGAACCGGGTCTGGAAGAGCTGCTGCAGAAAGGTATCAGTACCGGAAAACTGCGCGGCACTACCGACTTCGCCGAAGCCATTCGCGCCACTGACCTGTCGATGATCTGTGTCGGTACGCCGAGCAAGAAGAACGGCGATCTGGAACTCGATTACATCGAGTCGGTATGCCGCGAAATCGGCTATGTCCTGCGTGACAAAGCCACCCGCCACACGATCGTTGTTCGCAGTACTGTGTTGCCAGGCACGGTTGCCAACGTGGTCATCCCGATTCTGGAAGACTGCTCCGGCAAAAAGGCCGGTGTTGATTTCGGTGTCGCCGTAAACCCTGAGTTCCTGCGTGAAAGTACCGCAATCAAGGACTACGATCTGCCGCCAATGACCGTGATCGGCGAGTTCGATAAAGCCTCGGGCGACGTACTGCAATCGCTGTACGAAGAACTCGACGCACCGATCATCCGTAAGGACATCGCCGTTGCCGAAATGATCAAGTACACCTGCAACGTGTGGCACGCCACCAAGGTTACTTTCGCCAACGAAATCGGCAATATTGCCAAGGCCGTCGGCGTCGATGGTCGTGAAGTGATGGACGTGGTCTGCCAGGACAAGGCGCTGAACCTGTCCCAGTACTACATGCGCCCAGGCTTCGCATTCGGCGGCTCCTGCCTGCCAAAAGACGTTCGCGCCCTGACCTACCGCGCCAGCAGCCTGGATGTCGAAGCGCCGTTGCTCAACTCGCTGATGCGCAGCAACACCTCGCAAGTGCAGAACGCTTTCGACATGGTTGCCAGCTACGACACCCGCAAGGTTGCACTGTTGGGCCTGAGCTTCAAGGCAGGTACTGACGACCTGCGCGAAAGCCCGCTGGTAGAACTGGCCGAAATGCTGATCGGTAAGGGCTTCGACCTGAGCATCTTCGACAGCAACGTCGAATATGCACGCGTTCACGGTGCCAACAAGGACTACATCGAATCCAAGATTCCGCACGTATCGTCGCTGCTGAATTCGGACTTCGATCAGGTCATCAACGACTCTGACGTGATCATCCTTGGCAACCGCGATGAGCGTTTCCGCGCCCTCGCCAACAAGACTCCCGAAGGCAAGCGCGTCATCGATCTGGTGGGTTTCATGACCAACGCCACCAGCGAAGACGGTCGCGCCGAAGGTATCTGCTGGTAAATCAGCCGCAAGCCACAAGCGCCAGGCTCCAGGCCACAGGCTCAAGCAATGTGCTTGCAGCCTGGGGCTTGAGGCTCGCAACTGACTTAGGGATACGATTATGCAGAGGCTCAAGCACGGCCTGTTACAGGCCGCAGGTTGGCTGTTCTATTTAAGTTTACTCATGGGCCTTGCCGCGGCATTGCCTACCAGTATCTTCGACTCACAGTCGAAGAACTTTATATTCCTGATTGGCGCCGTTGGTATCTGGCGCTACTCGATGGGAATCACGCACTTCGTACGCGGGATGATTTTCCTGTACATCGTCTACCCGCACTTGCGCCGCAAGGTTCGCAAGCTGGGCAGTGCAGCAGACCCGTCCCATGTGTTTCTGATGGTCACCAGTTTCCGCATCGACGCGCTGACCACCGCACAGGTCTACAACTCGGTTATCCGCGAAGCCATCGACTGCGGCCTGCCGACGACTATCGTCTGCTCGCTGGTGGAAATGTCCGATGAGCTGCTGGTCAAGAGCATGTGGGCGAAGTTCAACCCGCCGGAGCGCGTCAAGCTGGACTTCGTACGCATTCCGGGCACAGGCAAGCGCGATGGTCTGGCCTATGGCTTCCGCGCCATCTCGCGTCACTTGCCTGACAGCCGTGCCGTGGTTGCAGTGATCGACGGCGACACCGTGCTCAACGAAGGTGTGGTCGCCAAGACCGTGCCGTGGTTCCAGCTGTTCGACAATGTCGGCGGCCTGACCACCAACGAGTTCTGCGAAGTACGTGGCGGCTACATCATGAGCGAGTGGCACAAGCTGCGTTTCGCTCAGCGTCACATCAACATGTGCTCGATGGCCCTGTCCAAACGCGTATTGACCATGACCGGTCGCATGTCGGTGTTCCGCGCAACCGTGGTAACCGACCCCGAGTTCATTGCCGACGTGGAAAGCGACTCGCTCAATCACTGGCGTCTGGGCACCTTCCGCTTCCTGACCGGCGACGACAAGTCCAGCTGGTTCAGCCTGATGCGCCTGGGGTACGACACGTTCTACGTGCCGGACGCAGCGATCAACACCGTGGAACACCCGCCCGAAAAGAGCTTCCTGAAGGCCAGCCGCAAGCTGATGTATCGCTGGTACGGCAACAACCTTCGTCAGAACTCGCGTGCACTGGGTCTGGGCGTACGTCGCCTGGAGATTTTCACCAGCATCGTACTGTTCGACCAGCGGGTGTCGATGTGGACCTCCATCCTCGGTCTGACCGTCGCCCTGATCGCCAGCTTCAAGTATGGCGGCGCGTTCCTGTTGATGTATCTGCTGTGGATCGGCATGACCCGTCTGATCCTCACCCTGCTGCTGTCCCTTTCGGGACACAGAATCGGGCCTGCCTACCCGATCATTCTCTATTACAACCAGATCGTCGGCGCGCTGATGAAGATCTATGTCTTCTTCCGGCTGGACCGCCAGTCCTGGACACGCCAGGACACCAAACTGAGCCGCGACATGGCCAGCTTTCAAGGCTGGTTCAACACGTGGTCGTCCCGAACCATGACTTTCTCGGCTGGCACCATCTTCGTCGCTGTGCTGTTGACGATGGTTTGACCGGGCCAACGGATTAATCGCTTAAGTAGGAAAATTAGCCATGAATACAGCCGTGAATGCGAACGTCGTACATGAATCCGAAGCCCAGCGCCAACACGCGCGGATCAAGATCCCTGCCAAGCTGCGCCTGCTGAATGATCAGCCCAACGCGCCACTGGTACGTATCGAAGACCTGTCAGCCGGTGGCCTGAGCTTCGTTGCTCCGTCCGGGCAGAAATTCAGCGAAGGGCAGATCGTCAAGGGACGTCTGCAATTCATCATCGACAACCTTGGCCTGGCCATGGACGTCGATCTGCAGGTGCGCTCGATCGACAACGCCAGCAACCGCATCGGTTGCCAGTTCCAGAATCTGGAACCTCAGGACATCGCTACCCTGCGCCACCTGATCACCTCGCACCTGTCCGGCGAAGTCGTCACCCTGGGCGAAGTGCTGGCCACGCTGCAGCGCGACAACTTCACCAAGGCACGCAAGGTCAAGGGCAAGGACAGCGGCATGAGCGCCATGGGTCGCCTGCGCGCCGTGACCTTCAGCCTGGGCGTGTTCATTGTCGGTCTGGCCGCTTTCGGCTTCATCTTCAAGACAATCTACGGCCTGTACTTCGTCAGCCATGCATCGGCCGGTCTGGTCACCATTCCAAGCATGGACGTGACCATGCCACGTGAAGGTACCGTACAAAGCCTGGTCGCCCAGAATGGCGAAGCCGCCAAAGGTGCGCCACTGGCAACCTTCAACACCAGCATGCTGGAAATGCTCAAAGGCAGCCTGACCGGTGAAGACCTGCAGCCCGCCAAGATCGAAGAGCTGTATGGCAAGCAGATGAGCGGCACAATGACTAGCCCGTGCGATTGCGTCGTGGCTCGCCAACTGGTTGCCGACGGTCAGTTCGCGTCCAAGGGTCAGGTGATCTTCCAACTGGTGCCACGCAACGCGCCGGTCACTGTTGAAGCTCGCTTCACCTATCGCCAGTTCAACGACGTCAAGCCAGGCACACGTGTCAGCTTCCAGATCGCTGGCGAAGACAAACTGCGCACTGGTCAGATCGTCAGCAGCACCAACCTCAGCGACGCCGACCTGTCCACTGACATCCGCGTGCAGATCAAGCCTGACGAAAGCCTGAGCAGCTCGCTTGCCGGTCGCCCTGTCGAAGTGGCCAGCGATCGCGGCCCGTCCGTGAACTGGCTGATCGATAAAGCAATGGCTGCGGGTCTGTAACCATGAACAGCCCACTACGACGCCTGTCGACCCCCACGCTACTGAGCCTCGCCGTCGCGCTCGGCCTGAGCGGCTGTGCCGGCCTGCCTGATCAACGCCTTGCCAATGAAGCCCTGAAAAACGGCGACACTGCATTGGCGGAGCAGAACTATCGGCAGCTGGCGGACCTGGGCTACAGCGACGCGCAAGTCGGCCTTGCTGATATTCAGGTCGCGACTCGCGACCCGGCTCAGCTCAAGCAGGCCGAGGCTACCTACCGCGCTGCCGCGCAGACCTCCCCTCGGGCGCAGTCGCGCCTGGGCCGTCTGCTGGCGGCCAAGCCCGACGCTACCGAAGCCGAACATCGCGAAGCCGAAGGCCTGCTGAAAAAGGCCTTCGCCAATGGCGAATCCGGCACCCTGATCCCGCTGGCGATGCTGTATCTGCAATACCCGCACACCTTCCCTGAAGTGAATGCGCAACAGAAGATCAGTGAGTGGCGCGCTGCCGGTTATCCGGAGGCAGGTCTGGCTCAGGTGCTGCTGTATCGCACGCAAGGCACTTATGCTCAACACCTCGATGAGGTCGAGAGCATCTGCAAACAGGCACTGTCAGCCACGGATATCTGCTACGTCGAGCTGGCTACTGTCTACCAGACACGCGGCCAGGCCGAGCAGCGCACGGCCTTGATCGAAAAGCTCAAGAGCGACTACGCCGCTGGCCGCGTCAATGCTCAACGAGTGGACAGCGTCGCGCGCGTACTGGGTGACTCCACCATCGGTACGCCAGACGAAAAGACCGCTCAGCAATTGCTGGAAAGCGTTGCGCCTGGCTACCCGGTCTCGTGGGTCACGCTGGCCAAACTGCTTTACGACTTCCCCGAACTGGGCGACGTCAACAAGATGATGGAATACCTGAACAACGGCCGCGCGGCGGACCAGCCTCGCGCCGAGCTGCTGCTTGGACGCCTGTACTACGAAGGCAAATGGGTCACGCCCGATGCCTTCAAGGCCGAGGAGCACCTGAAGAAAGCCACAGCAACGGAGATTTCCGCCCATTACTACCTGGGTCAGATCTACCGCCGTGGCTACCTCGGTCAGGTGTACTCGCAAAAAGCCGTGGACGAGTTGCTGACCGCAGCCCGTGGTGGCCAGAACAGCGCAGATTTCGCCCTCGCGCAACTGTTCTCGCAGGGCAAGGGCACGATGCCCGACCCGGTCAACGCCTGGGTGTTCGCGCAACTGGCGCTGGCCAGTCAGACCCCGCAAGCGACCGAGCTTGTCGAGGCCCTCAATACACAACTGCCGCCTGAAAAGCTCGCCACCGCCAAAGACCTGTTGGCACGCGAGCAAAAAGTCCGGGGCGCTACCGCTACTCAGAACGCGATGGCGATGCAGGCCCTGCAAGAAGAAAAAGACGGTGAGGAAGCATTATGAAGTTGAATCCCCTGATGGCTGCTGGCATGGGCCTTGGCTTCACCCTGTTGTGGGCCTGCCCGACGCTGGCAGCGCTGACCGAAGAACAGAATTTCGGTATCGAAGTGAAAGCCACGGCACAGGCCGAGGATGATCGCGATCTGGGCACCCGTTCGGGCGGCGACGTAAACGGTGTGGGCCTGGACCTGCGCCCTTGGGTCTATGGTGAGCGCGGCAACTGGAGCGGTTATGCCATGGGCCAGGTGGTCACCGCCACCGACACCATTCAGACCGACCCGCTGGAGCAGAGCAACAGCGACGGCAGCGGCACGCAAACCTCCCGTGGCACTGCCAGCGAACGCGAAGTCGACAAGTCCTATGCTGCGCTGCGTGAATTCTGGATCGGCTACAGTGGCTTCACGCCCTACCCCGGCGAAATCCTCAAAGTGGGTCGTCAGCGTCTGCGCAACGACGATGGTCAGTGGCATGACACCAATATCGAGGCCATCAACTGGAACTTCGATACCACCTTGCTGCGTGCCGAACTGGGTGCCGCCCAGCGCTTCAGCGAATACCGCACCGACCTGACCGAACTGGCACCCGACGACGAAGAACGCAAGCACCTGTTCGGTTCCGCCAGCTACCAGTGGACCCCCGGCCATTGGGCAGGCGTGCGCGCTCATTACAGCCATGACGACGGCAAGCTCAAGTCTCAGGGCGAGCAACTGGATGATCTGGACAAGACGTCCAACGGCAATCTGACCTGGCTGGGTCTGCAAGCCGACAGCGATGCCTACAACTATCGCAACACCACCCCGCTCAATTACTGGGGCAGCCTGACCTGGCTGAACGGTACACGCGACGAAATCGGCGTGACTTCCGCAGGCAACGATCAGTTCATCGCCGGCGAGAAAAACGACCGCGACATGAATGGCTGGGCCACTGACCTGGGTCTGCGTCTGCGTCTTGACCCGCAATGGCAAGTCGGTGCGGCTTACTCGCGCGCCAGCAAGGATTACGTCCAGAACGGTCTGGAGAGCAACCGCTCGAACTGGACCGGCACGCGTTCGCGCATCCATCGTTTCGGCGAAGCGTTCCAGGGCGAAATGGCCAACGTGGAAAGCGGCTCGCTGTTCGCCTCCTGGCAGATGAACGAGGAATACGATGCGTCGCTGATCTACCACAAGTTCCGTCGAGTGGACGGCAACACCGGTATTGGCGGCTCGGGTATCAATGCAGTGCGTGAAAACGGCAACAGCAACACGTTCAGTTCGCTGCCGCTGGAAGACGGGCGCAAGGACCTGGGTCAGGAAATGGACCTGGTCGTGACCAAGTACTTCAAACAAGGCCTGCTGCCCGCCTCGCACAGCCAGTCGTTCGACGAACCTTCGGCACTGGTGCGCTTGCGCGCAGGTGTCTTCAAGCCCGGCGATGCGTATCACAACGGCGTGGATGAATACATGCACCGCGCTGTTGTCGACGTCATCTGGCGCTTTTGATGCGAACCGCCAAAGGAGTGCCAGAGATGAACAGTCATACAAGCAATGGGCGTAGCCGAAGCTGGCCGCATGCCCTGCTCGAAAGCGCACTGCTGACCAGCGCTCTGCTGATGGCCAGCGGTGTGGCGCTGGCTAACGCCCCTGTCGTAACCGATGCACAGAAGGCGGTGGTCAAGGAGTTGCACCAGGCCAAGACCTACACCATCACCAGCCCGCCGACCGAGCCCTTGGAAATGTCCAAGCCGGTGTTGCCAGACCTCAAGGGCTATACCGCAGAAGCCGCCTTGAAAAAGATCGTGCGCAACAAGCCAGGTAAGGTGACTGTATCGCGGATGATGGAAGAAACCGGCCTGAAGGAATTCATCGGCGGCGATAACAAGATGGCCGAATGGGTCAACCGTCAGCGCGGCATCCCGCAGGCCATCATGATTTCCGACGGCTACGTGAGCCTGCAGGACCTGGCCAAAAAGGTCCCCAAGCAGTTTCTCAATGAAGTGTTGCCGGGTGTCTATGTGGCGCGCCTGCCGATTCTGATCAAGGAGACCGGGATCTTCGAGATCGACAGCAAGACCAAGGAATTGCGTCTGTCTCAGGAAAAAGGTTCGTTCATCGTCAGCGAAGGCAAGATGCTGATCACCCACACTCAGGTCAACGCCTGGAGTGAAACCCGCAACAGCCTGGCGACCTATCGCAAGCCTGACGAGTTTCGTCCGTTTCTGTTGACCTGGGGTGGCTCGGAAACCTGGATCGCCAATACCAAAATGGCGAGCATGGGCTACGACCAGAGCAAGTCCTATGGCATCAGTATTTCCCAGTACACACCCAACACCGCGAAGATTCTCAAGCGTGCCGAACCGACAGGCTGGATCATCGATTCAGAGTTCTCGGACATGTGGTACGGCTTCTACTGCTATGAAACCCGCGATTTCGTGGTCAAAGGCAACACCTACCGCGACAACATCATTTACGGCATTGACCCGCACGACCGTTCGCACGGTCTGATCATCGCCGAAAACGACGTTTACGGGACCAAGAAGAAGCACGGGATCATCATTTCCCGGGAAGTCGACAACAGCTTCATCTTCCGCAACAAGAGCCACAACAACAAATTGTCCGGCGTGGTTCTGGACCGTAACAGCGTCGGCAACATCGTCGCCTACAACGAGATTTACCAGAACCACACTGACGGCATCACCCTGTACGAAAGCGGCAACAACCTGCTGTGGGGCAATCGCGTGATCGCCAACCGCCGCCACGGTATCCGCGTGCGTAACAGCGTGAATATCAAGCTGTACGAGAACGTCGCCATGGGCAACGGCCTGATGGGCGTTTACGGCCACATCAAGGACTTGAGCGACACCGACCGCGACATTGAGCTCGATCCGTTCGACGCTCAGGTCTCGCTGATCATGGTTGGCGGCGAACTGTCCAGCAATGGTTCCGGCCCGCTGTCCATTGACTCGCCACTGAGTGTCGAGCTGTATCGCGTCTCGATGCTGATGCCTACCAAAGAAGTCGGCATCAGCCTCAACGGCGTCCTCGGTGAGCGCCAGGACGAAATCCTCGACCTGCTGGTACGCCAGAAGAAAGCCGTATTGATCGACCCCGTCGAAAGCCAGACCGAGCTGCGGGAATGAGGAAGGGTATTGTTATGCACGCACATCTGATCAAGCTGTTGAGCCTGTCCAGCCTCACCGCCGCCTTGATGGCCGCCGCTGGTGTCGCTCGGGCAGACGACTCGCAAGCGCCGACGTTCAAGGCCGAGCCTTGCTGCTCTCTGTGCCCGGCCGCGCATGACGCGAAAAACTACACCACGCGTTATCAGCAGAACTTCACCACACTGGTCCAGGCTCAGGGCGACTGGCTGTTCCGGACTCAGGAAGACCTGCGCACCGAATTCGACACCACGCCTGCCGGCTACCGCCGCATGAAACAACTGCACGATGCGTTCAAAAGCAAAGGCGTCGAACTGGTCGTGGTGTATCAGCCGACCCGTGGTCTGGTAGATCGCAACAAGCTGTTTCCAGCTGAGCGCGACAAGTTCGACTACGACAAGGCGCTGAAAAACTATCAGGCCATGCTCGGCCGCTTCAGCAAGATGGGTTACTGGGTCCCGGACCTGTCGCCGTTGACCAACGAGCAGCAGGCGCATGACTTCTACTTCCGCGGTGACCAGCACTGGACGCCTTACGGCGCACAACGCACGGCGAAAATCGTCGCCGAAACCGTGAAGAAGGTTCCGGGTTACAGCGACATCCCCAAGCGTGAGTTCGAAAGCCATATTTCCGGACGCATGGGCAAAACGGGCACTTTGCACAATATGGCGGGTCAATTGTGCGGCACCAGCTACGCGATCCAGTACATGGATCAGTTCACCACCGAACCCAAGGGTGAGGCGGGCGACGGTGACCTGTTCGGCGATTCCGGCAACCCGGAGATCACGCTGGTCGGCACCAGTCACAGCGGCAAGAACTACAACTTCGCTGGCTTCCTGCAGGAATACATGGGTGCCGACGTGTTGAACGTAGCGTTCCCTGGTGGTGGTCTGGAAGGTTCGATGCTGCAGTACCTGGGCAGTGAAGACTTCCAGAAGCGTCCGCCGAAGATTCTCATCTGGGAATTCTCGCCGCTGTATCGCCTGGATCAGGAGACCATCTATCGCCAGATGATGGCGCTGCTGGACAACGGCTGTGAAGGCAAGCCTGCCGTCATGAGCGCCAGCACCACGCTTAAGCCGGGTACCAACGAATTGCTGGTCAATGGCAAGAATGGCATCAAGGATATCCGCAACGGCAGCAATCAGATCGATATCAAGTTTGACGATACTTCGGTGAAAGTCCTTCAAGCCAGGCTCTGGTACATGAACGGGCGTCACGAAGATCTGAAAATCGAAAAACCGGAAACGTCCGATACTGACGGACGCTTCGCGTTCGAACTGCGCGAAGACGAGGACTGGGCTAACCAGCAATTGCTGGCGCTGGAGATCCAGGGACCGGAAGCAGGCACGGCACCGCAGAAAGTCGAAGCCAAAGTATGCAAACGCAACGTGTTCCCGAGCGCTGCGACACACACCGCTCAAGCCGGACTATGAGGTGACTTATGCAGACTCCTAAACTGATACGCCCTACCCTGCTGTCGATGGCAATTCTGTCATCGATGGCCTGGGCTACGGGTGCGTCCGCCGCACTGGTTCCACCCAAGGGCTATGACGCCCCGATCGAAAAAATGAAGACGGGCGATCACAATTTCAGCTGTGAAGCCATTCCAAAGCCGTACACCGACAAGCTGGTTTTCCGCAGCAAGTACGAAGGTTCGGACAAGGCACGTGCGACCCTCAACGCCGTGTCGGAAGAAGCCTTTCGCGATGCGACCAAGGACATCAACGACCTTGAGCGCGGCGTCAGCAAAGTCGTGATGCAGTACATGCGCGACGGTCGTCCGGAACAGCTCGACTGCGCGCTGAACATGATGACTACCTGGGCCAAGGCCGATGCGCTGGAATCTCGCGAGTTCAACCACACCGGCAAGTCCATGCGCAAATGGGCACTGGGCAGCATGTCCTCCGCCTACCTGCGTCTGAAGTTCTCCGAGTCGCATCCGCTGGCCAATCGTCAGCAGGACGCGAAGATCATCGAAGCATGGTTCAGCAAGCTGGCCGACCAGGTGGTCAGCGACTGGAGCAACCTGCCGCTGGAAAAAATCAACAACCACTCGTACTGGGCCGCCTGGTCAGTGATGGCAACCGCCGTCGCCACCAATCGACAGGACCTCTTCGACTGGGCTGTGAAGGAATACAAGGTCGCCGCCAATCAGGTGGACAAGGACGGTTTCCTGCCTAACGAGATGAAGCGTCGTCAACGCGCGCTTTCGTATCACAATTTCGCACTGCTGCCCCTCGCGATGATCGCCAGTTTCGCCCAGGCCAACGGTGTCGATCTGCGTCCGGAAAACAATGGTGCCTTGAAGCGTCTGGGTGACCGTGTGCTGGCCGGCGTCAAGGACCCTTCGATTTTCGCTGAACACAACGGCGAGAAACAGGACATGACTGACCTGAAGAAAGATCCGAAATTCGCCTGGCTCGAACCGTACTGCTCGCTCTACACCTGCAGCCCGGATGTGCTGGAAGAGAAACACGAAAAGCAGCCGTTCAAGACTTTGCGCCTGGGCGGTGACCTGACCAAGGTTTACGACCTGACGCACGAGAAAGGCGACAAGGGCGATAACGACGGCTCCTGATTCACTGTTGTTATTTGTAGGAGCGGACTTGTCCGCGAAGCCCCACGCCCAAGCGATGCATCCATGAGACCGGACCTCGCCTGAGCTGCTTCACCGACAAGCCGTAACGCGACGTGTTTTACCCCCCAATTTCAACGGGGGGTTTGGGGGGGCTTTGAGCCCTTGAATGTTGAACAAACGGAGAGATAAGGATGGTTTTCTCATCCAACGTGTTCCTGTTCCTGTTCATGCCGATCTTCCTCGGCTTGTACTACCTGAGCGGGCAACGCTATCGCAATCTGCTGTTGCTGATTGCCAGCTATATCTTCTACGCCTGGTGGCGTGTGGACTTTCTGGCGTTGTTCGTCGGCGTGACCGTCTGGAACTACTGGATCGGTCTAAAGGTAGGCGCAGCAGGTGTGCGGACCAAACCGGCACAGCGCTGGCTGCTGCTCGGCGTAATCGTGGACCTGTGTATTCTGGGCTACTTCAAATACGCCAACTTCGGTGTGGACAGCATCAACGCAGCCATGACCTCGATGGGTCTTGAACCGTTCATCCTGACCCACGTGCTGTTGCCGATCGGTATCTCGTTCTATGTCTTCGAGTCCATCAGCTACATCATCGACGTTTACCGCGGCGACACCCCGGCCACGCGCAACCTGATCGACTTCGCTGCATTCGTCGCGATCTTCCCGCACTTGATCGCCGGCCCCGTGCTGCGTTTCCGCGACCTGGCCGACCAGTTCAACAACCGCACTCACACGCTGGACAAGTTCTCTGAAGGTGCCACGCGCTTCATGCAGGGCTTCATCAAGAAAGTGTTCATCGCCGACACCCTGGCCGTGGTCGCCGACCACTGCTTCGCTCTGCAGAACCCGACCACCGGCGATGCCTGGCTGGGCGCACTGGCCTACACCGCGCAGTTGTACTTCGACTTCTCCGGTTACAGCGACATGGCCATTGGTCTGGGTCTGATGATGGGTTTCCGCTTCATGGAAAACTTCAAGCAGCCCTACATCAGCCAGTCGATCACCGAGTTCTGGCGTCGCTGGCACATCAGCCTGTCCACCTGGCTGCGTGACTACCTGTACATCACCCTGGGCGGCAACCGTGGCGGCAAGTTCGCGACTTATCGCAACCTGTTCCTGACCATGCTGCTGGGCGGTTTGTGGCACGGTGCCAACGTCACCTACATCATCTGGGGTGCCTGGCACGGCATGTGGCTGGCCATCGAGAAAGCGGTCGGCATCAACACCAAGCCTTACAGCTTCAACCCGATTCGCTGGGCACTGACCTTCTTGCTGGTGGTCATAGGCTGGGTCATCTTCCGCGCCGAAAACCTGCATGTCGCCGGTCGTATGTACAGCGCCATGTTCAGCTTCGGCGAGTGGCAGCTTTCGGAACTCAACCGCGCCAGTCTGACCGGTCTGCAAGTTGCGACACTGGTGGTGGCTTATCTGACGCTGGCGTTCTTCGGTCTGCGCGACTTCTACCAGAACCGCGAAAAAGACACCGGCAAGAGCGCCAAGGCTGACGGTCCTGCGACCGCACAACCGGGCACCATCAAGGCCGTTCCCGGCGATGCTCCCGGCAGTCTGCACCTGCCAGGCTACACCGTGGGCAGCGAAGCCCAGGTGCAGCCCGCGTACTGGGTTGCCGACTGGCCACGTTACGCCATGCGTGCACTGATCCTGCTGCTGTTCGTGGCCTCGATTCTCAAACTCTCGGCGCAAAGCTTCTCGCCGTTCCTTTACTTCCAGTTCTGAGGAGCCTGACATGACCCGTTCATTACGAATCCTCTATATCGCCATCTTCCTGGCCATTCTGCTGGTCCTGGGCGTCTGGTCGCTGCGCAGTTTCAGCACGTTCTCGACCTCGGCCGAGACCACCGTGCTCAACGGCAAGTGGACCAAGGCGGCGGAAACTCATTACGACGATGAGTTCCCGATCAAGCGTCTGGGCACCAACCTGTGGGCAGCGCTGGACTTCAAACTGTTCAACGAAGGTCGTCCGGGTGTTGTGCTTGGCAAGGACCAGTGGTTGTACACCGACGAAGAGTTCGACGCGGTTGCCAACGGCGAGCAGAACGAAGCCGACAACCTGGCGATCATTCAGGGTGTGCGTGACGCGCTGGAAAAACAGGGCACCAAACTGGTCCTGGCGATTGTTCCGGCAAAAACCCGTCTGTACCCGGAGCACATCGGTGACAGCAAGCCTGCCAGCCTGCACACCGACCTGTATCAGCAGTTCCACGCTCAGGTCGCCAAGGCCGGGATCTTTGCCCCGGACCTGCTGGCACCGCTGCAAGCTGCCAAGCAACAGGGCCAGGTTTTCCTGCGCACCGACACCCACTGGACGCCAATGGGTGCCGAAGTCGCCGCGCAGCAACTGAGCGCCGCGATTGCCCAGAAAACACCACTGGAAGGCGAACCTGAGCAGTTCNCATTCCTGCCGCTCGATCCGCTGTTCAGCAACATGCTGCCCAAGCCGGACGAGTTGCAGAAACGCAGTACCGATCCGGTAGCAGGCGAAGCGGCAGGCGGTGACGCACTGTTCGCAGACAGCGACATCCCGGTGGGTCTGGTGGGTACCAGCTACAGCGCCAACCCTAACTGGAACTTCGTCGGGGCCTTGAAAGAAGCGCTGCGCAGCGATGTCGTCAACTACGCCGAAGACGGCCATGGCCCGATTCTGCCGATGCTCAAGTACCTGCAGACCGATGCTTTCAAGAACACCCCGCCGCAAGTGGTGATCTGGGAATTCCCGGAGCGCTACCTGCCGGCACACAACGATCTTGGCGAGTTCGATCCGAAGTGGATCGCCGAGCTGAAGAAATCGCGTGACACCCAAGAAAACGTGGCGCTCAACGCCAAACAATCCGAGTCGCCCAACCGGGCGCAAAACTGAGAGGACTGACTCATGACTTTTAACACTACTGCCAACCGTTCGGCCGCAAAACGCATTTTCAAAACCTGCGCAATGGCCGCAGGTCTGGGCCTGATGTCCCTGCAAGCTTTCGCCGGTGACTCCGCCCTGTACGGCCCGACCGCACCAAAAGGCTCGACCTTCGTGCGTGTCTACAACGCCAGCAACGCCGAAATCAGCGCCACCGTTGGCAACACCAACCTCAACGAAGTCGCGCCACTGGGCAGCACTGCGTTCAGCTTCATGCCACAGGGCGACTACACCGCCAAGCTGGGCAGCCAGAGCCTGCCGGTGAAACTGGCGGGTGATCACTACTACACCATCGTCAACAACGCCAGCGGCAAACCGCAGCTGGTTGAAGAGCCGCCGTTCAAGAACAAGCAGAAATCCCTGGTTCGCGTTCAGAACCTCAGCGACAAGTCCCTGACTCTGAAAACCGCCGACGGCAAGACCGAAGTGGTCAACGCTGTAGCGGCCAAAGGCACCGGCGAGCGTGAGATAAACCCGGTCAAAGTCAGCCTGGCGCTGTACGACGGCGACAAGAAAGTCACCGATGTGAAACCAGTGGCACTGGAGCGTGGCGAAGCCGCTGTGCTCTACATCACCGGCAGTGGCAGCAGCCTCTCGCCAGTGTGGGTCAAGCCACCGGTCGCAACCCGCTAAACGGATTATGCAGGTCGGTTCAGGGCATCAGCGCTGAACCGACCCGCGCGGAACAAGAACAAGACAGAAACGACAGACACCTCGTACGGCCCTAATTGAATGCTTTTGGAGAAACAAAATGATTCCAGTTATCTTGTCAGGCGGTAGTGGTTCACGACTCTGGCCGCTTTCGCGTAAACAGTTCCCTAAACAGTTCCTGGCACTGACCGGCGAGCACACCCTGTTCCAGCAAACCCTGGAGCGTCTGGTGTTCGAAGGCATGCAGGAGCCTATCGTGGTCTGCAACAAGGACCACCGTTTCATCGTCAACGAGCAACTCGCTGCGCTGAACCTGGAAACCCAGGCGATCCTCATGGAACCGTTCGGCCGCAACACGGCACCAGCCGTTGCCCTGACCGCCATGAAGCTGGTCAACGAAGGCAACGACGGCCTGATGCTGGTGCTGCCAGCCGACCACGTCATCGAAGACCAGAAAGCCCTGCAACGCGCACTGGCACTGGCAACCGTAGCCGCAGAACGCGGCGAAATGGTGCTGTTCGGCGTACCGGCCAACAAGCCTGAAACCGGCTATGGCTACATCAAGTCCACCGCCGATGCCCTGCTGCCCGAAGGCGTCAGCCGCGTGTCGCAGTTCGTCGAAAAGCCTGACGAAAAACGCGCCAGGGAATTCGTCGAAGCCGGTGGTTACTACTGGAACAGCGGCATGTTCCTGTTCCGCGCCAGCCGCTTCCTGGAAGAGCTGAAAAAGCACGATCCGGACATCTACGACACCTGCCTGCTGACCCTTGAGCGCAGTGTGCAGGACGGCGATGCGCTGGAAATCGATTCATCCACGTTTGCTTGCTGCCCGGACAACTCCATCGACTACGCGGTCATGGAAAAAACCCAGCGCGCCTGTGTTGTGCCGCTGTCGGCTGGCTGGAGCGATGTCGGCTGCTGGTCGTCGCTGTGGGAAGTCAACGCCAAGGACGCCAATGGCAACGTCACCAAGGGCGACGTGGTTATTCAGGACAGCCGCAACTGCATGATCCACGGCAACGGCAAACTGGTATCCGTGATCGGTCTGGACAACATCGTGGTCGTCGAAACCAAGGACGCGATGATGATTGCCCACAAGGACAAGGTCCAGGGCGTCAAGCAGATGGTCGCCACCCTCAACGAACAGGGCCGCACCGAGACCCAGAACCACCTCGAAGTGTACCGTCCGTGGGGCTCCTACGATTCGGTAGACATGGGCGGTCGCTTCCAGGTCAAGCGCATCTCCGTCAAGCCAGGCGCTTGCCTGTCACTGCAGATGCACCACCACCGCGCCGAACACTGGATCGTGGTATCCGGTACTGCGCAGGTCACCTGTGACGAAAACGTGTTCCTGCTCACCGAAAACCAGTCCACCTACATCCCGATCGCCTCGGTCCACCGCCTGCGCAACCCAGGCAAGATCCCGTTGGAAATCATCGAAGTGCAATCGGGCAGCTACCTGAGCGAAGACGATATCGAGCGTTTCGAAGATATCTATGGTCGTTCGAACGCGCTGGAAGCGGGTGTGAAGACGCAAACTATCGCTCGTTGATAGGGTTTTAGCTGCACGCTACAGGTAACACAGCCCTCGACAACTCTTTGCGCAGATTTATACGCAGAGAGTTGTCGGGGGCTTTTCATTTGCGCGACGTCCCCCTCCCAGGTTCTGTAGGATGTCCAGCATTACCTTTGCTGGAGACCTGCATGTTTATCGGCATCCTGTTGATCCTGACCTGGCTCATCCTTCTGCTCAGCTACCCGGCGAAGGCCTTGCCCGTCTCGCTGGCTGCGGCGGTCGGGCTTGGGGCGGTGGCGGCCATCGTCATCTGGCAGGACAGCCGGGAAACACGCCAGCTTGAGCGTCTGGATATGCGCCTGAGTTACGATCCGCAAAACTGCCCGGCAGATCGTCCGTTGCAGGTCAGCATCACCAATACCAACCAGGTTGCATTGCAGGAGCTGCGCTGGCGGATCGCGGCCTATGCGCCCGGCGACTCGGTGAATCTGGCGGACAACACCTACACCTCTGCACGCTACCGCGGCCCCGGCGAACTTCAGGCCAAAGGTACGTGGCAGGATTGCGTGCCGCTGCCTGCACTGCGCAATGGCTATCGCCCGCAAACCCTGGAATTTCGCGCAGAACATCTGCAAGGCAGCTTCTCGGACTGATCACAAGGATCTCCCTCATGCCCATCGCTTTGATTACAGGCTGTTCCAGCGGAATCGGTCGTGCACTGGCCGATGCGTTCAAAGCTACTGGCTATGAAGTCTGGGCCACTGCACGCAAGGCCGAGGATGTCGCTGCACTCAGTGCCGCGGGCTTCATTGCCGTGCAGCTGGATGTCAACGACGGACTGGCGCTGGAGCAACTGGCCGCCGGGCTGGAGCACAGCGGTCTGGATGTGTTGATCAATAACGCTGGCTATGGCGCGATGGGGCCGCTGCTCGACGGCGGCGTGGAGGCCTTGCAGCGGCAGTTTGAAACCAATGTGTTTTCCGTCATCGGCGTTACCCACGCGCTGTTTGCGGCGCTGCGTCGCAACAAAGGCCTGGTAGTCAATATCGGTAGCGTTTCAGGTGTATTGGTCACCCCGTTTGCAGGTGCTTACTGTGCTTCCAAGGCCGCGGTACATGCCCTCAGCGATGCGCTACGTCTGGAGTTGGCACCATTTGGCGTACAGGTGATGGAGGTCCAGCCCGGCGCCATTGCGTCAAGCTTCGCAAAAAATGCCAGTCATGAAGCCGAACAGTTGATCAGTGAACAATCACCCTGGTGGCCTATCCGCGAAGGCATTCGCGCACGTGCAAAGGCTTCACTGGACAACCCTACTCCTGCTACAGAATTTGCCCGCGACCTGCTCAAAGCCGTGCAACAAACCCATCCGCCACGCCTGCTGCGCCTGGGCAACGGCTCACGCCTGCTGCCGCTGATGGCGTGGTTGCTGCCCAAAGGGCTACTGGATATGGGCCTGAGAAAACGCTTTGGATTGAACACCGACTTGTGACGCAGAGCGTCACGAACTGCATTCCCACGCTGGAGCGTGCGGAACGACCACCTGCCTATCGTGCGACGCTCCGATTCGTCAATCCCAATGCTGGAGCGTAGGGAGCGATCATCGCAATTATCGTGCGCTCCGCGTCGCATGCCGTTCTGGACGCTCTGCGTCCTCGATCATCAGCCGTCTAGCGGCCTGACAATCACCGTGCAGGTCATCCCCGCCGCCAGCAATACGCCTTCCGGTACCGCGTCCAGATGAATGCGCACCGGCACGCGCTGGGCCAGACGCACCCAGTTGAAGGTCGGGTTCACATCAGCGATCAATTCACGACTTTGCGGGTTGTCGCGGTCGTAAATACCGCGTGCGATGCTTTCGACATGGCCTTTGAGCACCTCGCCGCTCATCAACTGCATATCGGCAGGATCGCCCACGCTCAGGTGCGGCAACTTGGTTTCCTCGAAAAAACCGTAGACCCAGAACGAGTTCATATCGACCACGGCCATCTTCGCTTCGCCAATGCGTGCATAGTCGCCACGATGGACATTGAGGTTGGTGACATAACCGTCCACCGCCGCCAATACCTGCGTGCGGGACAGGTTCAGTTCGGCCGCTTCCAGCTGCGCTTGCGCCAATTGGTAATCGGCCAGCGCCGAGGTGGCGACATTGCTCGCGTCGTCACGGTTTTCTGCCGAGATGACCAGTTCATCCATGTCGGCACGGCGCTTCGCGTTGAGCTTGCGCATCTCCCACGTCGCCTTACGTGAAGCCAGCAATGCCTGCGCCTGGCGGACTGCGATCCGATAATGATCCGGGTCGATCTGCATCAACAAATCGCCGCGTTTTACCCGTTGATTGTCGTGCACCGGCACATCGACCACGGTGCCGGACACATCGGCGGCCACATTGATGATATCGGCGCGTACCCGGCCATCACGGGTCCACGGCGTATCCATGTAGTCGACCCACAGCGTACGACCGACCCAGAGCGCGATCGCCAGCACCAGCAACGTGGCAAGCAGGCTATAAAACTTTTTCATGCGGATATTTCTCGACTCAGGCGTCAACGATAAAGGGGCAGCGCCAGCGCGCCGAAGATGCAGATAAACAGGCACAGACGCAGTAACGCCGGGTGCCAGAAATGCCGGTACAGGTCAAAACCGGCCAGCAGGCGATCCAGCGCCCACGCCAGGCCGGCGGCAAGTAGAAACATCAGTGTCAGGGTCGGCATGTAAAGACCGTGGAAAGCTATCTCACGCGGCATGAGCCATTCCTGAAGCGGTGCACTCGACGCCATAAGCGGCCAGCGGCGATTGCGGGTCCAACAGCGAGGTGCGGATAAAGTGCAGGTAACTTTTCACCCGGCGCAGCACCGACGTGTCGAAATGCGAGGCGAACGGCTCATCAGCGTCCTGTACCCGCTTGATCGCCTGATCGACCGCCGACAGGCCGCGCTGCAGATTGACCGCATCGGGCTGGATGAACAGGCGTACCAAGGCGCGCCCCATGACGCGCAACGCGATGCGCCAAGGTTGGTATTCGGCGTAGGCGGGATGAATCGGCAGAATTGCCTGTTCGCGGCGCAGCTCGATAATAGCGTGGCCGATTTCCAGCACCACGAACATCCAGCGCAACAGCTCGCGCTGCACCTGGGGTTTGCTGCTCGCCAGACCGTACGCCTGATGCATCAGGTCGCGGGTCTGGCTTTCGAAGCTTGAACCCAGACGCTTGAGCGGTGCGCCAATCGCAAACACCACCTGATTGCGCAAGGCCTGCTCCAGACGCTGCCACATCCAGCGGCTGTTGGGTGGCAGGATGATTGCCCCCGCTGCGGCACAGATGAGCATGCCGATGACCATCGCGAGGTAATCGTTGATGAAGGTGTAAGGGTTGTAGACCGTCAGGTTGTCCGGCACCGAGCCCAGGCTGAAAAAAATCAGCAGCCCCAGGCCGTATCCCGTCCACTGCGGACGTGAACCCAGAAAGGCGCCGAGCACAAACACCGGGGCCAATAGCAGGCACAGCAGCGGGAAGCCGTCGATGTGCGGGAACAGAAAAAAGGTTTCGACAAAACCCAGCAGTGCGCCGAGCATCGTGCCGCCAGCCATCTGCAGCGACATGCGTCTGGGGTTGTGGGTGGTCGACGACAGCGCGACGGTTGCCGCCGAAGCCAGGACCATGCTCGCGCCGCTGGGCCAGGCCGTCAGCACCCAATAGGCACTCATCAGGCCGACTACGCAGGTCGCGCGGGCTCCAGACGCAAGGGCTGTCATCAAGTGGGTACGCGGCACGAATGACGCGTTCCACTGCTCACGCGCATGGGTGTGATCGGCCAGCGATGCGTGGGTCAGTGCGTAATCATGCAGCTCGCTGACCAGCCGGTACAGCAGCTCGAACGCCGTATGAAAATCGAGTCGTTCGGCGTCGCTCGGCAGGGTGTGCTCCAGCTCGGCGCGCAGGCTTCTGACCCGCTCGGGCAACTGCGCCCTGCACGTCTCAAGGCGCGTGACCAGCAGCGCAGCATCATCGTTGGTCAACGCGCGGTCGGCGAAGCCATCGAGCAGTTCTGCGAGGGTTTCAAGACCGGGATCGATGTACTTCAACACGGTATCGGCGCGTTCCAGACGTAGCCGTTCAAGCAACTGATGCAGTGCATTGAAGCGCGTCGTAACGGCCATGAACTCGCTGTTCAAGCGATTGAGACGCCCGTTGCGCCGACGCATGTGCGGGTCCTCGAACACTGTGACGCTGCGCAGCCCTTCCAGACCGATGGCCTCGGCGACGAAGCGCACGTTTCCAGTTTCAAATGCCGTGCGTGCGGTCTCCCCGCGCAAACCCTCGGCCATGAAACGGGCGAATACGCCGAAGCGCTGGTACAGCGCATTGCGCATGGCGGCACTGGAACTCTGTGGCAGGATCGCCGCACTCACCGCAGTGGAACAGAGGATCCCCAGGGTGATTTCCAGCACTCGCCACACCGCTGACATGAATGAACCTTCGGGATGCGCCAGGGCGGGCAGCCCTACCATCGCGGCCGTATACCCCGCCAGCACGAAGCCGTAAGCACGAAAGTTGCGATAACGCGCCGCACCTGCGGAACAGATACCGACCCAAAGCGCCAGGCTGCCGAGAAACGGCAGCGGGTTCTGCGCAAACAGGGCCATCAGCAGCACCATCATGGCCGACCCGGCCAGCGTACCCAGCAGGCGGTAAAAACTTTTGGCGAACACCTGCCCGCTCTGCGGCTGCATGACGATGAACACGGTGATAATCGCCGTGTGCGGCTGCGGCAACTCCAGGCGCAGAGCCAGCCAGTACGTCAGAAATGCAGCGATCAATACCTTGAAAAGGTAAACCCAGGTCACCCCGTCACTGCGCGCCCAACTACGAAATTCACGACGCCAAGGCAAAGCGGTCACGCGCTCAAAGGCAGCAATCATTTCGCACACTCAAGATCAGCAGTGGTGCCTGAAGAATGGCAACCGCCGCTCTCCCCGCCCAGCGCTACCACCAGCCCGGCATAGGCATTAAGGCGCGCAGCCTCGACCTGTTGCTGAATCTGCTGCTGGCGAAACAGCTGCGTGCGCGCATTGAGCACGTTCAGGTAATCGGTCAGCCCGCGCTGCCAGGCGATCAACGCGATGTCGTAGGTCTTTTGTGCCGACGCCACCGACTCGGCGGCCAATGCCTGTTGCTTGTCCATCGAGGCGCGACGAATAAGCTGGTCGGAAATACTTTTCAACGCCATCACCAGCGTCTGGTTGTAACGCGCCACGGCCTGGTCATAAGCGGCCGACGCCTGACCCAGCTGCGCCCGCAAGCGCCCGCCGTCAAAAATCGGCAAGCTGATGGCTGGCCCGACCTTGTAACCCAGCTTGCTGCCGGTCAGAAACTCCAGCATGCCGCCGCCCGTGGCCATGTAGCTCAGGCTGCCGACCAGATCGACATTGGGATAAAAGCCCGCATGTGCGACGTCGATACCGCGCGCCTGCGCCGCAACCTGCCAGCGCGCGGCCACCACATCAGGCCGCTGCCCCAGCAGTTCAGCGGGCAATGCCGACGGCAATTTCAGCTCGGTATGCAACGACAGCGTGGGCCGTTGCAGCGCCGCGCCCTCTCCCGGCCCCTTGCCTGCCAGCGCGGCCAGCTGATTGCGGCTCAGGGCGATGGCCTCTTGCAGCGCATCAATCTGCCGGTGGGCCTCGGGCAATGGCGTTTCGGCCTGGCTGATCTCGAAATGCGTGCCGATCCCGCCCTTGAGGCGACGCTGCGCCAGATCGAGTATCTGTTGCTGCTGGGCCAGCGCTGCCTCGGCGATGTCCAGTCGGGCGTATTCAAGGGCCAGCTGGATGTAGGCGCGAACCACGTTTTCCTGCAATTCGAGCTGCGCCTGACGCTGCTCGGCAGCACTCACGTGCGCCAGATCAAGGGCCTGCTCGCTGGCGTTGCGTTCACGCCCCCACAGATCCAGCGCGTAGCTCAGGCCCAGCGACGCATTGTTGTCCCAGGTGCGAGTATCGGCCAGCGCTCCGGGACCATAAAACTGATCCTCGGGCCAGTCGTGGCGCATCAGGCTGGCACTGCCCTGCACCTGCACCGACTCGGATGACTCGGCGATCTGCGCCATCGCTCTTGCCTGGCGCACACGGGCAGCGGCCAGCGCCAGACCCGGGCTGCCAAGCGTAGCAATATCGACCCAGTGATTGAGTTGCGCATCGCCATAGGCACGCCACCATTGCGCTGCGGGCCAATGGGCGTCGAGGGCAGCGCTCTGAATCGCCTGATCGGTGGCCAGGCTGTCCGCGTGCAGAAAACTGCCCTGCGGTTTGATTCCATGTGTTCCGATACAGCCGTTGAGGACCAGCGTAAAAGCCAGGATACCGACGGGCCAGAGCCCTCTGATGATGCGACGCGGCACAGCTGCGAGTTCCCGAACGGAGGTAATACACCTTGAATGGCGGCGATTCTAGGCGGCGCTTGACGCGGCGATAAGCGGGGAGTTTTGTGAATCTTTGTTACTGAAACGGCGATAATCCTTTGGTCTGGATACATGCATCCGTTACTTCATGTCACAATTTGCCATCTACTCAGAGAAGTACCCATGGACACCCTGCAAAACATGCGTGCCTTCAGTTGCGTGGCGCAAGCGGGCAGCTTCACTGCTGCCGCCGCCGTGCTGGATACCACCACCGCCAACGTCTCGCGCGCGGTCTCCAACCTTGAAGCACATTTACAGACGCGCCTGCTCAACCGAACCACCCGGCGTATTGCCCTCACTGAAGCAGGCAAGCGCTACTTGTTGCGCTGCGAGCAGATTCTGGCCTCGGTCGAAGAGGCAGAAGCCGAAGCCAGCGACGCGCATGCCCGCCCGGCCGGGCAACTAAAGGTGCATTCGATGCCCGGCGTTGGCCAGCATTACGTGATCGACGCCATCGCCCGTTATCGCCGCAACCACCCTGATGTCGCGTTCGACCTGACCATGACCCACCGCGTGCCGGACTTGCTGGAAGAAGGCTATGACGTGTCGATCGTGCTGGCCAGCGAACTGGCAGACTCGGGCTTTGTGTCTCAGCGGCTGGGCATTACCTATAGCATCGTGTGTGCATCGCCCGAGTACGTCAAAACCTTCGGCATGGCCCACAAGCCTGCCGACCTGCTGAATCATGCGTGCCTGCGCCTGGTCAGCCCGGTGTTCCCGCTGGACAAATGGCTGTTCGATGGCCCGGAAGGTCAGGAGATGGTCACCATCAACAGCTCGCCGCTGCTGGTCAATTCTGCGGATGCCATGAAAACCGCGATTTCCAGCGGCATGGGGATTGGCATTCTGCCGATCTACTCGGCGATCGAGGGGCTGCGCAACGGCACACTGGTGCGGGTATTGTCCGATTACCGCTCGCAGGAGCTGAACCTGTACGCCATCTATCCGTCACGCCAGTATCTGGATGCCAAGATCAGAACCTGGGTCGAATACCTGCGAGGTTCCCTGCCGGAAATTCTCGCGGCCGATGAGGCGGATCTGCATGTGCAGGCACTCAAGTCCTCGTTCTGACATCGTACAACTGTAAAAAGCGGCTGCCAAAGAGCGGAGAGGAATGTTAGCGTGCTACTCATTCAACCGCTCAAGAGTGACTGCCCAATGAAAAAAACCGTACTCGCCTTCAGCCGTGTTACTCCAGAAATGGCCGAGCGCCTGGCGCAAGACTTCAACGTGATCGTGCCCAACCCCAAGCTGGGCGACATCAACGCCCAATTTGATGAGGCCTTGCCTGAATCCCACGGGCTGATCGGCTCCGGCCGCAAGCTGGGTCGCGAGCAGCTGCAAAACGCAGCGAAACTGGAAGTGGTCTCCAGCATCTCGGTGGGCTACGACAACTACGATGTCGACTACCTGAGCGAGCGCGGCATTCTGCTCACCAATACGCCGGATGTACTGACCGAGAGCACCGCCGACCTGGGCTTCTCGCTGATCATGAGCAGCGCCCGCCGCGTCGCCGAACTGGATGCCTACACCAAGGCCGGACAGTGGACGCGCAGTATCGAGCCTCCGCATTTCGGCACCGACGTGCACGGCAAAACGCTGGGCATCGTCGGCATGGGCAATATCGGCGCAGCCATCGCCCGCCGTGGTCGTCTGGGCTTCAACATGCCGATCCTGTACAGCGGCAACAGCCGTAAGACCGAACTTGAACAGGAACTGGGCGCACAGTTTCGCAGCCTGGACCAACTGCTGGCCGAAGCGGATTTCGTCTGCCTGGTAGTGCCACTGAGCGAAAAGACCAAACATTTGATCGGCCGTCGCGAACTGAGCCTGATGAAGCCCGGCGCCATCCTGATCAACATCGCCCGTGGCCCGATTGTCGACGAGCCTGCGCTGATCGAAGCCCTGCAGAACGGCACCATTCGCGGTGCCGGTCTGGACGTTTACGAAAAAGAACCGCTGCAAGAATCGCCGCTGTTCCAGCTCAAGAACGCCGTCACCCTGCCGCACATCGGCTCAGCCACTACTGAAACTCGTCAGGCGATGGCCGACCGCGCCTACCACAACTTGCGCAACGCGTTGCTGGGCGAGCGGCCGCAGGACCTGGTCAATCCGCAGGTGTGGAAGGGCTAAGGCGTTTCTGCTCTATAACCGAGTATGAACATCGACTCAGGCCAGTTTGCCGCCGACCAGGACGGCAACCGGCCTGGTCTTCCTGAACACAAGCACATTGCCCGCCATCACCAGCACAAGCCCGAGCAAGGCAGCCGCGGTCCACTGGTAGCCTTCGACCCACGTCGAGATGTTCAGCGCCACAATCGGAAACAGCACAGTGCAATAAGCTGCGCGTTCCGGCCCCATGCGCCCGACCAGGGTCAGGTAGGCGGTGAACGCAATCACCGAGCCGGGAATAACCAGGAACAGCAGTGAGCCTACGTAACGCGTGTTCCATTCGAAGGTGAACGGCGTGCCGCTGAGCAGGCAGTAGAGCCCCAGTATCGTCGCCCCGTAGAACATTCCCCACGCGTTGGTAGTCAGCGGACGCAGGCCGGCTTTCTGTTGCAGGCTCGACAGCATGTTGCCCGCCGAGAAGCACAGTGTGCCCAGCAGGGCCAGGCCCAGACCGATCAGGGTCTCGCGGCTGGCGCTGTGCCCGGACAGCTCGGGCCAGAACAGACATGCCAGACCGATCAGGCCCATGGCACCACCGGCCATAACATTACCGGCAATTTTCTGGCGAAAGAACACCCGCGCATTCAGCGCATTCCACAGCGTCGAGGTCGAAAACACCACAGCGATCAGCCCGCTGGGTATCCATTGGCTGGCGGTGTAGAAACACATGAAGTTGACGCAGAACAGGCACACGCCTTGCGCCAGACAAATCAACTGACCACGACGGTTGACCGGTTGCAGACGCTTTGTCAGCAACAGAAATGCAAACAGCACCAGCGCCGCCAGCGCGAAGCGATAGACGATCGATACCGGAATCGCGACATCGCCGAGTTGAAGTTTCAGGGCGATCCAGGTCGTACCCCAGATCAGCACAGTCAGCAGATAAAGCGAAATGTTCATGGTGCAGGCTCCTTGATGAGCCATCAGTCTGCTGCGTGCCGTTCTGCCAGCGCTTGCACAATCTTGCGCATTTGCGTCAGGCGCTACTGGCAGCGGCGTCGCCAGCGAGTAGGATACAAATCCTAGAGGAATCGTCATGCCCGCCATTGAATCCATCCAGGTCTTTCAGGCCCTGAACAGTTCACCCAATGCCAATCTGGAGCAGAGCGCGCCGCTGGGCGACGGGTTGGTGGCGGCGTTGTGGAACAATCGGCATGACTCGCAGGAATATCACGCACCGACCCACCACACGCTGTCGTGCTATATCGAGGACGGCACCGGGACCTTTCGGCGCGGCAGACCCGACCAGAAGGGTGCGCCGGGCAAGCTGTGCATCTTGCCTGCCGGTCATGAGTCCGCCTGGGTGGTAAACGGCGAGATCCGTCTGGCGCATCTGTATTTCAGCCCGGAACAGTTTGCGCTGGGCTGCGTGACACTACTGGATCGCGAGCCGCGTGAGATGCAACTGCGGGAAAACACCTTTCTGGAAGACCCCGCACAAGCAGCACGCTTCCGGCAGTTGATTCGCCTGAACTGGGCAGAGCCCGGCGAGCGTCTGCTGACCAGCAGCCTGGCGCACGAGATGGTCAGCCATGCGTTGCTCAGTCAGGTAGGGTTGCGCGAGGGGTTGCGCCTGAAAGGCGGCCTGGCACCACACCTGCGACGGCATCTGGTGGACTTCATCGAAATGCACCTCGCCGATCCGCTGAGCCTCGGTCAACTGGCTGGCATGTGCGCGCTGTCGGAATACCACTTCGCGCGAATGTTTCGCGAAAGCTTCGGCTTGCCGCCACACCAGTACTTATTGGCGCGACGTATCGAACAGGCTCGCCAGTTGTTGCGCAGCACCGGCAAGCCATTAGGCGAGATAGCGCTGGCCTGCGGCTTTGCCAGCGCCAGCCATTTCAGCAATCGGTTTCGCCAGGCCGTGGGCGCCACACCGGGCGAATACCGGCTGGCGTTAGGCCAATAATTGACTCACGGCTGCCAACGGGCTGAGCAGCACGCCGCATCCTGCCAGCGCCAGCACCCAACGCGGCCGGAACGGCAGCAGCGCAACCAGCAACACCGCGCTGCTCATCAATGCGGCGAACCAGTGCACGGTGCCCATCATCCAGCCATCGGCCTGAACCGCCGCCCATGACGACAACAGCAGCGCGCCCCAGCCGACCAGCTTGAGCGCCCGACGCCGCCGTTCGGTCAACGGGCCTTTGAGCAGTTCACTGTAATGGCGCGCCATGGACAGGCACAGGCAGGTAAAACCTACGTAGCACAACAAGGCAGCCAACAGCATCAGTGGCTCTCCCGAGGTATGGCTTGCAAGGCAACGCGGGCTGTTTCGGCGGCGGGTAGCGCTTTGAATTTCAGCGCTGCCCAGCCAAGGAACAGCCCCGTGACCAGCGCCGTCAGGTCAAAGGCCGTCATTACCCAGCTTCCCGACATCAGCGAACCCAGCAGATAGCGGCCGCTGGTCAGCAGATCGAGCAGCGGCAGCCCGGCAAACAGCACCGCGCCCAGCCCCAGTTGTTCGCGCCATGCAATGCGCCCTTTGCGCACCAGGGCGTGCAGCACTGACAACGCCCAGCATGTGAAGAACACGCTGACTTCCCAATCGGCACGCCCGATGAAACCCGAAGGCAGCAGACGATTGGCCCAGAAGAAGCTGGCCACGGCAATCATCAACCCGGACATGCTGGCGATGTTCAGCACTTCCACCAGACGCAACTCCAGTGGCAGCACGCCGGTTTTGGCGTGCTTGAGCTGACGCTTGCCCAGCCACATCACCAGCCCGGTGCCGATCATTGCGGTTCCGGCGACCCCGAAAATGAAGTACAGCCAGCGCAGCAGCGGCTCGGCGAAATGGCCTACATGCAAACCGTACATCCCGCTGGAAATCAGCAGCGCGACCGGGCGCTCGGGCACTTCGTTCAGCAACGCGCCGCTCGACCCGCTGAACGTCAGCGCCCCGCCCCGATCCGGCACGATGCTGCCCTTGTCATCACGCGTCAGCAGAACCGAGGCGGTGCTGTCGCCCGGATTATTGACGATCACCCGCCCCACCTGACCGCCGTCCCACTTCGCGTTCGCCGCATTGACCAACGGTGCAAGTGCTACCAGCGGCGCAGGTTTGCCTTCTCGCTTGAGCATTTCCGGGGACGGATAGGCTTCGCGGTAGAACGCTTGAACCGTGTCGTACTGGCTGAGGATGCTCGCGGGCATCACCATCGACATGAAGATCACCAGACTGCTGTAAGTGATCATCAGATGGAACGGCAACACCAGCACGCCAAGCGCGTTATGCCCATCCAGCCAGGAACGCTGGCCCTTGCGTGGACGAAACGTGAAGAATTCCTTGAAGACTTTTTTGTGAATGATGATGCCGGTGATCAACGCAACGAACATCACCATCGCGGCGCTCGTCGCCAGCCAGCGTCCCCAGGGATAAGGCATCTGCAGTTGATAGTGAAAACGGTAGAAGAAATCACCGCCGCGCGTGTCGCGTGCCTGCACCTCGCTGCCGGTTTGCGGGTCGAGCAGCTTGCGCACGAAGTTGTTGCGCTGGCCCTGATTGCCTTCGGTCAGCCAGCCAACCGTCAGGCCCGGCGTGCGCTCGTCCGGCAGGCTGATGAACCAGCGCGTAGCCCCGGCGGCGTGGCTTTGCAGATAATCCTGAGCCCGCTGCACGCTGGCACCGGCATCAAGGACGCGCACCGGAATTTCCGGCTGCATCCACTGGGTAATTTCATCCTTGAAATAGGAAAGCGTGCCGGTCAGAAAAATCGCGAACAACAGCCAGCCGAACAGTAAACCGACCCAGGTGTGCAACCAGGCCATCGACTGACGAAAACCCTCTTTCACAATAGCCACCGACCGCAGGCGCAGGCAGCCGCCAGCAATGCGCACGGCGCTAGCACTCCGACCCAGGCCTGCAACGCCGTGCGGCAGGCAAAACACCAGAGCACCGCGACCAGATAAACCAGAAAGGACAGCATCATGCCTGTCACCACTGCTTCGGCGCGGGGGATGGGCAGCCAATGCGCAACGCAGATGCTGACCACTGAGGCGAGCAGATAACCGGCAAACACGGCTGCCAGCGCCCGCGAGGTAACGGCAAGCCGATAAGCAACCGTCAGGCCCTTGCTTCTGACTTTCGCCATGCGTTTTTCCGGCAGCGAACCGCTTGCGGTGGTGACATCCATCAAAGGGTCTTCATTGATTCGTGAAACCTGGGAAGCCGGATCACTAGCCTTCGGGAAGAGGCCGCGATGAATGCCAGCTGTTTGCGCCATTCGTCCCTGAGCGGGATAAATGAACCGCAATATTAATGATAAATATTCTCATACGCAAAAGAGTCTGCCAGAATCCACGCCATCAACGAGTCCCCGTGGATTGTTCCCCCGTGATGCCCATCGCCCACTCCGCTCTCAATCACACTGTCGAAAGCCTGTACAGGGCACACAACACCTGGCTGACGACCTGGTTGCGGCGCAGGCTCGGCTGCCCGCACAGCGCAGCGGATCTGGCCCAGGACACCTTCATCAAGGTATTGGGCGCACGCGATACGCAGCAGATCGTCGAGCCTCGCGCCTTTCTGACGACGATTGCCAAACGTGTGTTGTGCAATCACTACCGGCGTCAGGACCTGGAGCACGCCTACTACCAGGCGCTGGCCGAGCTGCCGGAATGCGTGGCACCTTCGGAAGAAGAGCGGGCAATCATTCTCGAAACCCTGGTGGAACTCGATCAACTGCTGGACGGCCTGCCCGTGCTGGTCAAGCGGGCGTTCCTGATGTCGCAGGTCGACGGGTTGAGCCACGGCCAGATTGCCGCCGAACTGGGCATCTCCATCGCAACGGTCAAGCGCCATCTGAACAAGGCCGCATTGCGCTGCTATTTCGCCTTATGAACCCGAGCAACGAGTCCTTGAACAAATCCGACATCTCGCCTGGCGTGGCGCAGCAAGCGGTCGGCTGGCTGCTGGAAATGCAGGAAGGCACGCTGGATGCGCGTCGTCAGCAGGCCTGGCAGCTCTGGCTCAATGGCAACGCTGAACATCAGCGGGCCTGGGCGCATATGCAGCGGGTCAATCAGCGCATCAGCGGGCTGTCCTCGCCGCTGGCGCATGCGGCACTCAATGCGCCGAAATCCGCCAGCCGTCGGCACGCTCTGAAACTGCTGTTGTTGCTGGGCGCAGGCTCGGCAGCGGGCTGGAGCCTGCGCGAGCAGATCGCCCTGCAACCCTTGCTGGCTGACTACAATAGTGGCGTTGGCGAGCAGCGCAAGGTGGCATTGAGCGATGGCAGTCAGGTGCAGTTGAATACGGCCAGCGCGGTCGATGTGCGTTTTGATGCTCAGCAGCGCCTGATCAAGCTATTACAGGGCGAAATCCTTATCAGCGCCTCGGCGGACAGCCGCCCGCTGAGCCTGCTGAGCACCGAAGGCACGGTCAGGGCGTCGACGGGGGCCAGCCGTTTCAACCTGCGCCAGCTGGACGGGCGCACGCAATTGGCGGTGTTTGCCGGAGCCCTTGAAATAGCCCCGCTCGGCAGGAGCGGCCCGGGTTTGATGCTGCGGGCCAGCCAGCAAGTGACCTTCAGCCGTGATGCCTGGGACAGCGTGAAACCGATAGATGCGGGCAGTGGCGCGTGGGCGGACGGGATGCTGGTGGCATCGCGCATGAAGCTGTCCGACTTCCTTGCCGAGCTGGGTCGCTATCGACGCGGTCGTTTGAACTGCGACGCGAAAGTCGCCAACCTGCTGATTTCCGGCAGCTATCCGCTGGCCGACAGCGAGCGCATCCTCGACATGCTGGAACTCGCCCTCCCTGTGCATGTACAACGCTTCACCCGGTATTGGGTGAACGTGCAGGCGCGGGTTTGATCGTGATTACCCGTTTATACGCTCAGCGCTCATGGTGACACAGTCGTCCTGGAGAGCCCGGAAGACGGGACTGAAACTCCGCTGACTATCGTTCCCACGCTCTGGTATGCCCCCCGAAGGTTGGACAATTATCCACTTACGCTGCCTTGGCGGCCTGCATCCTG
>NZ_LKBW01000200.1 GCF_002699855.1 Pseudomonas amygdali | reverse complement strand
GATTATTTGGAAACGTTTGTCTCCGGCTACGGCAAGGCCATCGCATCGTGCTACATGGAAAATGCCAGTGGCAGCCATGCCGACCGCCCGGAATTAATCCGACTACTCAAAGATGCTCGCCGAGGTGACGTGCTGCTGGTGGAAAGCATCGATCGGCTGTCGCGAATGGATGACCAGGCTTGGCGATCCCTCAAAACAGCAATCGATAACCGAGGCATACGGATCGTCTCTGTGGATCTGCCTACCAGTCATCAAGGCATGACGGCCCAGTCGGGGGACGAGTTCACCGACCGCATGCTGGCGGCCATCAACTACATGATGATCGATATGATGGCCGCGATCGCCAGGAAGGACTATCAACAAAGAAGACTGCGCCATATTGAGAAGGCAAAAGCTTCAGGCGTCTACAAAGGCAGACCCGTAGACGCAGAGCTGCGTAACCGAGTGCGTGAGCTGCTGGCTGCGGGTCTCGGGATCCGCGCAGTAGCGAGGCACGCTGCGTGTTCAACTACGACCGTCATGAAGGTCCGCGACGAGCTGGCTCAACGTTAGTCGGTTAAGGCCAATAGGCACTGACCTACTCATCGTCACGAAGCACCCAGCCCGCTTTTGAAAAAGCCCACCGGCTCAGGACTAGGCTATCAAGGGGGTCATACGGGCGGTTGTCCCAGTCGTGGCTTGAGATATTCACCCTTCGAGCATTTGTGATCAGTGTTCCTGTGTGGCCTCCCCGGGAAATCAATTGGACTGAATCATCTGGCTGTCGCTCGAATTCAATCCGAACCAGGATGGGATAGTCATACCCATTGCCTTTTGCCTGAAGCGGCTCAGTACAGGTTATGAACCCCATGACAGGGGTAGAAATTGCGTTCATGGAATGTCCCTTAGTGCTTTGGCTGTGCAGCGGCTCAGCAATCTTGCCAAGTCTATTATCAGGCTCTGTTTCGGAGCTGTCTGAACCGCCCCGGGTTTCTCGGAGACCCTTTTGTTTGAGTCATGCCACCTGGGCAGACTCGG
>NZ_LKBW01000199.1 GCF_002699855.1 Pseudomonas amygdali | reverse complement strand
CAAAACTAAGTTGGCGATTTAGCACGGAAGGGGGTCACTTTTTAGTTGGCGTTGACACCAATGTATGGTGATTGGCGTAGAAACCGGCGGATTTGTTGTCGAAGGCAACTGAATTACGGACGATATGTATCACACCGTTGGGCACATACTTGCCACCGTATCCGCCCGCTTTGATGCCATTGCCGTTGCCCGCTTCGAGTTTGGTGTGCGTGCCAAGCAGGTAACCTTGCTGCCATGCCCACGAGTTTTCGATGGTTACCGGCGAGAAGGCATTGATCAGGTCAAAGCCGTCGTCGGAATTGGCCCAGGCTCTGCAACCGCGAAATACGTTACCTGGATGCCCCGCCTTGATGTGTGCGCCGAAGCCGTCAGCGCTCTGACCTGCGCCGTTTGAGGTGTAAGGATCGTAGTTGTGGTGGGAGTCGGTATTGAGTACCAGGTTATAACCGCCGTTCTGAATGAACAGGCCTGGCCCCATGTTGTGATGCAAGTTGAGTTGCTCGAAAGTGTTGTGGCTGCCGCTGTTCCAGATACCCCAGGACTCGTGATTGAGATGGTTATCCGGCTGCTGCGGCACGCCCGTTACCTCCAGCCCCTTCAGGTGCAACCAGCTACCGGTAACGTTGAAGCCTTTGACGCGACAATCGTCTTTCATGGCCGAGAAATCAAACACCGGTGTTTCGCCCGGATAGGCCCAGTAACGTATAGGTTTGTTTTCGCTGCCGCTGTTGTTCAGAGTGATGGCATTGACGGTGTCTGTACGGGTAGCGCAGCTGTTGATGCCTGCTGTGTAGGTGTAGATTCCGCCGCGAAAATACACCGTGTCGCCGGCTTTTGCGGTTTGCTGCGCACGCATGATGGATTGCAATGGTGCGGCTTTTGTACCGGCAGCGTGATCATTGCCATTTGGGGCAACGTAATAGTCGGTTGCATGCGCTGTTGCAGCAACGGTCGGGAGTATCAGTTTTTTTGTGTTCGGGCTGGTTAGGGCCTGCCGTCAGGCAGGCCCTTGTTTTACCAGCTCGG
>NZ_LKBW01000198.1 GCF_002699855.1 Pseudomonas amygdali | reverse complement strand
CCGACAATGGAGCCTATAGCGATGTAGTGTTCGGCCTGTTCCGGCTTCTGGGCTATAGGTTTAGCCCACGCTTGGCCGACATCGGTGGCACGCGGTTCTGGCGAGTCGATGCACAAGCCGACTACGGCGAACTCAACGCCCTGGCAAAACAGTGCGTCAACCTTGATCGCATCACACCACATTGGGACGACGTACTGCGTTTGATTGGTTCACTCAAACTTGGCCTGGTGCCCGCGATGGGAATCATGCGCACCCTGCAGGTCGATGAGCGACCGACACGACTGGCCCAGGCCATCGCTGAAATTGGTCGCATCGACAAGACTATTCACACACTGAACTTCATTGACGACGAGTCGCGCAGACGCGGAACGCTGCAGCAACTCAATCTCGGCGAGGGGCGCCATAGCCTGGCCCGCGAGGTCTTCCACGGCAAGCGCGGAGAACTGTTCCAGCGCTACCGCGAGGGACAGGAGGATCAGTTGAGTGCGCTCGGACTAGTCGTGAACATGATCGTTTTGTGGAACACCTTGTACATGGACGCGATACTCACACAGCTACGCCGCGAAGGCTATCCGGTGCGANCCCGAAGACGAGGCGCGGCTTTCGCCGTTTGGTCATGAGCATATCAACATGCTCGGGCGCTACTCATTCTCCGTACCGGATGCCGTCGCACGCGGAGAACTGCGGCCACTTGGGAAAGCCTCAGAAACCTGAATTACTCAACTTTATTGGAACAAACACCCCATGAGCCATCCACCTTTTCAACAAGCGCTGACCGATGCCGAACTCGATAGGCTGACTGATTTTCTTGATGCCATCGGCTCACCGGCCATGAACATTGAAATGCTCGACGGCTATTTTGCGGCACTGATCTGTGGTCCGGAGATGGTGCCTCCCAGCGAGTACCTGCCACAAATCTGGGGCGAGAATTTCAGTTTTGAGAGCAACGCTCAGGCTACCGACATGATGGGGCTCATCATGCGCCACTGGAATACGATTGCATCGGTATTGCTTCACACGCTGGAGGAGCCTGACGTGTATTTGCCAGTGCTGTTGGAGG
>NZ_LKBW01000197.1 GCF_002699855.1 Pseudomonas amygdali | reverse complement strand
AACGCATCAGTGTCTTACTACGCATCGCTATGAAGGCATGACGCCTCCGTCATAGCGTCAACTTGATGCATAGGCATTTTGAAATTCCTATGCATCAAGCCAACACGTGCGAAGTACTCCTGCTCGCCTTGCAAGATCAATATTTGGGGTAAGCCAGGGCTAAACCTAATTTGCGGGGAATGCTCAGGCAGGTTCACCACTGGCGAAACCACTGACGATGACGCAGAAAAAAGCCGGAACGAATCCGGCTCTGAGGAATGACCATGGCCAGCCCTTCAATTATCGGACACCATTCCGTAATTGAAGGGCGTCAGCCAAGTGAGCAATGCGTCATATCCCATAGCTAGCACCTTGCTGACAAGTCCTGTTGATAGCAGCACCGTGAAAACGAACCACTGCCCAAACAGCGCGCAAGCTAGAAACCCGAACAAGCAGAGAAACGCTACCCCTTCCAGTACCAGGAAAATCAAAGGGCGGATCAACGAAAGAAACGAGAATGCCGCCACTCGGAAAGTACCAGTCACAACTTTACGAATCTTCATGTTTCTCCCCTTCCAGTACCAGGAAAATCAAAGGGCGGATCAACGAAAGAAACGAGAATGCCGCCACTCGGAAAGTACCAGTCACAACTTTACGAATCTTCATGTTTCACTTCCTCCAGTCCAACGATCTGCGCCGTGGACAAATCCACTTGGCATATTTCCCCGGTATCTGCAAAGACCACACTAACCACTCCTGATGCTGCTAATGTCGCTTCCCTGCCACCGATAAGCAGTTTCACCACGGAAGATGGCAATGTATCTGACTGTATTACAACCTCAGGTTTAGGTTCAGTGGTGCCGCTATTTTCCGGTTCCTGGTCAGTCTGTTGGCCAGGCTCCTGGTCTTTGTTTTGCCCCGGCTCCGGCTCCGGCTCCTGTTCCTGGTCGTGTTTTGGATCTGGATCAGTTGAGAGAGGGTTTGTTTCCACCTGGGGTGGCACCTCTGGCGAGACTGTCAGAAATTTTGTGTTCGGGCATAACATGTAGCTAGAGGTGCATGTATGCCGACCAAAAAGAAGTCCGCCAATGCAACAGCGAGGGAGTTGCCCTCGATTCCCCA
>NZ_LKBW01000196.1 GCF_002699855.1 Pseudomonas amygdali | reverse complement strand
TTCGGTAGTTTTTTCATCGCTCCATCCTCTCAAAGGTTGGAGTCTCCGAGAAACCCGGGGCGGTTCAGTTATAGCGCAGTCGGACTGTACTGCCAAATAGCAGCGAAGGATGTGACAAAAATTGTCAGTTTTTACGAATTTCTGAAGGTCCAAGCACCGTTCAAGCCCGTTTTAGCCTGCGAACCATCATTGATCTCACATTGGCATGACGTGTGCTTTGAATTGAGCAGGGCCCCCAAATTGACGCCTCGGAGAAGTATGCAATGAAATCACAAAAAGGTTTTACACTGATAGAACTGATGATCGTTGTTGCGATTGTTGGTATTTTGGCGGCGGTGGCACTGCCAGCGTATCAGAACTACACAATGCGAGCTCGTTTTACGGAAGTCACTTCCGTCGCTGATACATACAAAACTGCGGTCGCACTTTGTATACAGCAACTGGGTACGCCTCAAGGCTGTAACTTGGGTACTAACGATATCCCCGCCAGCCAAGCAACAACGTACGTAAATAACGTTGCTGTTGCCAACGGAATCATTACAGTAACGCCTCAAGGTGGTATTCCAGCAGCTTCTACTTATGTGCTCTCGCCGACTCTCAACACAAACTCCACAACTTGGGCTTTGGGCGGTGGATGTTTGGTGGCTCAGGCGCCTGCACCAATTCTGTGTAGAGCGAACTGAGTTATCGTCAGGTTTGGCCTTATGCTGGTATCCGTAACCGGCGGGAAGGCCAGTTTGTTGGTAACTCGAAGGTAACAGGTTCAATCCTGTTTTAAACGAAAAAATCCCGATCACCGATCGGGATTTTTTAGCAGTTTTTTACCGCACAACCCAATCAACCCGAGCCCGCCCCTTGAACCTCTTCCTCACCCCAACCACCACCAACAACCCCACCACCACAAAAAAGATCGTATTAAACACCGGAAACGGCTGATCACGACTCGTCACCGCCTCAACCTTGCTCACGCTGGGAAACATCGACAGGATCGTTATGCGCCAGCCGTAATAACGAATCAGCGCCAGCTGCTGGGAGTCACGCGAGTAGCCCTNTCGGCGGAGTCGAATTTGAAGTACCACGGGAAGCTCCAGCCGGTGTCTTCGTTGCGACTAAATATGATTTATCGAGTGTCTTGAGTTAGTTGAGACTGTCAGAAATTTTGTGTTCGGGCATAACATGTAGCTAGAGGTGCATGTATGCCGACCAAA
>NZ_LKBW01000195.1 GCF_002699855.1 Pseudomonas amygdali | reverse complement strand
CCGAGCTGGTAAAACAAGGGCCTGCCTGACGGCAGGCCCTAACCAGCCCGAACACAAAAAAACTGATACTCCCGCAAACCCACCTTTCTCAGCGACCTCATCATTGTGACCGCGAAAACGATGGCCCAGAATCGAATAATCGACGAAGATATAACCTTCGTTCGGGCGCAAGCGGCCAACAGTCACGCACTCAAGTTCTATTACACGTTGACCCGTTATGACACTCATCCCAATAACGTTGACTTGGGCGTGATGAAATCAAACATCCTCAAGGCTAATTGCGCCGCGCAAATGCGCAGCGACCAATCGATACTTTCCTTGGGCGGCACCCTCATTTACATTTTTGGCAGCAAAAATGTAAAAGAGGTTGGACAGTTCGAAATTAACAAGCAGAGTTGTGAGGGCTGAGGCTACCCCTGATGTCGCCTGCATGACAGGGGCAGGCCAGCTTTTGCGCTCTCCCCTATTCCGGCCGTTCCAGGTCCGATTCAGGTTCAAGCCCGCTTGGGCAACTTCCAGTTTGGCCGGATGAAGTGGCAGGTATAACCGTTCGGTATCCGCTCCAGATAATCCTGATGCTCCGGCTCCGCCTCCCAGAACTCGCTGACGGGCTCGATTTGTGTGACCACACGCCCCGGCCACAGCTTGGAGGCGTCCACGTCAGCCGCGGTATCTTCGGCAATATCCCTTTGCTGTTCGCTCAGGTAGTAAATCGCCGAACGATAGCTTGGTCCAAGATCATTGCCCTGCCGGTTAGGAGTGCTCGGGTCATGGATCTGGAAAAAGAATTCAAGAATCTGCCGGTAGCTGATCACCGCCGGGTCAAACACGATCTCAATCGCTTCGGCATGGTTGCCGTGGTTGCGGTAGGTGGCGTTCGGTACTTCGCCACCGGTGTAGCCGACTCGCGTACGCAGCACGCCGGGGTAGCGTCGCAACAAATCTTGCATGCCCCAGAAGCAGCCGCCGGCAAGGATGGCGGTTTCGGTTGAGTTGGTCATAGTCTGTCCTTGCGGTTCATGGAGACAGGGATAGTTATGGGGTGATGTCGAGCAATACCAAGCCGGATGAAGTAAAAAACCGGATCGTGTTGCGGAACGAGTACACGTCCTACAGAAGCCTTGGCGCCTTGCTCCGTAGTCTACAGTTGCTTCAGAATCGGGAGTATCAGTTTTTTTGTGTTCGGGCTGGTTAGGGCCTGCCGTCAGGCAGGCCCTTGTTTTACCAGCTCGG
>NZ_LKBW01000194.1 GCF_002699855.1 Pseudomonas amygdali | reverse complement strand
CCGAGCTGGTAAAACAAGGGCCTGCCTGACGGCAGGCCCTAACCAGCCCGAACACAAAAAAACTGATACTCCCTCTTTAGGTGACCTCGCAAGGGTTTTGATTTTCCAGTCTAGGATGCCTTTGCCTTTCGGCAGATCCAGAATTGTTTCTTGCTGACTCATACGTGTGTACTCTCTGCGACTTCCAAGGTCAGAGCCCCAATTCTGTTTGATGCTTTTACCTCTAGTTCTACAGAAGCCAGGCCGTCAACAGCGGTATCGCCTGTTGTGCCAAGTTTCATCTGAAACAGATAGCTTTTATCGTCTCCGCCAGTCTTTAAAAGACTGGCCGGGTACCAGAGTTGCAGCTCAAGATAGGTTGCGTCTTTGTCGAGCGGCACCCAGGTTTCCCAGATGAGGTCTTCGTTTTCGGGTGGCATCAAGGGGTAGGTGAAGTCTTCACTCGCCTTATACCCAAGCCCATAGGTAACCTTGCCAATATCCTTGGCATTGAAGTGTCCTTCCCGAGTAAGGTTCCGGTAAGTGAGCGCGGTATTGATGAGGTTGAGCATTATCACGCCCCAGGCGATTGACCCGGCAATCCCTCCCAGTCCATCGATCCAGCGCTTGGCGGTGGTCAGCCAGTCTTTGGCGATGGCTTTGCCGGACTGGAAGTGCAGGCGAATCTCGTCCTGCAACCACTGGTTTATGCAACCGAGCAGCCAGATAGGGTGAATACCAGAGATCTCGTGGTTCGGCCTTAAGGGAGTGCTTATTGAGGTCGGCAACGGAACTACCATTTCCAGGCTTTTTCCGCGAACTCAGTTGTTGGGGGGAGCACAGTGTGGAGAAACGCGAGGTATTTGTTGAACAGCACCTCATGCTGGAATCGGGCCTCAAAGCCCAGTGTGACATCCGTGCGGTGTGTGACGATCATCAGCCGTTTACGGTCGACGGTCACAAAGTTGTACTCATCCCAGGGTAGGCTTTGTTCATGGTGAATGGGGTTTTCCCAGTTGAGTAGCTTGAGGGCTGCGATACAGGCGATGGCTGCCGGCCCGACCAGGAAAAGCAGTGAGCCGGTGAGAGCGGCGATGAAGACGAATATCAGGATGACGGCTATGGCAATGCCCTTGAAGAAGGACGAGGCGAAGTCGGGGTAGTGAAGGTAGTACTCCAGGTGGGCACAGTTGGGAGTATCAGTTTTTTTGTGTTCGGGCTGGTTAGGGCCTGCCGTCAGGCAGGCCCTTGTTTTACCAGCTCGG
>NZ_LKBW01000193.1 GCF_002699855.1 Pseudomonas amygdali | reverse complement strand
CGACAAGCTGGCCAAGAGCTACGCAGCCATGGTCACGCTGGCTTGTAGCCTACGTTGTATGCGGCAATACTTTTCGTACAAAACCTAGCAATGCCGCTAAAGGTATGGCGCGGTAGCTCATATCCCGTTTGTATGCAACATCTTTGGGGATGGTAATTGTTTGCGATAAGGGATGATTAAGGAGGTTCTCTGTCTGCCAAATTTGGCTATTTCCCTCCAGCTCCAAATTCAGCTGTGCAGCCCAAGTGATAGGTTCCCACAACAAGATGCTGAGAAAAATAAGCGCTTTCATGTGACCGAATTCCTCCATATTTCCAATATGACCATATAGGTACATGCCACTATTGTATTGCGATGCCTTTTCAATTATGCCGCATGAATCTTTACATTACTAATGTCAGTTGGTGGCTTGCCGAGGGATTAGGTTCCCTTTCCTAGCCAATTTTTGCCGGCAGTGAGAGCGTCGGATTGCAGCCTAAGACGCTGGGCAGCGCTTTCGCGCTACCTCAATGACGGGACAGTAGCCACAAGGAAGGCGATAAGTTCACCGTCCTAATGCTGAGCGCGATTAACTCCATACTGGTGGAAATGATGGCCGCGATTGCCCGCAAGGATTACGAACAGTGGCGCAAACGTCAGGCGAAGGCCTAGGCAAGTATCAGGGCCGTCAGGCACAAGCGTGTAAAGGAACTGCTGAAGGCCGGGCTGGGTATTTGCGCCACTGCCCGCCATGCCGACTGCTCGACTACGACCGTGCTACATATACGAGATAGCCTTGAGCAGAGGCTACCTTGATTCCGACTTTGTGACCGGCGAGTGCTGTTGACACTTATGAGTGATGGCAGGGCCGTGCTGGTGATCGCTTGCTTCGCGGACTGCGACGAGATCCGGAGCTTCGATCTGGATACGCACAGCCCCCTCTGAAACGCTTTGGACTTGGATTGCATCGCCAATCATAATAATTTCACCTTCGCGGCGAGTCAAAAGGAGCATACGAGTTTCCTTTGTGTTCGGCTGATTCTTTTGGGGGGAGCAATGGAACAGACCCCCGTGACTGAGTTTTCTGACTTACAACCTCTTAGTAGCAAGGCATCACCATAAGCTTAGCGTACTTAAAATTCTGTTTTCTGAAGTGCCCTTTGGTAGCCAGTCAACGTTGATGACAAGGGGTGTTAGGGTCAGCGAGCCATTCTGACCACAAGCGGGGCGCTCCTTTGGGGTTTTGCTTGGCGTATTCGTAAAACAGCGAAATGAATTCCAAGCGGTCATTGCGCAGGTTGGCGCGGCCTT
>NZ_LKBW01000192.1 GCF_002699855.1 Pseudomonas amygdali | reverse complement strand
CCGAGCTGGTAAAACAAGGGCCTGCCTGACGGCAGGCCCTAACCAGCCCGAACACAAAAAAACTGATACTCCCGTCCAATCGCGCCTACCAGATAAAATCCGCTCTGCTGGGCGGTCGAGAGGGGGAATCCGAAAGGGTTCCCCTTTTTTGTTCCTTGAGAAAACGTTCACAATCTATAGGCATCGTTCACACACTGCAATGGGAACGTCCGTTCTCGTTCAAATCGTCGTTCACACCTCATTCACAGTGGCATTCACACGAGTAAATGTGAACGACCATACCTAACCTACTGATCTGTATGACTTGAACACCTTCTTGTTAAGGTGGTGCTCATTGTTCGTGGCCTCACAATGGCAGGCTTCTAACCAACTGAGCTACGTGCCTGCTGTGGGCTGGACGCTACCCAACCCCTCTGTAGAGTTTTCTTAACGCTCAAGGGGCAGGGCTATTTCTGTGTGTGGGGGGGCATCAAGGCGAGGGGTAGGCAGGGGGGTTAGGGGTTGTCCCTTCTTATGCATTGCGTCAAGGAAATTTCTAGGAGAAATTATTGATGTGGTGTAGGTATGGCGCAAGGCCATCCCTTGTCTGAGGCGCAGGAGGTACTGTGCAAAATCTTCTCAAAAGTCTGATGCTGCTATGGAGAGAGAGAAAATTCGGAGATGAGATAGCAGACCTGCTCGGAGTAAACAGACGTCTATTCCACAACGCTATGGAAGAGGGTGGTTGCCGGGATCACATGGTGAGGTTATGCATATTGCGTGATGGAGGCGTGTCGAAAGTATTGATAGCTGTTGATTGTTGCAATTACTTGCTGCCGGGTCTCAGGAGGTTAGAGAGTAGATATGGACGGCAGGTATTGATAGAAACAGGTAGGGCGAATTTAATGGCCTATATTACAGAAAATCGAGAGCGATAGAGTTTTAGGACGCAACTGAGTTGAACCTTTATAAGAGCCATTCGCTGGTTGCAAGGTCTAATCTGTCGGGCGGGAAGTGCTATGGATGATGAGCGCAGGAAGAGTATGAAGTTATTGGTGAAAGCAACAGCAGGTTATCATCCTGTGGGGGTTTTGTGTAACTGGGTTTTGATTAATTTCCTTTTTGCGTGTGTTGCGATAGCAGTATTCAAAGGTAAGGTGTTAATCGTATTGCTTCTGTTCTTCGCAGTGTTCATGGCTCGGCAAGTGACTATGTATATGCTCACTCTGTACCTCGTCAGAAAGTATGTTAAAGAAAGGTGAGTGTGGTCCGGGAGTATCAGTTTTTTTGTGTTCGGGCTGGTTAGGGCCTGCCGTCAGGCAGGCCCTTGTTTTACCAGCTCGG
>NZ_LKBW01000191.1 GCF_002699855.1 Pseudomonas amygdali | reverse complement strand
CCGAGTCTGCCCAGGTGGCATGACTCAAACAAAAGGGTCTCCGAGAAACCCGGGGCGGTTCAGGCAAGTCTTTCAGCCTTAATTTCACCTCTACAGTGTTCGAGAGGATTGAAGGGTTGCCCGCACGGTCGATGACCTGGTAACACACCTGCTTTTCTTCCTCCCCCAACGTTTGTAGAAACGCTCGTGTAAAAGTGACCGAGACCTTGTCCAGCCCCATATCGGTTTCGTTGACGACAGCAGTGGGGCCTACGATATCTCCCCACCTGGTCAGAATGCGGTCATGCTTGGCCATACCGGTGTAGCCGGCAATCTGTACATCAAGTTGGCCACCCAGTTGATCGAGCTCGGCGGCAGTCAGACCGTTCTGGATCTCGGCTGGGAACTGTATGGCAGCAAGCTCCGGAGCGCCTGGCGCTGTCCGGTCGATCTGAATCCGGAAAATTTCCGATTTCTGTTCTACCTGATTGATCGGATTGACAACGACGTACGCGACATCGTGGAAACCTTCCAGCAACAGTTCGGCCGGGATCTCCAGGTGCAGGGGGTCTCCTGGTGCATGTGAGGGCAGAATCAGTTTTCGGGGACCGGTCGCGATACTGTTGAACAGCAGTTGATAGGTGTAACCAGGAAGTGCGGCTGGCCATACAACGAGATCGACCGTCAACGTTTGGGATGCGTCAGCGACCGGTATGAGCCCTGGCGTATCCTGATCATGAAATGCGACTGCAATATCGGGTGCAGTCAATACAAGATTCAAGTTTCGATGCCTGTTTCCGGAAACTGAAACAGGTGTTGGGAGATAGTTGTTTGAGCAACTTTTCATGTGTAGATGCCTTGTCATTAAAATTTTGTAGGGGATTTCCTACTTTTTCGAGCGCGTTTCTGAATAAGGTTTTTTTGGCTGGTACTTGGCGAAAGAGCTAATGATGTTCCCAGTCACAATTGGACGTAATAGGGTTTTAGTGGGTTGGTCAAGTGGTTGCGTGGGAATTATTTAATTAGTTTGCGAATTTTTTGCTTGGCGTCCATTTGGATGCTCGCTGTAAGAAAATTCTTATATTATTTTGGGAATGATCCTACGTTTTGGGTATTGAACAGGGCCAGAGTTTATGAATTAAGTGAGCTATCTTTCCACTCTCAAAAAAACGAGGAGATGGACGGTGTCTAGTAGAAGAAGTAATGTCGTTAAGTCGCGGGGTGGCGCGTTTCAACTTGCCGTGATTGCCTTTGGTGCTCTAGCTAATGTGCAGGCGTCATCAGGAGACTGTCAGAAATTTTGTGTTCGGGCATAACATGTAGCTAGAGGTGCATGTATGCCGACCAAA
>NZ_LKBW01000190.1 GCF_002699855.1 Pseudomonas amygdali | reverse complement strand
TTCGGTAGTTTTTTCATCGCTCCATCCTCTCAAAGGTTGGAGTCTCCGAGAAACCCGGGGCGGTTCATCATCACGACGCTGAATGTATTTCCAGTCAGCCTCATCGATGTATATCCCGTTAGGCCCGCTGCCGCCTTCCAGGTCGATGGCAACGTGAGCCGAGACCTGTGGCTTCACACTTGCCAGAATCGGAACGAAGCCCAGTTGCAGGCTCGTTTCCAGCAGCGCAGCCTGGTTCTTCTCATCGATGTCTGCTGCTTCGTCCAGGTAATAAGGCAAGCGCACCCGACCAGCCTGATCCCGATCCATCAAGTGCAGCAACAGGTACATGTTGGTCAATGCCTTGATGGTCATCGTCGTGCCGTTGGACGCCGCGCCGTCGATATCGGTGTGGATAACCGGCTGACCATTGACCTTTGTGATCTCGAATGCAAGCTCGAACAAGTCCTTCAAGCCCAACTGGTTATGGTTGGCAGCCACAAGTCGCGCCAGATACTCCTTGGCCTCTTCGTTCTTGTTGTCCTGCTCGGCGCTCTGGCTCAGGTCGAAGACTGACAGTGTCTCGCCTTCTTCATATTGCCCGGCGCTGTGGATAATCTGGTCGATGTGCTTGAGTGCTTCCTTGTTCGGCGCGAGCACGATACGGAAGCTTGCCAGGTTAGAGACTTGACGCTTGTTGATCTCGCGGTTGAACAGCGCCAGTTGATGCTCAAGGCTATCGTAGTCGCTACGAATATTGCGCAGGGTGCGGGCGATGTCAGTAACCGCAGCGCGACGAGCCTTGCCCAGCGTAAGTGCCTCATCGGTACGGTGTGCGTAGGCATTGATCAGCAGTTGCAGGCGACGCTCCATTTCGTCCTCGCTGTCGAATTTGGCCACGCCCTTGAGGCGAACCTGGGCATACAGCGCTTCGATCTGCCCATCGCTGCGCAACAGACCTTGCCAGCTGTCCTGATAATCGTTGAGCAGTGGCAACAGGTTATCCATGGAATCATCAATCGGGTCCATGAACGGCGTGCCGAACGGCAGATCTGCAGGCAACAACTGGCGGCGACGTAGCGCGTCGTCCAGCGTGCGTTGCTTGGATTCCATGTCACCAATCTGACGGGCGATCAGTTGCAGCTTGGCCGAGAGCTGCTGGACGCGCTCAGTGAACGCATCACTGGAGCGCTTCAGTTCATCCTGAGCGGCTTCCATCTGCGCCAGCTCTTCCAGCTTGCCGGACTCCTCTGCGCTCAAGGTCTGGCAACGGCGGAAGTCTTCAAGTGCCTTTTGCGCATCCAGCACCTGCTGGTACAGCGCTTCGGTCTGGGTCTTGCTCGCCGAACGGTCGGCAGCGACAGCCTGCTGGGTTTTCAGCTGTTTGAGTTCTTTTTCCAGACGCTCTTTCTGATCGCGCAGCGCAGCACGATCGGCCAGCGCCTGCAGGGCAGGAGGCTCGATACTCGACAGGTTGATGGTCAGCCCGGGTACGGTGAATTGATCGCCTTTGAAGCCATCCAGAATGGTCTCCAGCGATTTGACCCACGCGTCGCCGTCGTCCAGCGCAATGCCTTGCTCACCCAGTGGCAGGCTGAACAGCGCGCTGTTGAACAGGCGCATCAGGCGTTCTACGTCCGGCTGGGAGAACTCTTCACGCAGACGGGCGTAACTGTTGTTGTCCGCGTGGTCGAGCTGTTGCTTGACCGACTTGAGGCGTTTCTCCAGGTCGCGCAAACGCTCGTCCAGGTCTTCGGCGCTGAACTGCCGGGACTGGGCCAGCGCACCGGCCAGCTCATCGTGAGCATCCTTGGCTGCGAGCAGTTGCTGCTCCAGCACCTTGACGTCATCGACCAGCGCGAAACGATTCTTCAGCACCGACAGCTCGCCGACCCAGCGCTGGATACTACTGATCTCGCGCTCCAGACGCATCAGTTCCTGAGTGCTGCTGCGCTGATCGTTCTGCATCTCATCCTGCTGAGCACGGTAATGCTCGGCCTGAGCGACCAGTTCTTCCTTGCGCGCGCCAGAGTAGTCCGACCAAGTGCCAAGCAGTGAATCAAGGATCGGCGACAGACGATGCAGTTTGCCGCGCAACAGATCACGCTGTTTGACCCCGGCAGCCAGTGCCTCGACCAGCGGGCCAGCCAGTACCAGCGAGTTGTAATCCTGTTCCATGCGCCGCACGTCGCGGAAAGCTTCTTCACAGGCGGCGATGTAGTCGACGCTGCCCGAACGCAGGCTGTGCTCGAACGCATCGAGAAACAGCTGCTTGAGTTTGGCTGCCGTGATTTCACGCATGTGCAGCAGGTTGATGAACAGCGCGCGGAAAGTCTTCAGGCTCTGCTCGCTGGTGGAGCGTAGCGGGATCAGGGTCAGGTCCAGCGGGATCGAGGTATGACCGCCGACCAGCAGGCGGCGCAACTCGTCCGGCTTGAGTTCGTAGGCTTTCAGGCCCTGGCTTTCCAGGTTGCTGAACAGCTCTTTCTGACGCAGGCAGGTGTCGTTCTTCTGGTAATGACCCAGGTCCAGCTCGCCGGCATAGGCAAAGAACTGGTGGCCGAAACCGCCACCCGGGCCGCGGCCTACCACGCCAATCACATGCGGGCCGTGGGGCAGGGAGACTTCCACCAGAATGTAACTGGTGTCGGTGGCAAAGTAGAAGCGCCGGGACTGCTCAAGGCTGTACTTACCGAAGCTCATGTCCGACATGCGTGCCAGAATCGGGAATTGCAGAGCGTTGATCGAGGCGCTCTTGCCGAGGTTATTCGCGCCGTACACCGACAGCGGGTTTTCCAGCGGGAACAGGCCGAGGCTGTAACCGGCGGTGTTCAACAGGGCAAAGCGGCGGATGCCATAACGTTCCTGGCTCATGTGTCCATCTCCTGTCGTTGCTCATCGGCGATTGCCCGGGCAAGTGCCTCTTCCTCGGTTTCTTCACCGAATTCAGCCAGGTCCAGCGGGTCATCGGTTTCCAGCAGCTTCTCGTCGCTGTCGTCATCGATGAGCACAGGCGTTGGCAGTGGCAGGGCGCTATGCAGGCTGGCGGCCAGATCGCGATCCTGTTGCACCGACAGGCATACATCGAGAAAACGGTGCATCGGCGGCAGGAAGCGGTAGATACCGACCTCTTCACTGGCAAAACCCAGTTGCGTCATGCGGCGCATGACCTTCTCTTCAAGCTCTTCCTGGGTCTGCACTTCCGCCTGAAGAAACAGGTCCCGGTACTTTTCCAGCATCGAAGGTAGTTCGTCACGGCCCAGACTGCCGCCATCCAGCACGGCCATCGGGTCACGGCCCTGATCGGCCAGATGCTCGACGAGGATGAAGGTGAACAGCGCCAGACGCTGAGCGGTCTTGTTGACCTGCGCGGCGGCCAGTTCAGGCACGAAATAGTAGAAACCGCGGGTGTCGCAGATCAGTTCGTAGCCCAATGCCTTGAACAGCGCGCGGTACTGGTCCTGGCAGTTGGAGAGTTGGGCATACAGCTCCGGGTCACGGCGGCTGATGTGATAGCCCTTGAACAGCTCGCGAAAGATCGGCGCGAGCTGGGACATTTCGGATAGATCAAGATGCATGAACAGGGCTCTCGGAATGCGCTGGCTGCTCGTCTTTTGCGGCGAGCAGGGCAAAGGAGCGCAGGCTGACGCGGTGCTCCCGGGTGAAATATTCGCGACGCTCGAGGCGTTCACGGGCGAAGCGCTTGTCCCGCGACAACCGCGAGAACCAGTACAACAGCTCGTCGGTTTCGCCGGTCGGTTCCTGCTCCAGCAACCAGACCATCAGGTCAGGCATCGGCAGGGCGCTTTCGCAGCGCTCGAGCATTTCCTTGACCGTACGTGGCGCGCGGGGTGGTTCGCCCTTGCGTGTACCACTGGCCTTGGGGAACTTCGCGGGCTTGGGTTCAAATCGCGCCAAGGCATAGACGTAAGCCTCGACCTGGCTCGCGCTGCCCAGAAAGGTACTTTGCGGGCGGGTAAACAATGGCATGGCAGCCTGTGGCACTGCGTCCAGGCCCTTGCGCCGAATCGCCGACAAGGCCAGCGCCGCGCCACGAGTCACCGCATTATGGCGACGTGCCTCCTCGCGCAGCGGCAACAGCAGCTCGCGTGCGTGGCGCAAGGTCAACTGAGCGCTGGTCTGCATCTCCAGAATGCGCGCATGGGTGCGCAGCAGCATGTCGTCGTCGACCAGATGACCGAGGCGTTGTTGCTCGGTCAACAGGCGCAGCAGCACATTCTCGACCTTGCGCACACCCTGTTCGAAAGCACCGTCGGCATTGACCAGTTGAATCATCGGCTCGACGTATTCGTCCCAGGTGGCCAGAACTTCTGCATACCGCTGGCGCAAAGGGATCTGCCGGTCGCTGGTCTTGGCCCGGTCGGCGACCGCGACCAGTGCCTGTTCGTCGTTGGCAAGCTTCTTGAGAACGTCGCGCACCCGCATGTCCAGCAGCCGCAGCTGCCTGGCCAGATCATTGGCATCGCGAATATCGAACGCGTCCTGAATGTAACCGGCCAGGCGCTCCAGATGGCGCAGATAAGCCTCGATTTCCAGGCACAGGCCCAGCCGGTGCTCGCGGCGCAGGTAGGACAGGAAGTCATGGATCTGTGCGTTGAGCTCAAAGCGGTTCGGACTTTTCGCGACGGGCACCAGAATGTCCAGACGAATCCACACGTCCAGCAGGTTGGTGATGTCTTGCGGGGTGCTGTCCTGCTGCTGAGCGCCCAATTGCAGGCGCAGCTCGCTCAGGCTCAACGTACCCTGGTCGAAGTGTTCGCATAAGGGCTCGAGTAGCGCCCAGTGCTCGGCAAGGGCGCGCAGGACGCGCTTGGGTTCGATCATCGTTAGGCCGACTGTTGGCAAGTGAAAAGCGGCAATTGTACTGCATCAGTCGCCTGATATTTCACCTGCGGGCGATATGCTGCAGCGCAAAAAGGCGAACAACGCTAGAATTGCGCGCTTAACTTATCCACAGGTGGCTGACCCTTGCTCAACGAGTCCCGTCGCCGCGCTTATTTGACCGCCATGCAGGTGGTCAACTGGCTGCCGCGCACAGAACTGCCATTCGCCGCGCCCTCGCGTCCGGAGCTGCTTGCGCCGTTACCGCCGCCGGTCGAGGTGCAGCGCATTGCGCCTGGTGCCGCGCCATCTGCGCACGCTGCGCCGGTCGAAGCCGCGAACGTGGTGCCGATCGCCCGGCAGCCCGAGCGCCCGAAGGTCGAGGTGCCGCGTCCGTCACTGGCCAGCACGCGCACAGTTGCCGCGGTCGAAGAGGTCGCGCCTGCGCAGCCAAAGGCTCCGGTCGTGCCGCCACCGCGTTTTGCCCTGCAATTACTGCGTGCCGGCCGTTGCCTGCTGCTGGTAGAACTGACCACCGGCCAGCCGTTTCAGAGCCGCGATCCGTCCTACCTGCTGCTCAAGGACATGCTGCGCGCTGCCGGTCTGCCCGACAGCCCGCAGATTATCGGCGAACCGGTGCGCTGGCCGTTGCTGGTGCGCGGCCAGATGGATCAGGGCCCGGAAGCGGCGCGCGACTTCGTGCAAGGCTTTGTCGGTGCCCGGCTTGAGGACGAACCCTGTGCGTGCCTGTGGCTGATCGGTTTGCCGTCGATGAAGTTCGCCGGTGAAGCCGACGCCGAATCCTATAACCGCGAATTGCAGATCGAAGGTCTGGGCACTGCCTGGGCGTTGCCGGGTCTTGAATTAATGATGGACGAGCCTGAGCGCAAGGCCGATGTCTGGAAAGCCATGCGTCGGCTGATGACGCGCTGGAAATCGATCGATGAGTGATGCCGTAACCTTCCGCCCCATGACCGAAGCCGACATGGATGCGGTACTGAAAATCGAATACGCAGCGTTCAGCCATCCCTGGACACGCGGCATCTTTCTCGATGGCCTCAAGTCCTACGAGATCTGGCTGATGTTCGAAGGGGCGCAGCAGGTCGGGCACGGTGTGATTCAGGTCATCATCGATGAAGCACATCTACTCAACATCACCGTCAAACCTGAAAATCAGGGCCGTGGTCTTGGCTTGCTGCTGCTGGATCATCTGATGAAACGTGCTTATCAGCTAAACGCTCGGGAATGCTTTCTGGAGCTGCGTGACAGTAATCGTCCAGCCTATCGTCTGTATGAAAACTACGGTTTCAACGAGATAGGCCGGCGTCGCGATTACTACCCGGCAGTCGGCGGCCGCGAAGACGCTGTGGTCATGGCCTGTACGCTTTTCGAATAGTGCTGGCTGTCAGCGCTGGGTGTTGCCATCCAGCGGGTCAAGAATGGCCATCTCCTCTTCGTCGAGCCCGTTGCCACCACCGATGTCATCTTCATCGACTACCGTCAGGTCCAGGTCGGCAGGATCGTCTTCGCCCTGCTCGTTCGGTGAACGGGCACCGTCTTCGCGGATCAGGGTTTCCGGAGACAGATCGTCATCGGTCGAATGGTGATCGTCAGTCGAGGCACCGGTCAGGCCTGCCTCACGCACACGCTGATCCGGAATTTCATGTTGCAGTTCGTCTTCAGGGATAAGATCACCGATACGGGCAGGATCTTCTTCGTCGAAGTCGAGTGTTTCCATGGAGCCCATACGGTCTTCGTTATCGTCGATGGGTTCCGGTTCGGTAGCACCGAACGGACGGCGTGAATCGTTCATGGGAAATCCTCATTTCAGGTGGTCGTAAAAAATGGACCGGCCACGACTTTGAAGATTCCTTTTTGTTGACCGACGAGCTTCGGTGAATTTTGTCAGTAGTGGCAAATAGGCGTGACTTGAAGGATTCGACTTCAGTCCAAGGCTGGGCATCATTATCGAGGCGTCAAAGCATGAACGAGCTACAAGACCTGATTGATAACAATGCACGCTGGGCCGATGCGATAAAGCAGGAAGACCCAGAGTTTTTCGCCAAGCTGGCCCGCCAGCAAACACCTGAGTTCCTGTGGATCGGTTGTTCGGATGCACGTGTCCCGGCCAACGAGATCGTCGGCATGCTGCCCGGCGATCTGTTCGTCCATCGCAACGTGGCCAACGTTGTGTTGCACACCGACCTCAACTGCCTGTCAGTGGTCCAGTACGCAGTGGACGTGTTGAAGGTCAAACACATTCTGGTGACGGGCCACTATGGTTGCGGCGGTGTACGCGCGTCCATGCAGGACCGCCAGTTCGGCCTGATCGACGGCTGGCTGCGCACGATTCGTGATTTGTATTACGAAAACCGTGAAGTGCTGGCCAAGCTGCCGACCGAGGAAGAACGTGTCGACCGTCTGTGCGAGCTGAACGTGATTCAGCAAGTGGCCAACGTCGGTCACACCAGCATTGTGCAGAACGCCTGGCACCGTGGGCAGAGCCTGTCTGTGCATGGCTGCATCTACGGCATCAAGGACGGTCGCTGGAAAAGCCTCGACGTGACCATCAGCGGTTTCGAGCAGTTGCCGCCGCAGTACCGTCTGCGTCCGCAGGACTGACAGCCGCCCTCAGGCTGCAGCATCGCCAGCCAGTCTGTTTTCGGGACGACTGGTTGGCGGCAGGCAGGGCATCACAGCACGAAACGCTGCACCATCAGGTTCAGATCAGCCGCCAGCATCGACAGCGAATTGCTCGCCACGGTGGTCTGCTGCGCGCCTGACGCTGTCTGGCTCGACAGGTCGCGGATACTGCTCAGGTTGCGGTCTACTTCAGTCGCAACCTGGGCTTGCTGTTCTGCTGCACTGGCAATCAGCAGGTTGCGGTCGTTGATGGTGCCCGTTGAATGGATGATCACGGTCAATGCTTCGCCAGTTGATGCAGCTTGCTCAAGCGTCAGGCTGGCTTGCGTTGCCGTGTGGCGCAACGAGCTGGCCGTTTGCTGAGTGCTTTGCTGCACGCCGCTGATCAGCCCTTCGATTTCTGCTGTCGAGGCGCTGGTGCGTTGCGCCAGTGAACGAACCTCGTCAGCTACCACGGCAAATCCGCGCCCGGCTTCGCCCGCCCTGGCTGCCTCAATGGCGGCGTTCAGGGCCAGCAGGTTGGTCTGGTTGGCGATCGCGCGAATCACATCGAGGATGCTGCTGATGCTCTGTGTGCGCTCGGCCAGTCCTTCAGCCTGATGCGAGGAGTCCAGCACGTTTTCAGTCAGTTGCTTGATCGAAAGAATCGTCGCCGACAGTTTTTCCTGCCCTTGCGCTGCCGCCTGGGTCGACGCCTTTGATTCGGTCACGGTGCTGCTGGCGTTGCCTGCCACTTCGATGGCCGCCTGACTCATCTGGTTGACGGCGACTGCGGCCTGCTCGATTTCGTTGTTCTGCAATTGCAGATTGAGCGCACTGGCTTCGGCAATGGTGCCCATCTCCTGAACCGACTGCGACAGCTGCGTCGCCGCTGCGTAGATCTGATCAATCGTGCCGTGCAGGTTGGTGCGCATGCGCCCCAGGGTGATCAGCAACTGCGCGGTCTCGTCCTTGCCATCCGGTATCCGGTGCTCTGTCAGATCACCATCGGCGATGGTGCTGGCAATGTGCAAAGCCTGGCGGACCGGGTGAATGATGCTGACGCTCAGACGCCAGGCCAGCAGCAGGGTCAGAGCCAATACGACGGCGATGGCGCTCAGCGCAATGATTCTCGCCTGCTCGTAACGGGTGCCTGCTGACTCTACGGCGGCGGCAGCGCTCTGTTTGTTCAGCTCGCGCAGCAACTGCACCTGCATGTCCATCAGGTCGCCTTGCAGCGCGAGCATGGTATTGGCCAGCATTCGGGCCTCATCCAGCTTGTTCTGCTCGATCAGCGTGATCTGATTCTGCAAGCCGGGCATGAACGCCTTATAGGCATCCTGCAACGCGACGATAGAGTCATGCTCAGTGCCCGATTGAACACGCGCAAGGTATTCCGAGAAACCTTTCTCGACTTCGTTCTTGAGCTGTTCGACATTGATCTTGCTGTTGATGACCGCACCCGGATCGTCGGCATTGGCGATCAGCCGGGTGGTCTCGCTGCGCAGTTTGACCAGGCCGATGGCGATGGCATCGGCCATGGCGATACTGGGCAGCGCACCACTCTCGACAGCTTCGCCCTGATTGCGGATCTCCTGCATCTGCAGCAGGCAGAAAGCCCCCAGCGCGACCATCAGCAGGGAAGTGAGGCCGAAACAGATCACTAGGCGCAGGGTAATCCTGAAGCGGCGCAATAGTTTTGGCGTTGTGGATTGCCGACGCAGGAAACGAGGCATAAATCTTTTCACGGCACACAACCCCTATAAACACGCAGACCTTCTCGGAGAGCCGTTTATAGGGAAGTTGTGTGATGTCTTTATGACATCTGATGTTTATATCGGAAACAGGTAACCCATCATGGCTGAGGCGCGCCGATTTCCTCCATCAGTTCATCCAGAAAACGCTTCAGCCGGTCGTGCCTGATCTTCGCCATCTGTGTCCCGGTGTCGGTTTGAAAGCTGTCGGCGAGGTGCAGCAGCTTGGTATGAAAATGGTCGGCGGCGAAGTTCCTGTCGTCATACGGGCGCTGGCTGGCATGCGGGTCGTTCGGTTCGTAAAGCTGTCTGCCCATCCGCCCTGATACGTAAAAGGTTCGAGCCACGCCGATCATGCCCAGAGAATCCAGGCGGTCGGCGTCCTGCAGAATTCGGGCTTCCAGCGTCAACGGAGTTATCGCCGCCGAAAAACTGTGCGCTTCGATAGCATGGGCAACTGAAGCGATACTTTCTTCGTCCCACCCCATCTCGGTAAGCAATTCGCTGGCCCGTGCTGCCGCCAGTCGCGAAGCGCTGGAGCGAAACGGTGAATCTTTCTCGACCGAAACACAGTCGTGTAACAGCGTGGCAGCGATCAGTACACGGGCATCGCCGCCTTCCCGGTCACGGATAGCGCAGACGTTTTTCCAGACGCGCAGCAAGTGCGAGACGTCGTGCGCGCCATCGATTTTCTCTGCATGAGTGTGCGGGATCAGCAGGCTGGCCAGATCCTGAAACGGGGCGAAGCTGGCGGCGGTCATGCGATGGTCCTCAGGCGTCTGTGCGGGTATCAGCATTACAGACAATGCCGCCCGATAAAACCCTGTCACTGGTCAAGAATATGGCTGATCTGACCGGCAAGCAGCCCTGCGCCCTTGGCGTTGAGGTGATTGAAGTCCTTGTAGTACGAGTTCATATCGCCAATCAGGCATTGCTTGTCCTTGCAAAAGGCGTCATCCAGCGTGATCAACCTGATCTGCTTCGCCTGGCTGGCGTGCAGGAACAGCTCGCGAGTGAAGCGTTGCAACAGAGCATGTTTTTCGACTGGCACCGACAGTTCACTGATCCGCTGCAGTTTCTGCGCATCACTGTCCGAGGCGTCCCGAGCCAGGCGGTAGTAGAGACTCTCGGGGTTGATCAATTGCTGCGGCACCTGTGCGACGATGAATACCTCGGTGCCGATATCGCGGTAGGCCTTTATCGTGGTTTCAAGCGCCTGCCGGAACACTGCTCGCGAGGTTTCCCGATTTTTTTCCGGGTGGCTGCGGGAGGTCAGGAAATACTTGCTCATCTTCCGTTCGCCGTAATCGCCGTCGGTGTACAGCGTCCAGCGTGCCACCAGCACGACCTTTTTGATCTGCCGCTGCTTCACGTATTCAAACTCGCGATTGGCCAGCGCCTCGCATACCCCGGCAGGGTAGTTACCCTTGGCGATGTCTACGCCGAGCAAGGGCAGGCAACCGCCCAGACCTATGTGCGCGACGGTTCTGCCCAGATCCCGCGCGGCGGCGTCAAACGTCGATAACAGGGCCTCTGAGTGGCTGTCACCAAACAGAGCCATCTCCGGTACGACGTTGCTGTCGGCAAGACCAAACAGGCAAAAATCGACATTCCAGCCTTGGCTATCAAGGTTCCGGTCGCATTTTTCGCGTATCTGCGGGTCGACAAATGCCTGATGCATCGCCGGATCGACAGCGAAGCGCTGGCTAAAGCCGTTATTGAGATAGCCGACCAGCCCCAGCACGACAAATAGCGTGGAAGCAACGCCTGCCGAGGCGAAGATCTGACGGCGGTTGAATGCACCGGCCTTGCGAAAGGGCTGCTCGACGAAGCGCCAGCTCAGCCAGGCCAGCAGCAGCGAGAGCACGGTCAACGCCAGCATCAGCGGCAGGCCTGGCTCAATCAGGCTGCGCTGACGAGCGAAGGCAAAGACGGGCTGATGCCACAAATAGGCGCTGTAACTGATCATGCCGATCAGGACCGTTACCCGTGAACTCAGCGCGTTGCCGACCCAGGTCTGGCCATTGGCGAAGACAATGATCAATGCCGTACCCAGCACAGGCAGCAGCGCGTTGAGGCCAGGGAAGGGTGTACTGCTGTCGAAACAAACCACGGCATAACCAATCAGCAAAATCCCCAGTAGCGTCGCCGCCTGATCGAGATGGCTGGCGCTATCAACGCTACGCGGGCGCCAGACAAAGTAGAAGGCGATGAACGAGCCCGTCAGCAATTCCCAGGCGCGTGCAGGCAGCAGATAAAAAGCGTTACTGGCGTTATGACGCGCCCCCAGCTCCGCCAGCGCCAGGCTTGCCAGGGCAGCTGCGATCAGCAGCACAATCAGCCACTTGCGACCCATGCTCCAGGCCAGCATCAGTAGCGGTGGGAAAAACAGGTAGTACTGCTCCTCTACCGCGAGCGTCCAAGTGTGCAGCAAGGGTTTGAGTTCAGCGGTTGCGTCGAAATAGCCGCTTTCCAGCCAGAACAGTAGGTTGGAAGAGAAGGTCGGCACCGCCACCAGGCTTTTGGCGAAGTATTTCAGGTCAGACGGATCGAGCGTCAACCACGCGACAGGCAGGCAGACCAGCATCATCACGAACAGCGCCGGCAGAATGCGTCGGGCGCGCCGTTCGTAGAAATCGATCAGCGAGAATCTGCCGTTGAGCATCTGCGCAAGAATGATCGAGGTGATCAGATAGCCAGAGATCACAAAAAAGATGTCGACCCCCACGAATCCACCGCTGAATAACGGCAAACCCGCGTGATACAGGATGACCGGTATCACCGCGAGCGCGCGCAGGCCATCGATTTCGGGTCGATAGCCGAGCGCCGGGTTATGAGGAATGCCCATGAAGTGTGCTCGATACAGGAAGTGGTGAATGGCGGTAAATGCGCGCTGCAATAGCTACCGCCAACGCAGGGCGCAGGGCGCAGGCGTTGGGGATGAAGGATCAGAAGGGAATCGAAGGAGAGAGTGATGTATTTTTTAGCTCAGGTATTCGCTCCTGTCCAATGGCTGAAGCCGGTTTATATCGACAGGTTTGCACCAGCGGATCAGCGTCTTCCAACCTGAAAGTGTAAAAGCCCTTTATAATTCATGGTTTTTACCCCTCGATGCGAGAACCATTGTGAGCTTACCGTCCTGCCCGAAATGCAATTCCGAATACACCTACGAAGACGGCAGCCTGCTGATCTGCCCGGAATGCGCCCATGAATGGTCTGCAGACGCTGCTGGCGCCGATGCAGCCGACGACGTGAAAGTCATCAAGGACTCCACGGGAAATGTGCTGCAGGACGGCGATACCATTACCGTGATCAAGGACCTGAAGGTCAAAGGCTCTTCGCTGGTGGTCAAGGTCGGTACCAAGGTCAAGAACATCCGTCTGGTCGATGGCGACCACGATATCGATTGCAAGATCGACGGCATCGGCGCAATGAAGCTGAAGTCGGAGTTCGTCCGCAAGGTTTGATTCTGTCGGGCAATGGCTTTAGCCTGAACGCCTCGCCGGTCCTTCGACTGGCGGGGCGTTCATGTTTCCGGGCGCGCCAGGGCTGTTTTTCCTGAACAGGTGAATACCGTGCCGACGACTACCCCCGCCCCGTACCTGAAACCCGATGAATGTGTCGTGCTGTTCGATGGCGTCTGCAAACTGTGCAATGGTGTGGTGAAGTTTCTGATTCGCCATGATCCGCACCAGCGTCTGCGCTTGGCCGCCGTACAGTCGGAGCAAGGGCAGGCATTGCTGAAGTGGGCCGGGCTGCCGCTCGACGATTTTCATACCATCGCAGTCATCGTTAACAATCGGGTGTTCGTACGCTCGGATGCCTTTCTGCACATCATGGGGCTGCTGCCTGCGCCTTGGCCGCTGCTGAAAGTGCTGGGTATTTTTCCACGCTTTCTAAGGGACTGGGCCTATAACCGTATCGCGCTCAACCGATATCGCCTGTTCGGGCGCTATGATCACTGTCTGTTGCCGTCGCCCGAGAACCGCCAGCGCTTCCTTGACGGCTGACGACCGGCGGTCATTTGTAAAGTCTGTCATGACTGTACGGGTTGTGATCCACTCTGGCGGTCCGTAGAATTCGTGTCATCTGGCTTCACTCCCCATATCCACAATAATCCACTTTGCACACTGCGCCCGATTCTGAAGGTCGAGCGGAGCGTTTTTGCGTTGGTTTTTCAGTGGGGGGCGAGACGCGGTTTTCCATACAGTTGTCAGGCGTGCATGTTCATGCGTGGCGATCGGCCTTCGGGTCGGAACATTTTCAGGGCGTTGCGACTCTTGATAACTTCACCTCCAAACGAGCAAGCAGGTAGCTGGCTTGGCGTATTCGCGCTGGCCTTGGCTGCCTTCATTTTCAATACCACCGAGTTCGTGCCGATAGGTCTGCTGAGTAACATCGGCCAGAGCTTCGAGATGACCCCCGCCCAGGTCGGGCTGATGCTCACGATCTATGCCTGGGTTGTGTCGCTGATGTCGTTGCCGATGATGCTGGCGACGCGCAACATCGAGCGACGCAAGTTGCTGATGTTCGTGTTCGGCCTGTTTGTGGTCAGCCATGTACTCTCCGCAATCTCCCCCAGCTTCGCGATCCTGCTGGTGAGTCGGGTCGGTATCGCCTTTGCACATGCGGTGTTCTGGTCGGTCACGGCGTCGCTGGCCGTGCGCATCGCACCGCCCGGCAAGCAGGTTCAGGCGCTTGGCCTGCTGGCGACCGGTACATCGCTGGCGATGGTGCTGGGTATTCCGCTGGGTCGCGTGCTGGGTGAAGCCCTGGGCTGGCGGACTACCTTTCTGGGCATCGCCGGCATCGCTGCGCTGGTAGTCTTCCTGTTGGCTCGCGCGCTGCCTTTGCTGCCCAGCCAGAACTCCGGCTCGTTGCGCAGCCTGCCGATCCTGTTCAAACGCCCACGGTTAATGGCGATCTACCTGCTGACCGCGATTGTTGTGACCGCTCATTTCACCGCCTACAGCTATATCGAGCCGTTCACCCAGACTGTGTCCCGACTCAGCGGCGAAATGACCACGATTCTGCTGCTGGTCTTTGGCGGTGCAGGAATCATGGGCTCGATCATCTTCAGCCTGTTCAGCGACCGCTTCCCTAACGGGCTATTGATCACCGCCATTGGCACGCTGACCGTTTGCCTGCTCATGCTATTGCCACTCTCCGGCGATGCGACAGCGCTCGGCACGCTGACCATTATCTGGGGCATGGCGATCATGTGCTTCGGGCTGACCTTGCAAGCGCGTGTACTCTCGCTGGCACCGGATGCGACCGATGTGGCAATGGCGCTGTTCTCGGGCATCTTCAATATCGGTATTGGTGGCGGTGCGCTGCTCGGCAGCGTGGTCAGCAGCCATCTCGGGGTTGCCAATGTCGGTATTGTCGGCGGCCTGCTGGCCTTGGGCGGGTTGGGGTTGTGCTGCTTTACGACGCATTACTTCGGCAAAATCCCGCCTGCTACCGAGGTGCAGGCCGAGAGCAAATAGGGCGCGCATAAAAAAGCTCGCTGACCGCGCAATGCGATCAGCGAGCTTTTTGTTCTGGCCTCGGCGTCAGGCTTTAAGCCGGCCCAGCCACTCCAGCGACGTTCTCCAGACACAAATTCCGAGAAAATACGCCGACATCGCCAGCCACAGCCCCATGACCACAGGGCCGTTGTGCGGGTGGTTGATGATCAGCAGCGCGCTGGACAACAACCACACGGTGGTGACTGCGATGTTGATCGGCATGAAACGACGCACACGGAACGGGTGCAGAAACTTCATGCGCGTCAGGGTCAGCAATGCCAGGGCGATAATGGTGATAAACGTCAGCCACGGCGCGGGCGACAGAATGTAAAGGCACAGGGCAACTACGTTCCATGCCGCGGGAAAGCCCTGAAAGTAGTTGTCCTTGCTTTTCATGTCGACGTTGCAGAAGCAGAACAGCGACGACACCAGAATCACCGATACGCTGAGCAGCAACGTGTAATCCGGCACCGGTATGTAGCGATAGATGAACAGTGCCGGAATGAACACGTAGGTCAGATAGTCTATGACCAGGTCCAGCACCGAGCCATCGAAGTGCGGCAGTACCGATGTGGTATTGACCTTGCGAGCCAGTGAGCCGTCTACGCCATCCACGATCAGGGCAGCGCCCAGCCACAGCAGGCAGGCTTTGGGTTCGTTGTTGAACAAGGCAATGGTAGCCAGGAACGCAAGGACGACGCCGGTGGCGGTGAAGCCATGCGCGCCCCAAGCGTTGAGTCTGGCTATGCGTTGATTGGTTATCACGGGGGCGCTCTCCAGGAAATAATGCTTGCCAGGGTGTGCCGCAAACCTGACCGGTAGCAACTATCGACCCGGCAATTGCCGATAAGTTTAGCGGTGACTATCCCTTGTTTCCCGGTTACTTTCCAGAAAACCGCGATCTGTGTCAGACCGCTCGTCTCTGGAGTCTTGCGGTTCGACGAAACAGGTAGGCGCGTCACCGTTGGCATTGAGTTGGTTGATCAGGGTCGGCTGGCCCTGTTCATTGAACATTACCTGACCGACACCTGCCGAGTTCCATAAGCGTTCACCGGCCTTGCTGTGCTCGGGCATGCGCGGAACAACCTTCATAAGGCGGAGCTTGGTGAACCAGTTAAGAGGTGAGCGGGGGGAGTATAACCAGCGATTCAGCCTATCAAAAGTGTCCAGCAGACGACGGGGGAATTCATTCTTGATGCCACTGCTGGTGATTTGCCAGATGTGAGGCCCGCCACTGCGCTGACGGATCAGGATTTCGTAGACGAACGAGTAATGCACATCACCCGAGAGGATCACGTAATTGCCTGGGGTTCTGGAATGGCGAAAGATGTTCAGAATGACGTTGGCTGCGCCACGATGCGCCATCCAGTTTTCCGCATCGACCAGCAACGGGTAGCCGCACCAACTGAAGACACGCTGTATCGCCTCAATCAACTTGACGCCGAACACGGGGGCAGGTGACACGATAATCGCCGATTTATGGTCGATCAGCTCCTGTTGCAGTTCACTGAGCGCTTCCCAGTCCAGCAGGCCGGACGGGTGATTGAAATTCGATTCACTGCGCCAGCGTCGGGTGCGCGTATCCAGTACCACCAGCGCCGGGCTGGTCGGCAGAACGTAATGCCACTGTTGAAACTTCAGCAACTGATCGATCAGCGCGTCCTGGGCCGTGCTGTCCAGCCAGTTATCCTTGCGCACAGCCGCTGCACTCAGTTCATGTACCTGCCGGACCAGGTCGTTGAGTGCGTCGGGATTGTTACCCCAGCCCTGGCAGAGCAGATAGGCGAGCAGGGCATTGCCGATGATGCGTTTCGAGAAGGGATGGCCGTACGCGGTTTCTTCCCAGTTTGCCGACAGGTTCCAGTCATCGGTGATGTCATGGTCGTCAAAAATCATCATGCACGGCAGGTGAGCCATCGCACGCGCCACGCCCTCAAGCCCCGCAGTGAAATCCTCGACCAGTTGCTGCTCTCTGGCATAACGCTCGACTTCGTCGGCTTCCAGATGCGGCTTGCCTGGCTCGATCAGGGTCCAGGGCGTGGGTGACCAGACCAGCAGGTACATCGCCACCACTTCCGCCAGAGTGACCAAATGGTTATCCGCAGTGCTGCTGGTAAATACCGGCTTGCTGGTGCCACCAAAGAACCGCTCACGCAGCGTGTCGTTGCTTTTCAGGGCGGGTAGCAGGTCGGCACGCTGGTAATAGCTGGCCGGGTGCGCATAAAGGCTGGTGCTGTCGTCGACAACAGCACCGTCGAGTTGCTCATCGAACAACCCCAGCCGTTCGATCAGCACATGAATGGCGCGCAGCATCGGCCCGGCGACATCGTCGGCGTAGATCTGATCGCCGCTCATCATCAACAGCGCAGGGCGTTGCAACGGGTCCTGGTTGTCGGCCAACAGGCGATCCACGCAGAGCAGACCCTCGGCCGCGCTGTGATGTGGCTTGCGACACGAGCCATGCAAGAGCTGATCAATGCTGCTGCGCACTACGAAATTCGGATAACGGGCACCGTCGTACAGCAGGTGCGGCGCCCACTCGGCGATACCGCCCGGTTCGCCATCTACCAACAGGTCGTAATCGATCCAGGTGTCCAGGGGCAGCTCGGCCTCCAGTTGCAGGTCGATCAGATGAATGAATGCGTGGCGACCTACTGCGACGATCTGGCATTGCTGATCGGTCAGTGAATGGTCGTTGAAGTCATCTGCTGCATTCTCAACGCCATGACGCAGACGCAGTATCAGCTTGAGCGGGCGCGAGCCCACCAGCCACAGTACCAGGCGGCCGGCTTCCTGGCGGCGTAACAGCGGACCGGCAAGGATGGACGGTAATGGACGTTTTTCGGCGGGCGAAGACGGCATCCTGATTCGTGGCTCTGACTGATCGTAGGCGGGAAATACTAACGCAGTCAGTGCGGGAAGTTCTTGTTACACCGCTGGGCCGTTACCTTAAGCCTGTTTCAAAGCATTGCGCCATTAGCCCTGAGCCCTTGGCGGCCAATCGGATGAATGTCACTTCAGTGGTGCTTGATGCTGCCGATAGACGCTTTATACAGAGCCTGAAGCTGCCGGTCCTCGAGCACCGCAGCCCAGCCTCAGCCAGCTGTTAAAACTAGAGATTTCTCCATGAACTGGTTCTACAACGCCAAGCTTTCCACCAAGCTGTTTATCTCATTTGCACTCTGCGCGGTTATCACCCTCGCGGTGGGCATGGTTGCCAGCCGGGGGATCGGTGAGCTTGCCAGCAACCTGAAACTTGCGTTCTCCAACAACCTGGTGTCGGTGTCGAAAACCAACGAGGCCACCATCAATGTTGTCGAGCAGAATCGTGATTTGTATCGCTTGCTTTCGGTCGCCGCCAGCGATGCGTCGCAAAGCGCGAAGGATGAAGTTCTCGCCAGCAAGAAAAACAATCGCGCAGAAGCAGAAAAAGCTTACGCGACCTATCGTGCGACACCGCTTGAAGATGACGAGCGCGCTGCAGGTGATCAGATGGACAAGGACTGGCCCGTCTATCAGACGCTGGTCGATCGGGCTGCGGCTGTTGCCTTTTCCGGAGACGTTGCAGCTGCGAGGGCGCTGGTCGAAGGCGACGTTCGCAAGGCCTATCTGACCGTGATGGGTGAGCTGAACATCATAGTCGGCTCCAACAACCGTCAGATAGGCGAAGGTGCAATCGCCGCTGGAAAAACAGAATCATCGGCCAATCTCAATCTGTATATGGGTATCGGCATTGCCTTCGTGGCTGCTTTCCTTTTGGCACTGTTTATCAGTCGTGTGATCAGTTCGCCCATTTCCTCTGCCCTTGTCAGTGCGCAGCGCATTGCCGGTGGCGATTTGACCCAGCCGATCGTCAGCACTCACCGTGATGAAGCAGGCCTGATGCTAACTGCGCTCAGTGATATGCAGAACAGCCTGAAGAGCACTATCGGACAGATCTCCAGCGCTGCCGATCAGCTTGCTTCGGCTGCTGAAGAACTCAATGCCGTTACCGAAGAAGGCAGCCGTGGCCTGACGCGACAGAACGACGAGATTCAATTGGCTGCCACGGCGGTCACCGAAATGACCGCTGCGGTCGAAGAAGTGGCGCGTAACGCCATGTCTACCTCTGACGCCTCAAAGCGGACCAGTACCGAAGCGGCTACCGGGCGTGATCAGGCGCGTGATGCGGTCAGTGCGATCAATAACGTCAGCGCCGAGATCAGCAGCTCCACCTCAATGGTTGAAGAGCTTGCCGGGCGGGTTCGTGAGATTGGTCAGGTGCTGGACGTGATTCGTGGTATCGCCGAACAGACCAACCTGCTGGCCCTCAACGCCGCCATCGAGGCTGCGCGCGCCGGTGAACAGGGCCGCGGCTTTGCCGTGGTGGCCGACGAAGTACGTGCGCTTGCCGCTCGTACTCAGGCGTCCACAGGTGAAATCGAAACCATGATAGGCAGCGTGCAGGCCAGTGCCGATCAGGCTGTGCGAGCCATGGGTAACAGCCGTACCCTCGCCAGCAATACTCAATCCCTGGCTCAGGCCACCGGCCAGTCGCTGGAGCGCATTGCGCAGAGCATTGCCGAAATCAACGATCGCAACATGCTGATTGCTACCGCGTCCGAAGAGCAGTCGCACGTTGCGCGCGAGGTGGATCGCAACCTGATCAACATTCAGGACCTCTCCACCCAGACCGCTGCTGGCGCTCACCAGACCAGCGCTTCAAGTCAGGAGCTGTCTCGTCTGGCGATTTCCTTCAACAACCTGGTAGGCAAGTTCAAGGTCTGACGCAAGCGTCAGGACGCTGATACCGGCAGGCGCTTCTGGAAAAAGAAGCGCTTGCTGCCGGGCGGATAGTCGTCAATCTGCCCGAACTCGGTGTAACCGTGGCGGCGATAGAAATCCGGAGCCTGGAAGTCGAAGGTATCCAGCCAGATCCCTGCACAGCCTTTCTCGACCGCAAGATCCTCAGCCATCTGCATCAAACGCGAGCCCATGCCTTGCCCCCGGGTTTGCTCCGGCACCACCAGCAACTCGATGAACAACCATTGATAAAGAATGCGTGCGTGCAGGCCACCGAGAATTTCCCGGGTCTGATCATCGCGAATGAACATCGCCACTTTCTCTGACTTGCCGTCACCCGCTTGCTCGGCGTTAAAGCGCTTCAGTGGTTCCAGAATCGCCAGGCGATCTTCTTCTGTAGGGTTGTTATTGACATCAATGTGAACGCTCATGCGCTGGCTCCTGGCCTTGGTTTGCGCGACGAGCTTAAAGCGGCCTGGATGTGGGGTAAAGCCGGGCCCTGCAAAGCGTCATTTCACGCAAAGCAAACACAGTTACGTCCGGCGCGCTTGGCGGCGTAGAGGGCATTGTCAGCAGCGCTGATCAGGTGGTCGGCAGTGGTCTGCGGCGCGGTTGCACACGCTACCCCCAGGCTTACAGTAACGAACGCGCTTTCGCCCAGCACCGGGTGCGGCAACTTGAGCGCCGCGACAGCGGCCTGCAGGGCGTCGGCCATTTCTCTGGCCTGTCCGGCATCGCCATTCATCAGAACCAGAACCTCTTCACCGCCAAAACGAAACGCCACGGCTCCATTTTCATGCGCGCTTTGCTGGATTTTCTGACAGAGCAACTTGAGGCAGGTATCGCCTTGTGGGTGTCCATAGTTGTCGTTGTAGGATTTGAAGTGATCGATGTCCAGCAGGATGATGGCCACGTCCGCCGGTGTTTTACGCGCGCTTTCCCAAACCGAGGTCATCACTTCGTCCTGATAGCGTCGATTGAACAGGCGGGTCAAACCATCGGTGCGTGCGAACTCCATCAACTGCACTTGCAGCAGGCGTCCGCGAAGCGCGAACAGATAGCTCATGCGGCTGGCGCGCTCCAGAAAATACGAAGCCATTAACAGCAGCGCTACCGTGGAGACGAACAGCACTGCATTGGCCTGCCAGATCACAAAGTCCGCGAAATTGGCAATGTAGGTTGTCACCAACTGGATGATCAGCATGCATGACATCGCGGCGGCTGCATGGCGCAGGGGCAATTGCTGGATCATGGTGCAATAGGCCATGATCAACAGCATGCCCAGTTGATAAAAGATTTGATACGGGCTCTGGCTGTGAATCATCACCAGCATGGGCATGGGCATGGGCATGGGCATGGGCATGAGCGAGCACAGTACCGTCGCGGTCGCAGCTGTCGTTTCCATTGCCCAGCGAGTGGAAAAGCGTTGCGCCAGCACTAACAGCACAATAAACATCGGCGTGATCAGGCACAGACGCCCCAGCGCCACATAGACAAATACATCCCGCAGAATCAACCAGTCACTGATCAGAAACAGGTTGTAGATCAGGCTGCCACCAATCCCCACCGCCGTCAGAAATTCGCGCCGCTGTGGCCTGGTTTCCGCCTGGTAGCGTCGCTCAAGCACACGGCTGAAGCGCAACGCACCCACACCTGAAGTAATCGTCTGCTCTACCTCCGCAAGGAGTTGTGCATCTTCAGGATTGGGGCGTTCAAGGGCGGAAACGAGCATGTGACACCGGTACATTAACATCGAGAGACATTAGGACATCACGAATGATGTCTTAGTGCTATTAGTGTGTGGTGTGTGGGTCTTGAAGGCGACCGGCGGTTCCTGTCGACTTTCCGGCAAGGCGTCAGGACGACTGCTGTTCTCCTTTTGGTCATCTGCGCTAGGGTAACCGCACGGTGAGAGTGGTAAACCGCACGGCCTACTTATCCTGTTCTGATATTTGTTCGGAGCAGCTCGCAAACATAACTTACTGAAAATGACTGCTTGCACATCAGATTCCGCATCTATAGTGATCATATGCTTCGACTCAAGCGCTGTGGGTTGCCTTCGAAGCGAGCGTGCCGAGCGTCATGAATGCACCTCGGCGTAATAAATGAAGTCGCGTCAGCCCGGACCGGAATCCCCTATTTATGAATGCACCTAGAGAATCTGTAATTATCACGGGTATCACTGGCCAGGATGGCGCTTACCTGACTCAGTTGCTGCTGGAAAAAGGTTATACGGTTTACGGCACCTACCGCCGTACCAGCTCGGTCAACTTCTGGCGTCTTGAAGAACTTGGCGTGGCCAGCCATCCGAATTTGCACCTTGTTGAACACGACCTGACTGACTTGAGTGCCAGTATTCGCTTGCTGCAAAAAGCCGAGCCCACCCAGATTTACAACCTGGCGGCGCAGAGCTTTGTTGGTGTTTCCTTCGACCAGCCGATAACGACTGCTGAAATTACCGGCCTGGGCGCAGTCAACCTGCTTGAAGCGATACGCATAGTGAACCCGAAAATACGCTTTTATCAGGCGTCCACTTCTGAAATGTTCGGCAAGGTGCAAGAAGTCCCACAGGTCGAAAGCACCTCGTTCTATCCTCGCAGTCCTTATGGTGTGGCCAAGCTTTACGCGCACTGGATGACGATCAACTATCGGGAGTCGTATGGGATCTTCGGTGCCAGCGGCATTCTGTTCAATCACGAGTCTCCTCTGCGGGGAAAAGAGTTTGTCACCCGCAAAATTACCGATTCTGCCGCACGTATTTCACTGGGTATGTCACAACTTCTGGAATTAGGCAATCTGGATGCCAGACTTGACTGGGGTTTTGCCAAGGAGTATGTCGAAGGCATGTGGTGCATGCTGCAAGCTGATGAGCCCGACTCATTCGTACTGGCCACCCATCGATCCGAAACCGTTCGAGACTTTGTGGCAATGGCCTTCAAGGCTGTCGATATTGACCTGGAGTGGAAAGGTAGCGCAGAGAACGAACAGGGCATTGATGCGGCCACGGGCAAAGCCCTTGTTCAAGTCAACCCAAGATTCTATCGCCCCTCTGAAGTGGAGCTGCTTATCGGCAACCCCGAAAAAGCCAGGAAGGTGCTTGGCTGGGAAGCGAACACTAGTCTCGAGCAGCTATGCCGGTTGATGGTGGATGCCGATCTGAAGCGTAACCAGCAGGGAACATCGTTTTAAGCGTCCCTCTTTCATACTCTAGTAGGTGTAGGGTGGGTGTTTCAGGCGTTGTTGATCGCAACGCCCCTCACGCATAAAACCGGTAGCTCAAGCCGTTGCAGCTATCTCATCGCGCCAGTAATTCAGCAGTGTCGTGAGTGTAGACTGCAGCGTTGTGGTGGGCGTCCAGCCAGTGACTTTCTGGATAGCGGAGTTATCACCGAACGCGCAGGGGATGTCAGATAACCGCATTCGTTCGGGATCGTTTATCACATCGATCCTCTCTGAGCTCAGTGCCATGAGCTGACTCAGTATTGCCTCGATACGGACGGGCTCGCCGCTGCAGATATTCAGGCATTGAGGATAGGCTTCCTGCCTGGTGGCCATGTCCAGCAGGGCGACGTAGGCATTGCACACATCACGCACATCGAGAAAGTCTCGCGCCGCTTGCAAGTTGCCGACTTTCAACTGTGGTGCTTGCTTGCCTGCTTCTATCAAGGCGATCTGACGAGCAAATGACGCGGTCGCGAAATCAGCCGATTGCCTGGCACCAATGTGATTGAACGGACGTACGACAATACCGTTCTGGCCACGACGAAAGTACTCATGAAAGGCCGCTTCGGCGGCAAGTTTGCTGGCGGCATAGGGATTCATGGGTTTGCAGACACTGTTTTCGTCGAGCGCAATACCCTGCTTGAATGCCTCGCCGTAGACTTCCGATGAGCTGACAAACAACACAAATGCCTGAGGGGCCTTGCGTTGCAATGCCTGTAGAAGGTTCACGCTGCCCATGACGTTGGTTTGCCAGGTGGCCAGAGGGTCTTGGAAACTGGTAGGCACATGCGTAATAGCCGCCAAATGCACAACGTGAGTGGGATTTGCCTGAGACACCACTTGCTCAAGGCCAGCGGCGTCGCGAATGTCACAATGCAGCGATTCGGCAGCATAAGCGGAGCGGGGAGAGTCAGGGCTCACCAATGCAACAATATGGTGCCCGGCGTGCTGCAGCTTACGGCACAGCATCTGCCCGACAAAACCGTTTGCACCGGTGATCAGAATGCGTCGCATCATTGAGGGTCCTTAATGGCGTTGCTGCAAGTAAGTGAGTCTAGCAGGCAATAGCTGGTCAACCCGTTGTGACCTATGGCTCCTGCATTTTGTTTCGCCTTGCACATTCGTTATCAGCCTGCCCATTCAAGGTTCCGCAATTGCAGGCCCCGGTTATGCGGGCAACCCACATCAATTCAATCTGCCATCATCAGACGAAACGCCTTAATCCCGTCTACGCTTAGGCCGATACATACGTACAACCCACTACTGGTGCCGTCATGTTCAACACTCGCTTGAAAAAGGAATTACAGGCACAACACGCCGAGTTATCGATGTATCGGCAAATGCAGAAAGGGATGGACGCGCGTATGGTGTCGCTGAGTCTGGACGCCAACAACCGTATCGTCCATGCCAATGACAACTTCTTAAGGGCGCTTGGTTATTCTGCCGACCAGTTGCTGGGCAAGGATCTGGACCAGATGGTGCCGTCCTACGTCAAACAGCTCGATTGCTACCGTAACCTCAAGCTGGCGGTGCAGAAAGGTGAGTCGGTGATCGACAACTACCGTTTTCTGCATGCCAACGGCAGTCTGGTGTGGATTCGTGCTATGTGGCAGCCGGTTTTGGATGACCAGGGCAAACTGGTGACCTTGCAATGCTACGGGTCGGACATCACCCAGACCGTCGAGACCGCTGCCGAGAACTCTGCGTTCATTCAGGCATTGCTGCGCTCTACCGCCGTGATCGAGTTCGATCTTGGCGGCCACGTGCTCACGGCCAATGATCAGTTTCTGCGTGGCATGGGTTACAGCCTGGCGCAGATCAAGGGCAAGCACCACAGCATGTTCTGTGATCCGGCTGAAACTTCACTGGCACCGTACCGGGAGTTCTGGGCGATGCTCAACCGCGGCGAGTTCGTCGCAGGGCGCTTCAAACGTATCGACAGCAGCGGGCGTGAGGTCTGGCTGGAGGCTACTTACAACCCGGTTCATGATGCTCAGGGCAAACTCTACAAGGTCGTCAAGTTCGCCACGCTGGTGACCGATCAGGTCGCCCGCGAAGATGAAGTCAGCCAGGCGGCCAGCGTGGCGTTTGAAATCTCCCAGCAGACCGACGTCAGCGCCCAGCGCGGCGCGGATGTGGTGCAGAACACTGTGCAGACCATGCGCAAGATATCCGAAGAGATGCAGTCGGCATCGTCGGGCATCGAAGCACTGGGCAAGCAGTCCCTGTTGATCAGCTCCATCGTGCAGACCATCGGCGGCATCGCCCAGCAGACCAACCTGCTGGCGCTCAATGCCGCCATCGAGGCCGCGCGCGCCGGTGAGCAGGGCAGGGGCTTTGCCGTGGTCGCCGATGAAGTCCGCCAACTGGCCGGCCGCACCAGCGCCGCGACCGAAGAGATCGTCAGCGTCGTGCAGCAAAACCAGTCGCTGGCCGATGAGGCGGTACGCGGCATGGCCAACAGCCGCACTCAGGCGGAACAGGGTCTTTTGCTGGCCAACGAGGCGGGCGCGGTGATCGTCGAGATTCAGGAGGGGGCCAAACAGGTGGTAGGCGCAGTGGGTCGGTTTGCCAATCAGTTGAAGTAGCAGCTGACGTCACTGTCGGTATTTCAGGTGTTGCAGGGCACGGACGACCGGCAACACCTGATAGCTCTGGCATCATTTTTGGACTGCAGGCAGAATGCGCCGCAGTTGGTCAGTGATCACCTTCGCACTCAAGTGTTGTGAATCACTGGTTCCACTCTGACAAGGATTGGTTGGATGCTGCTTGCTGTACTTACCGTTCTCAATGCCCTTTGCCTGATCGGTGGCTTGCTGTTCAACGCAGAGTTGTTGAACAAGGCTGGCGCCGATATTCCCCTCAAAAACCTGCAGGCGCTGGAAATATACGGGCAGAGCCTTGCCGCAGTGAGCGTGTGCCTGGCGGCCTGGCGCCTGTGTATCTGGGCTCATGGGAAATGGGGACATCAGCAGCATCTCATGCGCTCCATCCTGCTCAGTACCGTGGTACTGGCCCCGTTGACCTGGTGGGTTCAGGGTGTGGTCCCGGACGCGATTGCTGAAGCGTTTCCGGCCGATCTGCGGGTTTACAGCCTTTACGCCTACGTGACGAAAAAAGGCCTGCTCTACGATTCGGTGCAGATACCCGGCATTCCCTATCAGGAATATCGCGACAAGGGCGAGGGCAAGGCCTTCATCGCCAATCTTGGCGTACTCATGAGTGTTCAGGGCTCGTACGTCGAGCAGATTGGCCACAATTTTCAGGGCTTCGCCCAAACCGTCTTCAAGGGCTATACCCGACGCAACGCCGATAGGCTCTACAGCCGGCTGCAAGCGGAAGTCATCCCGGTCTTTGACGATATCGCCCGTGAATACGCAAAGGTAGAAGCCTTGCGGCGCTCTGGCGTAGCGGGCAATAAACGCAAACCGCTTGCCCTCCCGAACGCAGCCCTGCAACAGGACCCGCCGAGCGCCGAAGACTACGCGTTGGCGATGCCTTCAGGCCTGCGTACCCGTCAGGCGATGGCCAACACTGCGCAGGTGCGCGGCATGGCGCGTCAGGTCCTGGGCCCGCTCTACGTGGAAGGAATGGACCTGCTTGTCACGCCCAATCAGTTCAACACGTACCTCAATGGCATCGCCAGCAACATGGCCAGCGACGTTGCGCGCACTGATGTGCATGGCGCACAGAGCCTGAGCGTCCTCAAAAACATGTGGTTCGTACCCTGGTCGTTGCTGAGTGGTCTTTTCATGGGCGCGCTCAATATCGTCGGGTTGTTGTTGTCGACCGTCGAGCAGCGCGCGTTCATACAGAAGAGGCTTGTCGCCGTCAGAGCGGCAGCGGTGGCCCTGATCGTGATGGTTCCATTGCTCGCCGGCAACGCAATCATTCAATCGCCAGGCTATCGCACTGCGTTCAAGGACATCGAGGCCGGCCCGACCCTCATGGCCGGTGTCTTTCATTGGGCGATGTCTGCAGAAGCCATGTTGTACAACTTGACCAGACCTCTGCTCAACGCCGAGTGAAACGTTTCAAAAGGGAGCAAGCCCCGTGCGCAAGAAATTCGTTGCATCAATTCTGGCGGTAAGCATCGCCACCTCAGTCACCGGATGCGCGCAGATGGGCATCAGCAAGGAACAGGCGGGTACTGTGATCGGCGGTATCGCCGGTCTGGCGGTCGGTGCAACGATGGGCAAGGGTAACGGTCAGATCGCAGCCGCGCTGATCGTTGCAGGCATCGGCGGCTATATTGGTAACCGCATCGGTCAGTTGCTCGACGACAGGGATAAACAGGCACTGGCGCTGCGCACTCAGGAAGTTCTGAGTCAGCCCGCAACTCCTGTAGCGCAGCCCACGGCCATCTGGCGTTCCGATCACTCCAATGCAAGCGCCCGGATCACGCCAGGCCCGGAGTTCAAGGCGGTCCGGACCATCGATGTCAAACGCACGCCCAACATTCAGGGCGTGCCGTCGATGAAGCTTATCAATCAACCCTATATCACCCGGTCTACCCTCAACGTGCGCTCTGCACCGAACATGAACGCTGACAAGGTGGGCAGCCTGCCGGGCAATACGCAATTCACTGCCGTGGGTTCTACCGGTGACTGGATTCTGGTGGGGCGCAAGGGCGTGACCGTGGGCTACGTGCACAAGGACTACGTGATGACGCAGTCCGATGCCGATACCAGAAAGAGGCTTGCTGCAGTCAGGTTCGATGATATGAATGTGTCGGCCAGCAAAGAGACTGAAGCATTCGATCTGGGCTCAATCTCTTCCTTGCCCTCTGGCAAAACAGCGGCCGAGACTACTTGTCGACCGCTTTCTGTAAGCCTGGAAGTCAACGGTGGCACCACTGAAAAGCAGGAGAACACATTCTGCAGGCAGGCCAATGATACGTGGGAGTTGATTTGACGCAGGGCCTCTACCGGGCAGTCAGTGCCGAATAACTGTTCATCAGGTTACGGTAGTTCGGGATCCGCTCGGACAGCAGGTTGCCCAGCCCTTCGATATCGTTGCGCCAGTCACCTTGCAGCTCACAGGCCACCGAGAACCAGTTCATCAACTGCGCACCTGCCTGGGTCATACGCGACCAGGCGGCTTGCTGGACAGTGGTGTTGAAGGTGCCGGATGCATCGGTGACCACGAAAACTTCAAAGCCTTCAGCCAGTGCCGACAGGGTCGGAAAGGTCACGCACACGTCAGTCACTACCCCGGCGATGATCAACTGCTTGCGGCCGGTCGCCTTGATCGCCTTTACAAAATCTTCGTTGTCCCAGGCGTTGATCTGGCCTGGACGGGCGATGTATGGCGCATCGGGGAACATGGCCTTGAGTTCCGGCACCAGCGGGCCGTTGGGGCCTTGTTCGAAACTGGTGGTGAGGATGGTCGGCAGTTCGAAGAAGCGGGCCAGGTCAGCCAGGGCCAGGACGTTATTCTTGAACTCGTTCGGCGAGAAGTCCTGTACCAGCGAGATCAGGCCTGTCTGATGATCGATCAGCAGCACGATGGCGTCATCTTTGTTCAGGCGGCTGTAAGGGGCGTTTTTCATGGTCAAGTCCTTTCGTTTGGGTAGGTGAGGTGTGGCGTTCAACGTGGGTTCAGATTAGTAGCTCACCGGAAAGGGAAAAAGCGCCTGACGCGCGTTTTACTGTCTCTTCACAGTGGACAATACTGTCCCAAGTGCTGCCCTCCCTACGAATCGCCTACCCAGAAACCGCCCCGGCCTTGCCAGCCTCCACCGCAAAGCGTTTGAGCGTCGACACACTGGCAGCGGGGTCGAGCACATCCGACACCACCTGGAAGCGGGTCAGCATCTGCTGCTCGCTGAGGTCCACCGCCACGTAGCCACGCTGGCGGCTGTCAAAGAACTTCACATGGGGGTTGAGCCCCAGAATGCTGTTGAAGGCGTCGAATGGCGGTCCGCTGGATGTCACCGAGGTGCCGACGAATTCAGTGGCGACGACGGCTGAGTCCGGATTGCCCGCATCGGCGTGCAGGTCGGTGGTCCAGAACGAATGGATATCGCCACCCCAGAACACCGGGTTGCGGGTCTGCTGGCGTTGCAGGGATGCCAGTATGCGCTCGCGGGTCGCCGCGTAGCCGTCCCAGCCGTCGGTCCAGTGGCCGAGCGCTTGCGTTTTGAGATTGCGCTGTTCCAGCGGAGCGACCAGCAAGTCCTGGGCAATGACATTCCATTGTCCGGGGGACTCAGCGAAGCTGCGGTCCAGCCAGGCCTCCTGTTCCCAGCCGAGCATGGTGCGTTTCGGATCACTCAGATCCGGACAGTCTCTGGGCGCTACGTAGCCTCGGCGGCTGCCGTTGGCCTGGATGCACGCCTGTTCGGAACGATACTGCCGACCGTCGAGTACATGGAAACGTGCCAGGCGGCCATAGTCCAGGTTCCGGTAAATACGCATGTCCGGTCCTTTGGGCAGGCTGCTCGCGCGCAAGGGCATGTGCTCGTAAAACGCCTGATAAGCGGCGGCTCTGCGACGTAGAAAGCTGTCCACAGGAACGTTCGGGTCCTGGGACCACTGCGCGGCGTAGTCATTCTGTACTTCGTGATCATCCCAGGTGGCGACGCTCGGCGCGCAGGCATGCAGCGCTTGCAGGTCCGGGTCGGTCTTGTACTGCGCGTATCGGTTGCGATAGCCCGCCAGGTCCATCGGGTCTGAGGTGGCATGGCGGCGCGGGAACTGTATGTTTGTGGGAGAAACGTTCATTTCATAGATGTAGTCGCCGAGAAAGAACACCATGTCAGGTCGCTCCGCAGCCAGGTGCCTGTAGGCGCTGAAATATCCCGCCTCCCAATGTGAACACGACACGAAGCCGAACCGTGCCGAGACCATGGCGGTTGCCAGCGGCGCAGTGCAGGCCTGACCCACGGCGCTTTGCGCGCCCAGACTTTCGAACTGATACCAATAGGGACGTCCAGGCTGCAAACCGCCCACTTCAATATGTACTGAATGAGCAAAGCGCGGTTGAGCGGTCGCTTGCCCCGTACGTACGACGCGAGTCATCGCTGCATCGCTGGCGATTTTCCAGCGTACTTCGACGGGTTTTTTCAGGCCGCCGTCGCCCGTGGCTGTCATCACCTGTGGCGTCAGGCGTGTCCAGATCACGAAGCCGTCAGGCAGCGGGTCGCCGGATGCCACGCCCAGCGTGAACGGATAATCGACACCTGCGCTGCGGGCAAACGGGCTGAGGATCGATAGCAGCGTGGCACCGGCCACGCCGGTAATGATGCGTCGGCGATCCGGATTGAAGTCAGTCATTGCGCGGCCTCTGCTGGTTCGTACTGCGAGCGCAACAGCCCGAACAGCAACATGTCTTTGAAAACACCGTTCTTCAAAAATGCTTCTTTCATACAGCCTTCATACGACAGTCCGCACTTCTCCAGCACCCTGGCGCTGGCCATGTTGTCGGCAAAGCACTGACCGGCGATGCGGTTGAGGTTCATGACGGTGAAGCCATGCATCAGCAAACCCTGCACAGCCTCGCTGGTGTAGCCCTGCTTTCGGTAATCGGCACCGATCCAGTAACCCAGGTTGCCGCTGCGATGCGAGGTTGACAGGCGCAGTGAAACGACCCCGGTCAACTCTCCGGTTTCCTGGGCATGAACCCCCAGGCTCAATGTTCGTCCAGCGGCGAATTGTTCCGGTGCATCGGCAATGAAAGCCTGTGCATGCTCCAGGGTGTAGGGCGAGGGGACCGTGGCCGTCATGCTCGCAATCACGGGGTCGTCAGCCAGTCGCGACAAGGCGCTGGCCTGCTCGGCTCGCAACGGGCAGAGCAATAGTCGTGAGGTGCGGATACTGGGCATATCGAGACGCATCCCGGATTTTCCGTTGAGTTCAATACTCAAGAATTGCCGCGTTTCCATGGCGTTTTTATGACGGCTGCGAGAAACATTTTAGTGCCATCAAAAGAGCTTACAAAGGCCATGTAACAGTCATGTAAACCTAACTGATCGGTCATATTCGGTTGCTAGATTCTCGGCCTCTGACAAGAAGGGCGGATGGTATGAGAACGTGGGACGAACCTAAAAAACGCAAGGCGCACATCGAACTGATCCCGATGATCGACGTGATGATGTTCCTGCTGGTTTTTTTCGTACTGGTCAGCCTGAACGTGATTCCGGCTCTGGGGATGAAAACCCAGCTGCCGAGCGCCAGCAGTTCACAGCAGCTCAAGCCGCAGAACAAATCGATCCTGACCCTGGGCCTCAACGGCGAATTACAGCTTGATGGCAAGGCGACCACAGTCGAGGCTCTGGTGCCTGCCTTGAAGGCGCTGGAAAAGCCCGATACTAAAACCACCATTATTGTCAACAGCGACAAGGGCGTTGAGGTCGCACGTCTGGTCGAGATTATGGACACCTTGCGTCTGGGTGGCTTTACCTCGGTTTCCATTGCCACGCGTAAATCCTGACCATGTATGTCCTGTTTCGTGTACGTCAGTGGCTCGCAGGCCTGCCAGCGCTGGTGGCGCTCATCGTGATTGTGATGGGGGTGCAGACGCGGGCCCTTAAGGTAGAGCCGGTTTATGACCAGTCAGCCGTGGAGCTGGCGTTGATCGAGCCTGAGCCTCCAGCGCCAGAGCCCGTGGTGCCGACCGAGCCGCTTCCGGTTCAGCCTGAAGAGCCGCCACCACCGCCGCCCGTGGTGGAAAGCGAAGACGCCGAGCCTGCTCCGCCACCGCCCAAGCCCATGCCTAAACCTGTCCCCAAGCCCGTGCCCAAGCCCAAGCCGGAACCCAAGCCGGAACCCAAGCCGCGCCCGGAACCGGTGCCCAAGCCAGCCCCGGCGCTAGTAAAGCCCGCCGAGCCGGTCCAGGCCCCCAGTAAGCCTGTGGCCAGCGCTGCCGTCGCGCCGCCTCAGCCACCGGCGCAGCCGAAAGTAGACACGCAGGGCCTCGAAGGCGGCTACCTCAAAGGGCTGCGTAACGATCTGGATGGCTACAAACAGTACCCGACCGGACGCCAGGCCTCACTGGAGCGTCCGAGCGGCGAAGTGGTGGTGTGGTTATTGGTTGATCGCCAGGGGCGAGTGCTGGACTCCGGCATTCAGACCCAGGCGTCCAGCATGCTGCTCAACCGCGCAGCAGCCAACAGTCTGCGACGCATCAAGCAAGTCAAACCGTTTCCCGAGCAAGCCTTCGGCGGGCGTAGCGAACAGCGCTTCACCGCCACCTTCAACTACAGCGTGCAATAGCACTGACAAGGAACAGAGTGATGAAGCTTTCCAGAATTCACCTTGCGTTGGTCGCCGCTGGCATGAGCCACGGCATGGCCATGGCTGATTCGAGTGCCAGTGACGTCGGCACCATTGGCGTACAAGGGAAGGCGACGGTTGGCGGTGGCTACATGGTTCAGGAGGAGAGCATCAAGGCGCGCTCCACGGTGACCAAGGAGGCGCTCGACAAGCAGACCGCAACAGGTAACGCGATCGATAAACTCAAGTACACGCCGGGCCTGAATATCTCCAGTGAAGATGCCACCGGCCTGTCGGGCTTTCGCTTTACCATGCGCGGCCTCAACTCCGATCAGGTCGGCATGTCGGTAGACGGTATGCCGATCAACGACTCTGGCAACTATGCACTGTATTCCAACCTGCTGGGCGACCCGGAAAACATCGATCAGATCTTCGTCACCCAGGGCTCTGCCGAGAGTGACGGCCCGCACATCGGTTCCAGCGGTGGCAACATCGGTATTGTCACCATTCGGCCCACCAAGGAAACCGGCGCATTCGTCAAACAAAGTGCAGGCAGCAACGGTACTTACAAGACCTTTGCGCGGCTCAATACCGGTGAAATCAACGGGCTGAGCAACTGGCTGTCGATGTCTCACACCGAAGGCCAGAAATGGCGCGGTGACGGTGCCGTGCGCGCTGACAAGGTGGAGTGGAACAGCTTCTTCGACATGGGCTCGGGCAATACGGCCAACCTGATCCTCAAGTACCACGAGCAGGATAACAACAGCTACAGCCAGCTCACCAAGAGCCAGTTCCAGCAGAACGGGCGCAAGTTTGACCCCTATCCTTCGACTCCCGCGCTGGGCAGCAACGGCAAGCTGTCCAGTTATTACGAACTGGCGCAAAACCCGTTCCAGACGTTCACCGCCGTGCTCAATACCCAATTCAAACTGGCCGACAATCTGGCGCTTTCAGTCATCCCCTATTACTTCTGGGGTAACGGCAGCGGAGTAAACAGTTCCTCCTATGCGCTCAACCGCGGCTCGAATCAGAACGGTGTATTCGACCTGAGCAACTTGCCGACGGCTGCCGCTTATAACGCTGATGGCTCATCGACCACCGGCGTGTATTACCGACCTTCGCGCACCCAGACCTGGCGTCCGGGGATCACCACCAAGCTCAATTGGGATGTCAACGACGAGCACAGCGTGCAAGTCGGCTACTGGTATGAGCGCGCGCGTCAGTTGCAGACTCAGCCTTTCATTCGCCTGAAGAGCAACGGCAAGCCGGAAAGCATCTGGCCAGACTCGGATTACATGGTCGATGCCAACGGCAATGAGATCCAGGGCCGTGATCGCTATACCGTGACGCCTGCACAAAAAGTATGGGCTCAGGACACCTGGTATTTCGCCCCGGACTGGACGCTGATCGGCGGCCTGGCCTACATGAATGTCGAGCGTGAAGGCAATAACCACGGCAGCCTTACCGAGCGGCCGGAAAAACGTGACCAGACCTACAACAAGCTGCTGCCGAACGTAGGCCTCAAGTATCAGCTGGATGAGCCTGACCAGTTGTTCTACAGCCTGTCGCGCAACATGCGCATACCGCAGAACTACGTCCTTTATGACCCGGGCACCGGTTCCATCAACAGCAAGCCGGAGACCAGCTGGAACCATGAACTGGGCTGGCGCTTTACCGAACAGGACATGACGCTGGCCGCCACCCTGTTCTACATGCAGTTCAAGGACCGCCAGGTGTCATCGAGAGACATCAATGGTGACTTTGCCGACATCAATGCCGGTGCAGTCGATAACAGCGGGCTGGAACTGGAGTGGAGCGGCCTGCTGCCGCACCATTTCAATTACTACACCTCGTACACCTACACCCGCGCCAAACAGAAGGATGACCTGACCGTTTTCAATAACGGCGCTGCCATCGAGCTGCCTACCAGCGGCAAGCAGTTTGCCAACGTGCCGAAGAACATGCTGGCCGCCAACATCGGCTACGACGACGGCAGTTATTACGGCACCTTCGGAGCCAAGTTCACCAGCGAGCTGTATGGCGACCTGACCAACGACGAAAGCATTCCGGGGCGCACCATCTTCAATCTGGGCGCGGGCATCTATCTGCCGGTGGACAAGAAAATCGTCAAGGATGCCACCTTGCGTCTGAACGTCGACAACCTGTTCGACAAGGAGTACCTGGACGGCGTGTACACCACCAAGACCAACGCAGGTACATACAGCGGCTTCCGCGATGGCGACCCGGCGTACATCGTCGGCGTCGAGCGTACCGTTACCGTTTCTCTTGAAGCCAATTTCTAATCTTCATTGACCAGAGGTCTGTGCCATGGACATGAATCAGCTTCACGACATCACCTTCTATTTGATGTACGCCGCCATCGCGGTAGCGATCTTTGTCGCGATCGAACGGGGTATCTACTTTGCTTATGTACGCCGTCAGGCACGGGCGCTGCAAACGGCACTCAGTGCTTCGGTGCACAGTGAAAAGGATCTGCCGGAGGCGCTGACACGCCGGGCCGGTTTGCCGCTGAGCATGGTCCTGCCGGTGCTTGCGCAAAAAAATGCTCAGGGCTCGCGCAGGGATCTGGATGATGTCATCGAAACCCAGTACCTGAGCACTCGCGCGCCGCTGGCCCACAGCCTCTGGCTGATCGAGACCATCACTACCGCTGCACCTCTGTTGGGGTTGCTGGGCACCATTCTGGGCATCATCGACACGTTCAAGGCGCTGGCCAGTGCCGGGGTGTCCGATCCCGGGCAGATTTCTGCCGGTATCGGCACGGCGCTGTTCGCGACCGGGCTGGGTATTGCCATCGCCTTGTTCTGCGTGGTCTTTCATAACTACTTTCAGGACAGCCTGGAACGCATCAACGATCAACTCAAGATCCTGTTGATCCGCGCTTCCAGCGGCGCACGGGTGCAGGATGAAACCGAGCATTCGGCTGCCCCGGTCCAACCGAAATACCGCACTGCCTGATCAACCTGCCGACGTGTGCCCTTGGCATGCGCCTTCCTGCCTGCGTCCGGCGATGAGGCCCGCATGTTCTTTGATCTTCCAGGCCGTAGGGTACTTACGCGTTCCCGCGTCGTGATCGCAGCGTTACTGCTGACGAGTTCGTTTGCGCAGGCCGACTTCGCTATTCCAGGTTTCGAGCTGGTACACACCGTTCCGCTCGGAACCGACCTGCAGACGCCTGACCTGCGAGCGCCCGGCGAGGTCTGGCGTGAACTGTTCGATGGAGCCCGCAAGGGTATCGATATCGAGCAGTTCTATGCCGCAGACCATGCCGGTTCGGTGATGGACAAGGTGCTTGAAAGCCTGACTGCAGCGGGGCAGCGCGGGGTGAAAATCCGTTTTCTGCTGGAGGAAAAAGGCCTGAAAATGTCCGATCCGCAGACCCTTGAGCGGTTGCGGGCGATACCCAACCTCACCTTGCGCGTACTGCCATACGCCAAGCTCACGGGCAGCGGCATCATTCACGCCAAATTCATCGTCGTGGATGGCCGGTAGGCGTTCATAGGCAGTCAGAATTTCGATTGGCGCTCACTGGAGCACATCCATGAAACCGGCCTGCGCATCGACGAGCCGAATGTCGTGCGCCAGACGCAGGCCGTGTTCGATCAGGACTGGCTAGCCCAGGCCGCCATCGCCGAAGGCAAACCGATTCCGGTGCCACACTCGAACAAGAACGCTTTGCCCGCTGGCAACTATCTGGTCGCCAGTCCGCAGCGCTATAACCCGCCCGGCGTACTCGACTCCCAGACCGAGCTGCCGCGTTTGCTGGCGCAAGCCAGCCGCGAGGTTCGCGTCCAGTTACTGGATTACGCGCCCTTGTCCTACGGGCCTGACAAAACCCGGCCTTACTATGCGGTCATCGATAACGCCATACGTAGCGCCGCCGCTCGTGGCGTTTCGATCAAGCTCATAGTGTCGGACTGGAACACAGGCATGCCCGAAGTTGCCTATTTGAAGAGTCTGGCCCTGGTGCCCAACGTGCAGGTGCGCATCGTCACGCTGCCCGTAGCCGCCGAGGGTTTCATCCCGTATGCCCGCGTGATCCACAGCAAGACCATGGACATTGATGATCAGGTCGCATGGGTTGGCACCAGCAACTGGCTCGGCGGTTATCTCGACAACTCGCGCAACCTGGAAGTGGTGATGCACGACAGCACAATGGCCAAGCGCATCGGCGCTCTGCATGAGCAGCTATGGGATGGGCCGTATGCCAAACCAATCGACATCAACCGCGACTATCCGGAACCGCATCCGGGCCGGCCTTGACAGTAAACAGAGGGGCAGCCGGAAGGGCGACGCCGGGCGTTAAGCATGGCGGGTTGTATCGACAATCAGAATGCGTCTGGGTCCGGACGGAACAGGTCTGGCAAGGAGTCTGAAATGAGTTTGATCGTTCGTGCGATGGCAGACAGTGACTGGTCTTCGCTGGCTCAGATTTTTGAACAGCCGGTGTTCCGTTGGTGGACGCTTCGGATGCCATACCAGTCAATCAGCGACATAAAAAAACTTGTTGAAGGTCGCAGCGCTTCAGGCCTTTCCCTGGTTGCCGAGCGCGATGGCATCGTTGTCGGGTGCGCCATGCTCTATCGCTTTCAGGGACGAAGGCAGCACGTAGCTGATTTCTGGATGGGGGTCGCAGACGGTCATCATCGCCAGGGCATTGGCGACGAATTATTGAAAGAGCTGTCTGCAACCGCCTGCCGATGGATGAATGTAAAACGCCTGGAGCTTACCGTCTTCGTTGATAACGAGCCTGCTATTGCGCTTTATAAAAAGAATGGCTTTGTCATAGAGGGGACGCACCTGAAATTTGCCTATCGGGATGGTGAATACATAGATGCTTTCAGTATGGCGGCAGTCTACTGAAGTGCTCTGAATGGGGTGGCAGGAGCGGCCTTCAATAAACCCGCTCTTGATATCAATATGCCCGGCTTTGGTGATGAATGAAGCTCCCCACTAGGCCCCTCTGCCCGCTTCAGCCACAATGACGCCTTTTACCCTCCAGCCTGCTGTGGGCTGTAAAAGGATTGCTGCTGATGATGCTCTCTTTCAAGCCATGGTTTCGGGGGCTGGCGCTGGCTTTGCCGCTGGCTGCCCTGCTGACCGCGTGTGACAAGTCCGATAAGCCGGTGACGCCGCCTGCACCGCCACACACCACTTATAGCCAGGCTGGTTGGGACGCGCTGCCAGCCGTGTCGGACGCCGACTTGCAAGCCGGGTTTGCCTCATGGCGCAGTGCGTGTGTTCGTCTGAAGGCTGATGCCGTGTGGGGACCGACCTGTGCGGCGGCGGGCAGCCTTGTGGCGGCTCCGGATGCGGCGCAGATCCGTACGTTTTTGCAGAGCCAGTTGCAGGTCTACAGCCTGCGCGCTGATGGCGGCAGTGCCGATGGCCTGATCACCGGTTATTACGAGCCTGTCTACCCTGGCAGCCTGACTCAGACCGCCACGGCTAACGTGCCGGTTTACGGCATTCCGGACGATCTGATCGTGGTCAATCTGGACAGCATTTATCCCGAACTCAAGGGCAAGCGCTTGCGCGGTCGGCTTGAGGGGCGGGTGCTCAAGCCTTACGACGATGCCGCGACGATCAACGCGCAGGGGTTGAATGCGCCGGTGATTGCCTGGCTGACCGACCCGATGGATGTGCAGTTCCTGCAGATTCAGGGCTCCGGGCGGGTGAGTCTGGAGGATGGCTCGCAGCTGCGTCTGGGCTATGCCGATCAGAACGGCCGCCCTTATCGCGCGATTGGTCGCTGGCTGGTGGAGCAGGGCCAGTTGAAGAAGGAAGACGTAACCATGGGCAGCATCGCAGCCTGGGCCAAAGCGCATCCGGAGCGGGTCAGCGAGTTGCTGGCCAGCAACCCCAGCTATGTGTTTTTTGCCCGTAACCCCGACAGCAATGAAGGCCCGCGCGGCTCGCTCAACGTGCCGCTGACACCGGGCTACAGCGTAGCCATCGATCGCAAGGTGATTCCTCTGGGTAGTCTGCTCTGGCTCTCCACCACACGGCCGGATGGAAGCAGCGTGGTGCGTCCGGTCGCGGCGCAGGACACGGGCGGTGCGATTGCCGGTGAAGTGCGCGCTGATCTGTTCTGGGGCTCTGGCGATGAGGCCGGGAAGCTGGCAGGTGACATGAAACAGAAAGGCAATATCTGGTTGCTGTGGCCCAAGGGTATGGCGTTGCCGCAGACTGTCGATGCAGTATCTGCGCCCGCTGGCCACTGATTTAATTCGATCCTTCCCATTAGCGGCTATATATCCGATCCACTGGATATATAGCTGCTGGTGCGAAAAAACCTCGATTCAGCCCCGTTTGCCGCCGATTGTGTCCAGATCCACAATTTTCTAACGCCAATAAAATGTCGAAAAACGAGTGATTTACCGCTCATCGGTAAATTGTGGACGTCATATATCGGTTTCCTGACACTGTCACAGTGATATTACACATTAGTATTAACGCTTTTCCACAGGGGGTGTGCTTGGCGGCCCCATTTGAGGTCGTACAGAATGAGTCGTGCTGACGATGTGGCCAATCTGTTTCAACGTTTCGGCGCGAGCTCTGACGGTTATCTGGAGATAGACAACAGCCTGGATTATCAGGAATCGTCTGTTTCCAGAACCCCGTCTGCTGCACTGCAGCGCGCGACCTCTCAGCCGTCTCTTGAGCAACCTTGTTCAACGCTGCCGGCGCAAAACAACTCGACTGCACCTGATTTGATAGCGCCCGATAAAACCAGGCGCATAGCCGCTGACACATTGGCGAAACTGCTCGCCGAGGCTGCTCAGGCGCGGCAGGCCGAGGCGCAGGCGCGTAACAACGAGGCACTGGCTCAGTCGATGGGCAAAGGCCAACTTTCCAGAACCCCGGCACACGTCATCGCGGTGGTGTCAGCCAAAGGCGGGGTGGGTAAAAGCACCTTGAGCGCGGCGCTGACCAGCCTGGTCAAAGTGCCAGGCGGGCAGACGCTGGCCATCGACCTCGACCCGCAAAACGCCTTGCAGCACCATCTCAACGCCAGCCCGGATGTGGCAGGCCTCGGTGGTGCCAGCCTGAGCGGCGAGAACTGGCGGGCCCTGTTACTGAGCGGGTCTGCTGACACGCAGCTGCTGGCGTATGGCGCGCTGCAGCTTGACGAGCGTCGTTCTCTGGAGCGTTTTCAGGAAAGTGACGCGCACTGGCTGGTTCGCCAGATTGCGCGCATGCAATTGAGTGCGCGCGACGTGGTGGTTCTCGACGTGCCGTGTGGTGATTTGCTCATGCTGGAACAGGCACTGAATGCCGCCAGCCAAGTGCTGGTCGTGCTCACCGCCGATGCGGCGTGCTACCTGACGCTGGACCAGATGCAGGGCTGGCTTGAGCCTGTGCTGGCCGGTCCGCAGCCGCCGGTCTGTCATTACGTCATCAATCAGTTCGATGCATCGCGCACGTTCAGTCGCGACATGCGCGATGTCATGGCAAAGCGTCTTGGCGGGCGTTTGCTGGGCATCGTGCACAAGGATAACGCGCTCGCAGAAGCGCTGGCTTACGGACACAACGCGGTACAGGTTCCGAGCGCCTCCCCAGGCACTCAGGACCTGCGCGTGCTGAGTCACTTGCTGATCACCAAACTGCTGACTCAGGACGTAGAAGAGACCCGATTGTCATGACTAACCTGTCGCTCGACGCGTCCCCACCCCGGACGCGCTCATCGCTGTGGCTGAATGCTTTGTCGGCAAGGTTCGGCCAGCAGTCCAGAACCCTGCGCCGCGCACTGAAAACCGTGGCCATTGTTGTCGGCCTGCTGCTGATGGCGCTGGTCGTCACCGTGCCTCTGGACCTCTACGCGCAGTGCTTTTTTGCCTTGGCCTGTTTTGCCGCGATGCTGGTGATTCGCAAGATGCCGGGGCGCATTTCGGTGCTGGCGCTGGTGACGCTGTCGTTGCTGGCGTCGTTTCGGTACATGTACTGGCGGCTGACCTCGACTCTTGATTTCGATAACTGGCTGGACAGCCTGCTGGGCTACGGGCTGATCGTCGCCGAGTTCTACACGCTGATCGTCATCGTGCTGGGTTATGTGCAGACCGCCTGGCCGCTGCACCGCAAGCCTGTGATCATGCCGAGCGATTCCAGTCAGTGGCCGACTGTGGATGTGTTTATCCCTTCGTACAACGAAGCGCTGAGCATCGTCAAACTGACCATTTTTGCGGCGCAGTCCATTGATTGGCCGCGAGACAAACTGCGTGTCTACGTACTTGATGACGGCCGCCGAGAAGACTTTCGCGAGTTCTGCGAGCAGATCGGTGTTGGCTACCTGACCCGTGAAAACAATTACCACGCCAAGGCCGGTAACCTGAACGAAGCGCTCAAGTCCACCGATGGCGAATACATCGCCATGTTTGATGCCGACCACGTGCCGACCCGCTCTTTTTTGCAGGTCGCCATGGGCTGGTTCCTCAAGGACCCGAAACTGGCGATGCTGCAGACGCCGCACTTTTTCTTCTCGCCTGACCCGTTCGAAAAGAACCTCGATACATTCCGCAGCGTGCCTAACGAGGGCGAGCTGTTTTACGGCCTGCTGCAGGACGGCAACGACCTGTGGAACGCGACTTTCTTCTGCGGCTCCTGTGCGGTGTTGCGGCGCTCGTCGTTGCTGGACATCGGTGGTGTGGCCACTGAAACCGTGACCGAGGATGCGCACACAGCGCTGAAGCTGAACCGGGCCGGCTACAACACGGCGTACCTTGCGATTCCCCAGGCGGCGGGGCTGGCGACGGAAAGTCTGTCACGTCATGTTGCCCAGCGTATTCGCTGGGCGCGGGGCATGGCGCAGATCTTTCGCACCGACAACCCGCTGCTGGGCAAAGGTCTGTCGCTGGGCCAGCGGCTGTGCTACGCCAACTCGATGCTGCACTTCTTTTACGGCTTGCCGCGTCTGGTATTTCTCACTGCGCCACTGGCCTACCTGCTGTTCGGCGCCGAGGTCATGCACGCCTCGGCGCTGATGATCACCGCCTATGTGTTGCCGCACCTTGCCCACGCCAGCCTGACCAATTCGCGGATTCAGGGCCGCTTCCGCCATTCGTTCTGGAACGAGGTCTACGAGGCGGTGCTGGCGTGGTACATCATGGGCCCGGTGCTGATGGCGCTGGTCAATCCGAAATTCGGTGGCTTCAACGTGACCGACAAGGGCGGAGTGGTCGAGGAGAAGTTTTTCGACTGGACGCTGGCGCGGCCTTACATCGTGCTGCTGACGCTGAACGCAGTGGTCTTCGCACTCGGTATCTATAGCCTCTACCAACTGGGCTGGAATAACGATGCGATCACCCTGACCATCGTCATCAACATGGCCTGGACGATCTACAACATCATCATCACCAGCGCTGCGATTGCGGTGGCCAGCGAGATCCGTCAGGTGCGCACCGAGCCCCGGGTCCAGGCCAGACTGCCGATTCGCGTTACCCGCGCCGATGGCGTGGTATTCGACGCCGTGACTCAGGATTTTTCCCAGACCGGCCTCGGACTGGTGATGCCCGCCGATTCGGGCATCGACAGTGGCGACAGCATCACGGTGTCGCTGTATCGCGGTACGCAGACCAGCCATTTCCCTGCCACGGTGATGTTCTGCCGCGACGGTTATCTGGGCACTCGTTTCGATGATCTGTCGCTGCGTCAGCAGAGCGAGCTGGTACGCCTGACCTTTGGCCGTGCCGACACCTGGGCCTCGACCTGGGGCCGCGGCAAGCCGGACACACCGCTGTCTGCGCTGCGCGAAGTCAGCCACATCGGTGTTCGTGGCGTCGTCGAGTTGCTCAAGGCCACTCGCAAGGATTTCAGCCGGTTACTGCCGACCCGTAAAAAAATCTCCCCACCTCCCGCAAATTGATGGATTGAGTAGTCATGACTAAACGGTATTTTCTCGGTGCCGAACGCTTCGCCGTTCGCCGCTCATGGGCCCTGTTGGCTTGTGCGTTGTCCGTGCTCTCCACCGGGATGTGGGCAAGCGCTGCTGAAACCAAGGGTGCCAACGAGGGTTACAGCGTGACGCTGCAACAACTGGGGCGCAATTACCCGATGAACCTGCGCGGTGTGGAAGCCACCGACAGCGTCAACTTCAATGTGCGTGCCGATCAGGTGGTGACCGGCGCAAGCCTGTCGCTGAGCTACAGCTATTCGCCGGCGTTGCTGGCGGACCTGTCGCAGATCAACGTCATGATCAACGACGAAGTGGCCGCGACCCTTCCGTTGCCCAAGGAAGGTGCCGACAAGCCGCAGACGCAGGTGATCGAGATTCCGCCGCAGATGATCACCGAGTTCAACCGCCTGAGCCTGCAGTTCATCGGCCATTACACGATGAGCTGCGAAGACCCGAAGCATTCCAGCCTCTGGGCACGGATCAACAACGACACGCGTCTGGATATCCGCGTGACGCCGTTCGCGTTGCCCAACGATCTGGCCATTTTGCCGCTGCCGTTCTTCGACCGTCGCGATGACCGTGACGTAAACCTGCCGGTGGTGATGGGCGCGGCACCCGATAACGCGACGCTCGAAGCTGCAGGCGCGCTGGCTTCATGGATTGGCGCGGCCAAGACCCGCTCGCGCATGGCCAGCTTCCCGGCGCACTTCAATGAGCTGCCGGCCAAGGGCAATGCGCTGGTATTGCTCAAGGGCGATGGTCCATTGCAGCTCGGCGCGCTGACGATGCCTGCGCCGAAAGGCCCGACCCTGACGATGGTGACCCATCCCAACGACCCGAACAGCAAGCTGTTGGTAATCACCGGGCGTGACTCGGCGGAACTCAAGCGGGCGGTCAATGCGCTGGTGGTCGGCGGTCAGAGCCTGGTCGGCAGCAGCGCATTGATCGAGCGTGTCGACCTGCTCGCGCCGCGCAAACCGTATGACGCGCCGAACTGGCTGCCCAGTGATCGGCCGATCAAACTGGGCGAGCTGATGCCTGCCAACAAACTCAACGTCTCCGGTTACGACCCGGGTGACATCACCGTGCCGTTGAACCTGCCGCCAGACCTGTTCAGCTGGCGTGAAGACGGCGTGCCGTTGAACCTCAAATACCGCTACACACCGCAGGAACGCTCGAACAATTCGTCGATCATGGTCAGCCTCAACGACACGCTGATCAAGGCCGAGCCGCTGCCGTCGATCGAGAACCTGAACAACTCTATCGTCTCGCGACTGACGGGCGGCGATGACACGATCAGCCGTGAAGCGCATGTGTACCTGCCGCTCAACTCCGTGGCCCTGCAATCGCGCCTGCAACTGCGCTACATGTTCGATTACCTCAAGCAGGGCGAATGTGGCGACATCATCATCGATAACATGCGCGGCAGCATCGATCCGGAATCGACGCTGGATTTCAGCGGTTACGACCACTTCATGGCCATGCCGAACCTGGGTGTGTTCAAGGATTCCGGGTTTCCGTTCACACGCCTGGCGGACCTGTCGCAGACCGCTGTGGTGCTGGCCGATCAGCCGAGTATTGAAGATGTCAGCGCTTACTTGAGCGTATTGGGCCGTTTCGGCGAATCGACCGGTTACCCGGCGACCGGTGTGTCGGTTATTCACGCTGCACAGATCGCCAGTGCCGCCGACAAGGACATTCTGGTCATGTCCTCGGGCAGCGATCAGCCGTTGCTCAAACAGTGGGCCGACCGTTTGCCGATTTCCGGCAATGCTCAGCAACAGGGCTTCGAGTTTTCCGATCTGGCCTTCCGTCTGCGCGACTGGATGAGCCCGGACCCGGATGAAAACCAGCGTCGGGCGCGGGTGGCCATGGCGTTTTCCAGTGACGCGCGCAGCACCTTCCTGACCGGTTTCGAATCGCCGCTGCACAAGGGGCGCAGTGTCGTGTTGATCTCCAGCGGTCAGCCCGGCGGCATGAGCGACGTTGCCCGTGCGCTGAGCAGCAGCGACAAGGTACAGGGCAGCCTGGTAGTGGTACGCGGCGATTCGGTCGAGGCGCTGGTTGCCGAGCAGAAGTACTACGTCGGTGACCTTGGGCCGATCAAATACGTGCAGTGGCTGATGTCGCGCAACGTGCTGTGGCTGCTGCTGGTGGTTGCTGTGGGTGTGGTGCTGGTGACCGGAGTTGCCTACCTGACCCTGCGCTCGCTCGCCAAGCGCCGTCTGGAGCAGGAATAAGCCATGCCGCTCCGTGCACTGAAACTGCGCCGCGCCTCGGGCTGGCTGGTCGGCCTGCTGGCGTCGGCGACCCTGACGCCGGTGTTGGCGAACAGCGCGTGCGATGCTGTGGCCTGGCCGTTCTGGCAGGACTATGCCACGCGCTATGTGCAGGCCGACGGCCGTATGCTGGAGTCGAGCCTGAAGGTCAACCACAGCACCTCCGAAGGTCAGTCCTACGGCATGCTCTTTGCTCTGGTGGCCAATGACCGCGCGCGCTTCGACGCGCTGTGGACGTGGACCGCCGCGAACATGATGGGGGCTGATGTCAAAACGCGTCTGCCGGGCTGGTTGTGGGGGCAGGGCAAGGATGGCAACTGGACGCTTCAGGACGCCAACTCCGCGTCCGATGCCGACCTGTGGATCGTCTACGCGCTGCTCGAAGCGGCGCGCGTCTGGCAGCACCCGGCCTATAGAGACGATGCGCTGGCCTTGCTCAAGAACGTGGAGTCGCGGCTGGTGGTCAATCTGCCGGGGCTCGGCAAAATGCTCCTGCCCGGCCCCGAAGGTTTCGCGCAGCCTGACCATCTATGGCGCTTGAACGCCAGCTACCTGCCTATTCCGCTGCTACGGCGCCTGGCGAAAGAAGCACCCGGCGGCCCATGGAAGGAAATTGCCGACAACACCGCGAAGCTGATCGACGCATCGAGCCCCAAGGGCTTTATCGCCGATTGGGTTGGCTACCGCGGGACCTCCCCGAAAAGCGGTCTGTTAGTGGTCGATCCGGTCACCGGCGAGCTGGGCAGCTATGACGCGATTCGCGTCTACCTCTGGGCGGGCATGACGCCTGCGTCCGACCCGTTGGCCGCGCGCTTGCTGGCGCGTCTCGACGGCATGGCGGTCAGCACGGCCTCCAGCGGCACGCCCCCGGAAAAAGTCCAGGTGATGAGTGGCATGAGCCAGGGCCAGGCTCCGTTTGGTTACTCGGCAGCGTTGCTGCCGTACTTCCAGGCCAAGGGTCAGACCTGGCTGGCCGAGCAGCAACAGCGCAGGGTCGAAGCCGGGGTCAGCCAGGCGCTGGCCCGTGACCCGAAAGACCGCACTGAACCGGCCTATTACAACCTCATGCTCAGCCTGTTTGCCTTGGGCTGGGTCGAAAAACGCTATCAGTTCCGTGAAGACTGAACCCTCAAATTATCCTGGGAGACGTCATGCCCGCGCGCCGCCACACGTTAGTCATCGGGTTGGTTGCCGCGATCGCAGCCAGCGTTTCTCAGGCTCAGGCCGCCACCGCCGAGGCGCAGTTGATCGAGCAGGGCCAGTACTGGCAGGCTCGCTCGAACCCGGTGCGGGCTGCCGAGGTCTGGCAGAAGGTGCTGCAGATCGACCCCAATCAGATCGACGCGTTGTATGGCATGGGGCTGATCGGCGTCAAACAGAACAAGCCGCAGCAGGCGCAGACTTACCTGGCTCGTCTGCAGGCCCTGTCGCCAGTGCCGTGGCAGTCGGTGCAACTGGAGCAGGACATCGCCCTCGCTCAGCCGCAGAATCAGGCCTTGCTGGATGAGGTCCGACGCCTCGCCGATGCCGGTGAGCGCGACAAGGCGACCGGGGTCTTTCGCCAACTGTTCAACGGCCGTTTGCCCGAGGGCACGATCGGGCGCGAGTACTACACCAACCTGGGGTTCAACAGCGCGGACTGGCCCGAAACGCGCAAGGGCTTTGAACGCCTGATGCGGCAGAACCCGGACGACTCGATTCTGGCGCTGTTCTTCGCCAAGCACCTGGCCCGCCGCGAAGACACCCGGGCCGAAGGGATCGCTGCGCTGGCGCGCCTGAGTAAGCACCCGGACATCGCCGGGGACGCCGATCAGAGCTGGCGCATGGCGCTGGTCTGGATCGGCCCGCCTGCGGCTGCGCAGGTGCCACTGTTCGACGCGTTTCTCAAGATTCATCCCGACGATCAGGAAATCCGCGACCAGTTGAACAAGGGCCGCCAGCAGAACACTGGCGGCGCTGCCTCAGGCTGGCAGCAGGACCCGTTGGTGGCGCGTGGCTTGAAGGCGCTGGAAAGAAATGATCACGCGGCGGCCGAAGAAGCCTTTGCCGCCCGCTTGAAAATCAAGGCGGACGATGTCGATGCGCTGGGCGGACTGGGCGTGGTGCGTCAGCAGCAGAACCGGCTGCCTGAAGCCGAACAATTGCTGACCCGCGCCACGCGCCACCCGGGCGGTGCGCGCTGGAAAAACGCGCTGGAAAACGTACAGCTCTGGACCTCGCTGCAACAAGCCCGTGATCTACAGGCCAAAGGACAGACCGGCAAGGCTCAAGCGTTGCTGGCGCAGGCGCAGCGGGAAAACCCTGACAACATCGACGTGCGTTTGACCCTGGCCGACGTGCAGGTGCAGGCAGGGCAACTGGACGCCGCGCAGGCAGGCTATCGTCAGGTGCTCGCGAGCCAGCGCGGCAATCCGCAAGCAATACGCGGGCTGATCAACGTGCTGGCCCAGCGTGGTCAGGCCGATGAAGCGCTACGCCTGCTCGACACATTGTCGCCGGGCGAACAGGCCAAACTGGGCGACAGCGGTCGCTTCAAGGCGCTGCGCTCCACACAAGTGGCGCGTCTGGCCGAGCAGCGTGGCGATGTTCGCGCTGCTCAGACGGCCTTGAAAGACGCGGTGAAGAGCGACCCGGACAATGTCTGGACGCGTTTTGACCTGGCGCGCCTGTACCTCAAGACCGACGAAGCGCCCAAGGCGCGCGTGCTGATCGACGAGCTGCTCAAGGCCCAGCCCAATAACATCGATGCGCTCTACACCAGCGCACTGCTGTCGGTGGAAATGGGCCAGTGGCAGGACGCGCAAACCACGTTTGCGCGCATCCCGGTGGATCAGCGCACGCCGGACATGAAAGCGCTCGCTGACGAAATCACCATGACCGTGCAGATCAATCTGGCCATCGGCATCGCCCGACGCGGTCAGCGCCAGGAAGCGTTGGCGCTGCTCGATCGCCTGCAACCGGTCGCCAGCGGCAGCCCGGAGCGTCAACTCACGCTGGCCAACGCTTACATTGATGCGGGCGAGCCCGCGCGCGGTCAGGAAATGGCCCTTGCCGCCATCGCTCAGGCCCCGGCGCCGTCGGCCGATCTGATGCTGCAATACGCCGGTCTGCTGCTCGCAGCGGGTGATGATGTGCAGGTCAATGCGATCCTGCGCAACGTGCAGGGTCAGCCGATGAGCGCGCAGACCCGCAAACGCTTCGATGACCTTTTGTACCGCTACCGCATTCGCCAGGCCGATCTGCTGCGTGAGGGTGGAGATCTGGCGGGCGCGTACGACACGCTGGCACCGGCTTTGGCGCAGCGCCCGGACGACATTCAGGCGGTGTCGGCGTTCGCCCGGATGTACACCGCCAATGGCGACAGCGCTCGCGCGTTCGAGCTGTACAAACCGTTGTTGCAGCGTCAGCCCAATGACCCGCAAGTGCTGCTGGGCGCAGCTGATGCGGCGGTCAAAGCGCATGATTATGGCTTTGCCGAAAAAGCCCTGAGCCAGTTCCGCAAACTGGAGCGCAACGACCCGCAGACCCTGACCGAAGCCGCACGTATCTACCAGAGCATGGGGCAGACTGGCGCGGCCACCGAGTTGCTGCGCAAGGCCGTGGCCATCGAACAGAGTGAAAAGCAGCGCGTGATGGCTGCGCAGGCTGTGCCGACCAGCATAACGTCGTCCAACCCGTTTGCGGCGGGCGGTTCACGTAGCCTGGCGGCGGCTTCGGCGATTCCCGCCCCGGCTCAGGTGTCGTTGAGCGGTGGGAGAGCACTTGAAACAAGCAATGCGCTTGAAACATCTGCACCGCGTGACACGGCTTACCCCGGCCAGATCGCCGCACAACAGCCGCTGTCTGCCGCACGTGCGCAAAGCGTGCGCGGCAATCCGTTCATGGCAGCCACCGACCGCGATCAGGCCAGCAGCGCGCAGCAGGCGCTCAATCGTATTCTTGGGCAGCGCAGTGGCTTCGTCAGTCAGGGCCTGAGCGTGCGTAGCAATAACAGCGAGGCGGGTCTGAGCAAACTGACCGTGGTCGAGACCCCGCTTGAGATCAACGTGCCTGCCGGTGATAACCGGGTGGCCGTGCGCGTCACGCCGGTGTCGCTGAATGCTGGCAGCGTGAAATCCGATGCAAGTGCCCGTTTTGGCGGTGGCACCAGCGGTGCTGCAGGTTCGCAGAGCGACAAGGGTGTCGGTCTGGCGGTAGCGTTCGAGCGCCCCAAAGAAGGCCTCAAGGCCGATATCGGCACCACGCCGATGGGCTTCAAATACACCACGGTCGCGGGTGGCGCGAGTGTCGACCGGCCGTTGGGTGACAACCCGGACCTGCGCTACGGCCTCAACGTGTCACGGCGTCCGGTGACGGACAGCGTGACCTCGTTTGCCGGTTCCACCGACGAGCGCAGCGGCCTGTCCTGGGGCGGCGTCACGGCCAACGGCGGGCGTGGCCAGATCAGCTATGACGACCAGACCATCGGCGGTTATGGCTACGGCTCGTGGCACAAGCTGGTCGGCAACAACGTGAAATCCAATACCCGAGGCGAAGTGGGTGGCGGCGTTTACTGGTACCTGCGCAATGCCGAGGACAGCAAGCTGACCGCAGGCCTGAGCCTGATGGGCATGAGCTATGACAATGACCAGAGCTACTTCACTTACGGCCACGGTGGCTATTTCAGTCCGCAGAGCTTCTATGCCATCGGCGTGCCGGTGATGTGGGCACAGCGCACCGAGCGTTTCAGCTATCAGGTCAAGAGTTCGGTCGGGGTCCAGCACTTCAAGCAGGACGGTGCCGAATTCTTCCCCGACGACAGCACGCTGCAGGCCGCGTCCGGCCAGCGCTACACAGGGCAGAGCAAAACCGGAATTGGCTACAACCTGAGCGCGGCAGGCGAGTACAAGCTCGATTCCAGCCTGTTCATGGGGGCCAATCTGGGCCTGGACAATGCCCGTGACTATCGCCAGTTCAGCGGCGCGCTTTACCTGCGTTACATGTTCGAGGACATGACCGGCCCGATGGCACTGCCGGTCAGCCCTTACCGTTCACCTTATTCCAACTGATTTCTGGAGAATTCGATGCCTTCCGTTCTTGCCGGTATGACCCTTCTGGTCCTGGGAGAAAGCCACATGAGTCTGGCCGATCATCTGATGGAACCGCTGCACGACAACTTGACCAGGCAGGGCGCTATCGTGCATTCGATCGGTGCCTGTGGCGCGAGTGCCGGTGCCTGTGGCGCGAGTGCCGGTGACTGGTTGATCACCAAAAAGGTCGATTGCGGGGCCGAGCAAAAAGGCAACGGCAAGATCGTCATCAAGGGACGTGACGCCACGACCACGCCCATCGGCGAGCTGATCGCGGCCGACAAGCCTGATCTGGTGGTGATCGTGATCGGCGACACAATGGCTTCCTATGACAAGCCTTCGTTTCCAAAGGCCTGGGCATGGCAAAGCGTCACCGGCCTGACCAAGGCGATTGCGGCCACGGGCACCAAGTGCGCCTGGGTCGGCCCTGCGTGGGGCAAGGTGGGCGGCATGTACCAGAAGAACGATGCACGTACCCAGTTGATGTCGCAGTTTCTGGCCAGCAACGTGGCGCCCTGCACGTACATCGACTCGCTGAGCTTCTCCAAACCGGGACAATGGATCACCACCGACGGTCAGCACTTTACCGTCGCCGGTTATAAATCCTGGGGCACCGCGATTGGCGATGCCTTGGGCAAACTCCCGGTCACCAGCGTCAGCGCAGCCGGAGCGAAGCAATGATCGCCCTGCGCCTGATGGCCGCTAGCGTCGCGGCCCTTTTGATCGGTGCTCAAGCGCAGGCGGCCGACATCGCCCTGTACCCGACAGGCCCGGCGCAGGATTCGGCGTTCATTCGCTTCGTCAATGCCACTGCCGCGCCGCTGCAAGTGGTTGCCCGGGAAGGCCAGGCACCGTTGCAACTGGACGCGGCAAAACCGGTGTCGCTGTTCTTTGCGGTGCAGGCCAGCAGCTCGATAAAAGGCACATTGATCAGCAGTGAGAAAAAGCTGCCGATGGACGTCAGCGTCGAGCCGGGCGAGTTCGCCACCGTCGTCCTCACCGTGCAGGCCGATGGCAGCCTTGCGGCGGTGACAGTGCGTGAGCAGCCTGATGATTTCAACGGTTTGAAGGCTTCGCTGGCGTTTTTCAGTCTGGATGCCGGTTGTGTGGAGGCAAGCCTGCGTCCGGCCGGTCGCACGGCTGATTTGTTCAAGGCGATCCCGACCGGTACGTTGCAGCGCCGCTCGATCAATCCGGTGAGCCTGTCGGTACAGCTGGTTTGCGCCAACGCCACTGTCGGCGCACCGCTGGATCTGGGGGAACTCAAGGCCGGTGAACGCTACAGCGTTTTGCTGGTGCCGTCCGCCACCGGACCGCGCCTGTTGTCGGCCACGGACACGCTGTCCAACTGATCGGGTTCTGTGGTCGTTATGGTATTCGCCTCGCTCGAGTTTCTGATGGTGTTCCTGCCGGCTTTTTTGCTGGCCTATGCCGCAAGCCCTGCGGCGTGGCGCAACGTCGTTCTGTTGATCGGCAGCTGGCTGTTCTACGGCTGGCTGAGCCCGCTGTTTCTGAGCCTGCACATCGTGTTGAAGATCGTGGCCTGGGTCGGCGGTTTGCTGGTCGATCGGGCGCGGCAAGGCTCAACAGGGCGGGTGCGTCTGCTGGTGGCACTGATCGTGTTCAACACCGCCGTGCTGTGCTGGTACAAATACGCCAACATCGTCGCCGGCAGCTGGAATCAGCTGATGAGTATTACGGAGCTATGCCGCTGCAATGGCAGCGCGTGGCGTTACCGGCCGGGCTGTCGTTCATCGTGTTGCAGGCGATTTCCTATCTGGTGGATGTACATAGGCACACCGTGCCGGTCGAGCGCAGTTTCATCAATTACGCGACCTACATCTCGATGTTCGGCCACTCGATTGCCGGGCCGATCATCCGCTATGACTGGGTGCGCCGCGAGTTGGTGCAGCGTCATTTCAACCGCCTGAATTTCGCTCTGGGCGCACGCCGTTTCATGATCGGCATGAGCATGAAAGTGCTGGTGGCCGACACCTTGTCACCGTTGGTCGATGTGGCGTTTCACTTGCCCGAGCCGTCGCTGGCCGATGCCTGGATCGGCTGTCTGGCGTACTCGCTGCAACTGTTCTTTGACTTTGCCGGTTACAGCGCCATGGCCATCGGTCTTGGGCTGATGCTGGGCTTTCACTTTCCCGAAAACTTCAACCGGCCGTACCTGGCCAGCAGCATTCAGGACTTCTGGCGGCGCTGGCACCTGTCGCTGTCCAGCTGGTTGCGCGACTACCTGTACATTGCCTTGGGCGGCAACCGGCATGGCGTCTGGAACACCTATCGCAACCTGTTTCTGACCATGGCCATCGCAGGTCTGTGGCATGGCGGCGACAGCTGGAACTACCTGTTGTGGGGCGCGGCACATGGCGTGGCTGGTATGACCCCCGAAGGTTGGACGCAACCTTTGGAGGCGTCATGGGTAAATATACAGTGCAGGCAAAACTCGCAGCCGTGAAAGAATATTG
>NZ_LKBW01000189.1 GCF_002699855.1 Pseudomonas amygdali | reverse complement strand
CAATATTCTTTCACGGCTGCGAGTTTTGCCTGCACTGTATATTTACCCATGACGCCTCCAAAGGTTGCGTCCAACCTTCGGGGGTCATACCAACCTGAGGGGGCTAGTCGTTGCCACCTACGAGGAACGAGATGAGACTTTCAGATGTAGCGACTATCCGGACGAATTTTTCAGAAGCTCATTTTTGGATAATTCGTCGGGGTTCAGCTGAACGATGCGGCGCACCAGGGCGAGTGTTCAATCCTGAACACATAGGAGTCTTGGTGAACCGAACAGACATCGTTCTACCTGACTACCTTTTCTACGCGTTGATGCATGTGCATCAGCAAGGCTACTGGGAAAGGCTGGCAACAGGGACGCTGAACCTGGTCAACATCCGTGTTTCAGACGTTCAGCGTATCGAACTGTCACCACGGTAAAGAAGGGGCCGCAAGGCCCCAGTCTTTACGTCCATCAGTGTTTTTTGTTAATTGGCAATTAATAATTATTATTAATTAATGGGCTAACAATGAAGATTGAGCTACCTGGTATCCCTGAACAGCAGAGATTGATTTTCGAGATGGCTACTCGCGAGGCGATAAAGCAGCTCGAAGCAAACCTGCGCGCACCTAGCATTCCTGGTCCGAAGGATCTGGACGAGGCTTTGTTTCCGCGTACTCACCTGTTGCGTAAGCACGAAGGATGGGAAGCACCTCACGCTGAAATAGTCAGGTCCTATTTCCGGCACTTCCAGGACCATTTCGACGCGTATGCGACGGATAAAAAGCTGGCGGGATTGCTTCGCATCGCATCAGACAGACGGATTAGGAAGTTCAAGGAGGGGAGCCAAGACGTGCCTTACGAGATCTGGCGAAATTTTCTAATCCTTACAGGTCGAGTGCCACAGGATATCGTGCCGATTCTGGCATTCATGGGCTAATAGAAGGAGAAGGTAGTTAAAGAAGGTGCTGGGGATGGGTGCAACCACCCCCAGCGTGAACACAATAAACCTGGTGGAAAATCATGCTCAACATGAAATGTATCACAGCTCGTCCTTTGCTGTTACGTGACCTTGCAGACCCTAAATATCGCTATTGGATAAAACAGTTTGCCGGGGAGGTTGCAGCACCCTGCGTCGCCGAGTCGCTCATGTCGTTCCTTAGTAAGCATTCCCTTATCACCTGAAAGCTGTTTTTGGCTTCAGCGAATGGCCTCTGCGTGTCCGCTCGGGCACGCAGGGAGCTGTGCCTGTCACCGCCACTGTAAAAATGACCCCCTAACGCCAACCTAGAATTGACCCCCCTGGGTAAAACTGGCGGCTTTGAGCTGCCAATATGTTGACCCAGGAGCAG
>NZ_LKBW01000188.1 GCF_002699855.1 Pseudomonas amygdali | reverse complement strand
TTCGGTAGTTTTTTCATCGCTCCATCCTCTCAAAGGTTGGAGTCTCCGAGAAACCCGGGGCGGTTCACTGTTTGATCACGGGTGATTTTCTTGCCCATTGTGTCGACTTGCGACAGCAACTGCGCTGCCAAAGCACGTAGTTGGTCGGGGGACATTTGGTCGAGATTGGGAGAAGAAGTCATGCGCCGGATTTTGCCAGAGCAGGCAATTCCCGGCGATAGATCGATAGGCTAATGGCAGCCATTAAAGCAGTGTGATCGAGCCTCCATAACCTGCGCGTTGCCATGGCAGACCCAGCACTAACGCCTGAAATTGCTCGGTATCCAGCTGCATCTCAGAACCGTGGCGAACGCCAGGCCAGTGGAACTTGCCTTGGTTTAACCGACGCGCCGCCAGCCATATTCCGAAGCCGTCATGCACCAGCACTTTCATGCGATTGGCGCGGCGGTTGGCGAACAGATAAGCACAGTGCGGCTGCGCCGCACCGAACACCGCAATAACCCTGGCTAACGCCGTCTCGGTGCCTGCGCGCATGTCCATCGACTCGGTGGCGAGCCAGATGGAGTCGATGCGAATCATCGCAGAAGGTCTCGAAGAAAGGTCGCGCAAGCGGCAGCATTTTCCGTTGGCCAGTTCACTTTGACGGTGCCGCGCGGGTGCTGGATCTCAACGCAGATATTTGGCGATGCGGATTGCGAATTTGCTCCAGCCAGCTGCATGGGCAACGGAATGAAAGCAGGTTGCAGCGCCGTATTTTGCTGCGTGTGTAACTGCATCCATTTGTGGACGAGGTTTGCGTTGAGGCTATGGCTGAGCGCGATGCTGGCAATCGAAGCACCGGGCTGGGCACACTCTTGAATGACTTGGGGTTTAAAGGACTTGGAGTAGGAACGGCGTGTTGGCTGCATGAAATACCCGCTTAAAAGGCTAGAACTGGTGCCCACTTAAATTTAAGTGCACACCATGTCTTGGCTTTGCAGGGCTGGGTAGATGACTTGGCCGGACGCATACGTCTAACCTGCTCAAAAGTGCGACGTAGCTAATCTGCAGAACGGCTATGTGCCAGGGCAATCAATAAAATAGGCGTCCTTGAATGGACGCCTGATACTGTACTGTACGTTTCGTATAATCGGCCTCGAATCAGTTTTTTTCCGGTGCTTTTATGTAATTGGGTACATCAGAAGAAGGGGGTTGATGCCGATCCTCAGTAGATCGGGCTTGATTAGGGAAATCCTGAAAAAGACTTCCTGATTTGGCAAAATCTCCGGGCACCAATCGCCGAGCTTTTCGATGATGAATCAAATGACCTTCGCCGATGCCGAATACGCCGCTAAGCGCAAGCAGACCC
>NZ_LKBW01000187.1 GCF_002699855.1 Pseudomonas amygdali | reverse complement strand
GCCCAGGTGTTGACCAACAGCACGAAGTACATCAGCGGCAGTTGTCGGGACAATGCGATGTATTGAGCTTGCAGCAGCCGAGGATTATCGGAGGGCACGGACATCAGGGTGCGCAAGGCACCCAGTAGTTTTTTCAGCATTGTAAGGCTTCTCTGTCACTACAGTCAAAGCGCATGTGGCTTGCTGCTCAGGATGCGAGCCGGGTTGTAACCTGCTCACCTGTAATGTTCTCGGCAGCGGTAATTAATTCTTTACGGTAAAACAAGACTGAGCACTGGCGCGCTATGATGTGATCGAGAAGGATCACCNACCTTCCAGACGAAACCACCATTCTCAACTTCCGTCGTCTGCTGGAAAAGCACTAGTTGGCGACCGGAATTCTCGGCGTAATTAATTGTAGCGGCTTGCAATCGAAAACAGCAGTGCTCGCATTCAGCGCCTTTTTCGGCTCAGATTAACTGCGACTGACGCAGCCGCTTGGCTCAGATTAATTGCGAGCGAGCTTGCATTCAGCCTCATCGACTTGCATTCCATCGTTTCCGGCTCACATTAGCTGCAACTGAACCAGCACCGGTCGTCCATCAAACGAGGGTTTGTTGGACGGTTCGCATGCTTTCTACGGGCTAATCGCCAAGCACCACGACTCGCATCCAAGAACTGAGCACATATTTCAACGTCCAGTTATAAAGGCAAACCGCGAGTTTCTAAACACCTCATCAGTTGCAGATAGCGTGAGCCGGTTGATCGATAATTTGAGCTGGTCGCAAATACCATGAGCTGAGTCGCACATAATCCGAGCCAGCAGCTACGGATAATCGCAACTAATGTGTGCCAGCAAAGGCTCATAAACGCGAGCCAGCGGGTTTTCGATTGCAAGCCGCTACAAGTAACCAGTTCAGTTCCTGGACCGTCAGCACGATGGCCTCGTCCGCCTCATCGGGAGAGGTTTTGAACCGCTCGGACTCCAAACGCTTGAGCCAAAGGCAGAAGCCGTTGCGCTCCCAATAAAGGATTTTCACCCGGTTACGGTAGCGATTCAGAAAAACAGAAAGCACGGGATCGAACACGGCGACTTTGATATCCAGCTCAACCAGTGCGGCAAGGCCGTCGATGGACTTTCGAACGTCCACCGGCTTGGGGTGGCGACTTTGATATCCAGCTCAACCAGTGCGGCAAGGCCGTCGATGGACTTTCGAACGTCCACCGGCTTGGGGTAGAGGTACACTTTTTCGACTTTGGCGTCGGGTCGCATCATGAGGTGCTGGCTCCTGAAAAGAATCGGGAGCACAGCATCAGGCTTCAATTGCCGGCTTGGAATGTGGGGTTCATGAGGCGCTTACAATCTGTTCAGCTGGCACGCTTTGTCCTTCAGGTAGAGTGATGACTAACGGGATCGTTTTTTGTCTATCTCCCCCGGCAGCAGAATTATCAAGATAAA
>NZ_LKBW01000186.1 GCF_002699855.1 Pseudomonas amygdali | reverse complement strand
GCGTTACGACAAGCTGGCAAGTAGCTTTAAAGCGATGGTCACACTGGCTTGCATCGAAAGATGCTTGCGGGCTGACTTTTCAGACAAACCCTAGGGCTTTCCTTATCTTTCGCGCCCGGGACGACTCGATAGACATACTGTAGTTTTCTGGATCTCCCCCCTCCCGATGGACGCGGAATGCCTCAGCACGTTCATTTAACGTTTCTCTGGACGATGACCGATTTGTGCTGACATTGTCGTTTGCTATGTGGGGCTGAGCGTTCTCTACGGCAGTCACTGTCCCTCGGGAATGCGCATGTTTATAAAATACGGCAGGCAGCACTTGCTTTCCGTCAATCAATTCTATGCCTCTGGCAAGTCGCGATCGGCTATCTTCATTTCCTGGAAAACAATAGCCACTTTCAGCCAATTTTTCATGAAGGCTATCAAAGGCACTATCTTTTTGGTAGGAGCACAAAGCAAAGTTAAGCGAAAATATGACACAGTCGTGCCATGAACGTTGTGCATCAGTCTCTATGACAGACATTTTAGCATTTCCTCGAAATCGCGTATTGACCTCCTCGCGCAGTTGAGGATAACCCGGTAAGTAGGCAGGAGGGTAAACATCATCCTTATAGGCGGTAATGGGCTCCAATACGATCAGCGTCTTTTGACCATTGGAGTGGTTACGTACGTCCACAGCGACATGATGAAGTGAGGGCGGATTTAGCCGAAAAACACCACGCCACGCGCCTGGCTCATTATGACTTTGCAGATGATCTAGGAATGCGATGCGCGAGTCGAAACAATGAAGGTTAAGTTGTGAGAAGCTTGTATTATAAGCTGCAGCAAGCGAACCTAGGTTTTGAGCGTCAAGTTGAAGTGTATCAATGTTGGACTGTCGGTATTCTATGTTGTCGAGTATGTTTTTTGCATAATGCAAGAGATCCGGATTTGAATTCATCTGTGATCTGTAGTACGACTCGCGTAGCGCCGAAATCTTGTCCTTGGCTCTATCGGGTATGTCAGCAGCTACAGGTTGCCTAGGCGAGTGCGGAGGGGATTGCTCCCATTCGCTGTCGGAACTTGAAGTGTTCGAAGAGGCTTGGGCGGTATCAGCGCCATAATTTCTCCCATAATCCTCGTTGTAGTCATGCCGGACGCTAGGTTTGGAAACGCAAATTCCCATCGTGATGTTCTCCTTAAGAATGGTCTGAAGTAGGCCGCTATTTTTAGACTGCTGAGCCATAGCCGCTTTCAAAAAACGGTAGCCGTTCAAAATCGATCAAGTCTGCCGCTTATTTCATCCNCCGCAGTAGCTATTTCCCTCATTACGGACGCACCTCTCCTGCGCTGGAGAGCAAATATCGACGCGCCATCCAAAGGTTCGACAGGGCGAATAGCGTCACCATCTGAGCAGCGTTTTTCACCAAGCCTCGGAAGCGCACTTTCGTATAACCAAACTGACGCTTTATCACCCGAAATGGATGCTCAACCTTGGCGCGAACTTGGGCCT
>NZ_LKBW01000185.1 GCF_002699855.1 Pseudomonas amygdali | reverse complement strand
TCGGCGAAGGTCATTTGATTCATCATCGAAAAGCTCGGCGATTGGTGCCCGGAGATTTTGCCAAATCAGGAAGTCTTTTTCAGGATTTCCCTAGAAAAACGTAATTTCCTGCGAACTCTGCTGTGCCGCCGATTCGCCACGGTGAGTGCGGCGTTGCTCGTCGGTCGCGTAGGTGGACTCCATGCGCGCCAGCCATTGCCGGGCGTCGATGGCGACGGCCTCATCGGGAGACTGGCTGGCCTGCAACAGATGCGCGTGCAAAGAGTCGATGTTGTCGCGTACGTGAGCGAGAATCTGGCTGACCCGGTCCTGAAACTGCAGGTTTACAAGGACTTCGGTCATTTCGTCGCGAATACCGTAGCTTTCCTGCTTGAGCAGGTCGGCGGATTCGGCCAAGCGACCGGTAATGCTCTGGAAACGCTCCAGGACGTTCTGGATGCTTTGCTCGGAAGCGGCCACCGAATGGCTGTCCTGATCAGCACCGCTGGAGGCGGCCTGCACCAGTTGCGTGATGGCGTTATTGATGATGTCGACCTTGGCCGACATCTGCTGACCGGTTTCGCTGGACTTGCTCGACAGGCTGCGCACCGCGTCGGCTACCACGGCAAAACCACGGCCAGCTTCGCCTGCGCGGGCCGCTTCAATCGCGGCGTTAAGGGCCAGCAGGTTGGTCTGCGCAGCAATCGCTGCGACGTCCGCGGCCATGGTGCGCAACTCGCCTGTGTAGGCGGTCAGGCTGCGAACCTGAGAGAGCGTCTGGTCGCGGCTGGCCTGGGTGGCTTTAAGTGAGTCAATCACCTGGCTCAGCTCGCTGTCACTCTGGGACAGGACTTTCAGAGCGCCATCGGCATTCTGACCGTCCAGCTCACCGGCAGCGTGTTGCGAGGCCTGCACGGTTTCCTGCAGGCGTTCGGAAATTCCCATGAAGCGGCTGCTCAGCTCGACAATGGCGGTTTCGGTTTGCTGGCGCGAGCTTTCGACCTGCTTGGCCCAGATCGGCATGGCACCGAGAAAGACTTCATTGAGCTGGGCATGGGAGGCCATGGCGCTGGTTTGAGCGTTATGTGCCTGGTGATGGTCCAGAGCTTGAGCAACAGCCCGATGCACGTCGTTCTGTTGGGTGCGGGCAGCCAGTGCACAGGCACCGAGACCGATAGCGAGCAGTGCCGCACAAGCAAGCAGATTGGTCGTACTCGTACCGGATTGCGTGAGGATCCAGGCAGCGGCAGGTATGACGGGAATCAGAGAAAACCAGATGAAACGTGGACGGTTTTGCGCAGGATTACTGCTGGAATGATTCGACATCATGGGTTCGATCCCTGAACAGTGCAGCGTTGTACACGACTCAATGGTTATCTGCGCGGTGCAGACGAACTTGATACCTGTACGAGCGCCTTCCGTCCGATCGCATCGCGCAGAGCCCGGTCAGATTAAAAATATGGTATGCCCCCCGAAGGTTGGACAATTATCCACTTACGCTGCCTTGGCGGCCTGCATCCTG
>NZ_LKBW01000184.1 GCF_002699855.1 Pseudomonas amygdali | reverse complement strand
CGATGAGTCGGAGAGTTCGTAACGCTTTGCCATGCGGGCCTCCAGCCAATCATGGCGGCAATTCTACCCCAGCCGACTTTTCGTACAAAACCTAATACCAGAAACGATAAAGGGTGCCTCGGGCACCCTCTTCGTACTAGATCTGAAAACCACTCAGCTTCGCCTCGGTCCGCCTTGCGCGAACCCACTCAAGGAATGAGAAAACTAGTAATTATTATTTAATAATTAATCCAGAGTGTAACCTTGCGCTTCCAGCGCATGCTTAACTATCGCGCTGACCGTCCTGAGCGCTTTTCCGGAGCGCTTATTTTCACGCACATCGTCCTCAATTTTCTCCAGTATGCCTGGGGGCAAGCTGATCGATACGGGAACTGGCTTCCGCTTATCCGGTGCCTTTGCCAACGGGGTAGAGTCATAAGGCTTGTCAGCAAGCTCTCGGGCCAAGCGTTCAGATGCTTCCTCGCTGACCTGCTCCCTCCTATTTGCAGTCTCACTCGCCTTTTTAATTGCCATGGAACACCTCTTTCAACAGACTCTTTATCTCGTTGGCTGCTTCACGGTTTTTCCCTTCTAAAACTGACATTCCCGAAGGAATGGAGTCTTTGTATGCTTTCCGATAGAAGCCGACTGAATCCAAAGGCTTGATCTCAGGATATTCGGAAAGAAATTCCAGGAATTCGCGCCTCTCAGTGATACGAACTGCAGGGTTTGGGGAAGCCATAGATTGATAGGCATATGCCTGCAGGTTTGGGTTCAGATCTCTGCAGCGCATGACTTGCTCTTGCAGCTCCCCAAGGGTGTCCAGATCGAGCTGGCTGCATTGGTTTGGGGCAATTATGATGTCTGCCACTACTGCTCCGGTGATCAATTCACGCGAGTTTCTACCAGCGACGTCGACAATCACATAATCAAATTTCTCGCTCAGTGTTCGCAGCGTAACCGTGATGTTGTCGCGTTTTTCAATCAGGGTGATCTTCGGTTCCAATTGTGCCGCTTCACGCTCTGCGTACCATTTCGAGGCGCTGCGTTGCGCATCTGCGTCTACCAGGCAGACATCGTGGCCTTCCATTGCCAACCCAGTTGATACGTTTACGGCAGTGGTAGTTTTGCCTACGCCGCCTTTGTTCCCGCCAACGATCACGATTGTGCCCATGGGGGCCTCCTAAATTAATTCGCAATTAATAATTCGCAAATAACAATTAATAATCAGCTCTGCGGGGCTTCCAGTCAAGACAGATCCAGTGCAGATAGGTCCATACCCCTACTCAATGATCTAGAACGACCCGTCGCTTGGCCTTGATACCGTCGATGTCAGTCGTTATAAGGATCAACGTGCCGGTAAAGCTGTTGTCTGTGTAGAAGCGAATCCACTNTAGTAACACCTTCGTCATCAATGACCGCTCCAGTAAGCGCATAAGAGGTCATATGCCATTCCCTTAGCCCAGATTGGACGGCACATGTCAACGCCAACTAAAAAGTGACCCCCTTCCGTGCTAAATCGCCAACTTAGTTTTG
>NZ_LKBW01000183.1 GCF_002699855.1 Pseudomonas amygdali | reverse complement strand
CCGAGCTGGTAAAACAAGGGCCTGCCTGACGGCAGGCCCTAACCAGCCCGAACACAAAAAAACTGATACTCCCGGCTCATATGCTAGCATACGCCCCCCGTGAGTCGTGCCCAGAGCCGAACCGGGCACCCCCTGCCAATTTTCTTCGGGACACAGGTTTACGCAGATGAGCAAGACTTCCCTCGACAAGAGCAAGATCAAGTTCCTTCTTCTCGAAGGCGTCCATCAGTCCGCTGTCGACGTCCTCAAGGCAGCCGGCTACACCAGCATCGAGTACCACACCAAGTCTCTGCCGGAAGCCGAACTGAAAGAAAAGATCGCCGACGCACACTTCATCGGTATCCGCTCCCGCACTCAGTTGACCGAAGAGCTGTTCGATTGCGCCAAGAAACTGGTTGCCGTCGGCTGCTTCTGCATCGGCACCAACCAGGTTGACCTCAATGCAGCGCGTGAGCGCGGTATTGCAGTGTTCAATGCGCCCTACTCCAACACCCGCTCGGTAGCAGAACTGGTGCTGGCCGAGGCGATCCTGCTGCTGCGCGGTATCCCTGAGAAGAATGCTTCCTGCCACCGTGGCGGCTGGATCAAAAGCGCGGCCAACTCTTTCGAAATCCGTGGCAAGAAGCTCGGCATCATTGGCTATGGCTCGATTGGTACGCAGTTGTCGGTGCTGGCCGAAGGCCTGGGCATGCAGGTGTACTTCTACGACACGCTGACCAAGCTGCCACTGGGCAACGCGACTCAGGTGTCCAGCTTGAACGAGCTGCTGGGCATGTCCGATATCGTTACCCTGCACGTGCCGGAAACCTCGGAAACCCAGTGGATGATCGGCGAAAAAGAAATTCGCGCGATGAAAAAGGGCAGCATCCTGATCAACGCCGCTCGCGGCACAGTCGTTGAGCTGGACGCCCTGGCCGACGCGATCAAGGACAAGCACCTGATCGGCGCTGCAATCGACGTGTTCCCGGTCGAGCCACGCTCGAACGACGACATCTTCGAAAGCCCGCTGCGTGGCCTGGACAACGTGATCCTGACCCCGCACATCGGCGGTTCCACTGCCGAAGCGCAGGCCAACATCGGTCTGGAAGTCGCAGAAAAGCTGGTCAAGTACAGCGACAACGGTACGTCGGTATCGTCGGTCAACTTCCCGGAAGTGGCCTTGCCTGCTCACCCCGGCAAGCATCGCCTGCTGCACATCCACGAGAACATCCCGGGCGTGCTCAGCGAGATCAACAAGGTCTTCGCCGAGAACGGCATCAACATCTCCGGTCAGTTCCTGCAGACCAACGAGAAAGTCGGTTACGTGGTCATCGACGTCGACGCCGAGTACTCCGACCTTGCCCAGGCCAAGCTGCAACAGATCAAAGGCACCATCCGCAGCCGCGTTTTGTTCTGACCCGAGCGCCGTGCCCACCCCGTGTGGGCACGATCAGTGTTCTTCCGGGCACCTATCGTTCCTCACGCTCTGGTATGCCCCCCGAAGGTTGGACAATTATCCACTTACGCTGCCTTGGCGGCCTGCATCCTG
>NZ_LKBW01000182.1 GCF_002699855.1 Pseudomonas amygdali | reverse complement strand
GGGGAATCGAGGGCAACTCCCTCGCTGTTGCATTGGCGGACTTCTTTTTGGTCGGCATACATGCACCTCTAGCTACATGTTATGCCCGAACACAAAATTTCTGACAGTCTCACGACACCAGAGCCCCGGTTAATGAAGCAGGTCAGACTGATTCGTCACGGACAAAGCGCTGCCAACGCAGGCGAAGCCAGTGTGGATCACGCGACTATTCCCCTCACGTTGAGGGGCGTAGAACAAGCGCAACTAGTGGCCCTATCATTCACACATGCGCCGGATTTGATTGTTTTCTCGAGCGCAAGCAACCGCGATGGCGACCGTAGCGAACTATCCTGACACCCGGTTTGAAACCTGGCCTATCCAGGAATTCACCTACCTCGAACCCGCGCGGTGTGCCAACACGACCGTTGCCCAGAGAAAGGATTGGGTCGACGCCTATTGGGTCAGGTCAGACCCGGCGTTTACGGATGGCGCAGGCGCTGAGTCTTTTTCAGAATTTATAACCAGAGCCAAGACTTTCCTGGCTCGACTCGCAGACCACCCCGCCCAGAACATCGCAGTGTTTTCGCATGGGCAATTCATTAATGCCGTCGCTTGGTTGATCGAGTGCAGGCCGCAGGACATTTGTGGGCGGGCTATGGCTGAGTGGCGTGACTATGAAATCGCGAACCATGTGCTTAATGGTTGTGGATATGTGCTCTCCAGGCGTGCAGGCGATGCTGGATGGGGGTTAGGCTAATATCGCTGACATAGTCGTCGAGGCTTTCCGGAAGCAAAGTGCTTTGACGTCAATGTTCGCCTTGGGTGAAGCGCTTCATGGGTAATCCTTGCGATGAACTCCTCATAAATCTCAAATGTTCGCTGTTGTGCTTTTACAAACCCGATGCCGTTTGCAGCCGTAGGGATAGACAGCAATCGGCTCTCATCCCCCATAAATGCCTTCATCGGCATACTCCGCGCGTTTCGATTCAACCTTGGAGGTCTACGATCCTGAGCCAGGGCCAGCGAGCTTGATAACTTTTCGCCTTCTGATAGAACAGATCTGGCTTGGGATTCTTTGGATTGATACGAAGTAGCCCTTGCTCGGTGTCGGCCAAGCCATTGGGAGCATAGACTTCGCTAGTTTCAACATCCCAACCTATGCAGGTACCGGCAATCAGGTAGCGATCAATCCCTTCTTTGGCCGACTGAAGCTGGGGGTAACTCCCGCCAAACCGCTGGCTGTACCACAGATGAACGCGAGCCTGATTTTTGATCTCAATATTAACTTCTAGATCCTGAAAGAGACGCTGAACAGAGCCGATGACCTCATTCTCTGCCTCCCAAGACAGATCATTGTCGAAGTAAAAAACGTCGTAATCCTTCACCCCCCAGGCTGACGGCAGGTGAGACTGATGATTCCAGACGGCTTGGAACAGGCAGCCAGCAGTGAGCATGTATTGACTCAAGCCTAGTGAAGGTAGGCGTGAGATGAGTTCAGCGTTTAATGGATTTGAACCGCCCCGGGTTTCTCGGAGACCCTTTTGTTTGAGTCATGCCACCTGGGCAGACTCGG
>NZ_LKBW01000181.1 GCF_002699855.1 Pseudomonas amygdali | reverse complement strand
GCTCCTGGGTCAACATATTGGCAGCTCAAAGCCGCCAGTTTTACCCAGGGGGGTCAATTCTAGGTTGGCGTTAGGGGGTCATTTTTACAGTGGCGGTGACACGTAACCTGGTAGACCAGTAAGAAATCTCCTCGGATATGGCATTCTCGGTTACCCGCCCATTCGCCTTGCAATTCGTGATCAAGGTACTGAGCCGGCAACGTATCACCCTCCCAAAGCATTCTCATCACATCCCTGGCTTCGGTCATAGGCTGCCGGCCGGCATCATTGTGCCGCTTCCATGATTTCTTAAATTCAGGCGTGTACGCCGTTCTCTTTGGCAACGGGGCGCGCTTTAGATTTGCCGGTCTTGCGGGCTTCTTTGCCATCTAGATCCTCGAACAATTCGTCAATCGAGTCGAACCGACTGCGGATCTCACGGGCTTGAGCCAAAGCTCGAGCCGTTTTCTCGGAAGGCGCCTTCACTTCAAAAGGGAGCCCCCTGGTTTCCACAACTTGACGAAGAAAGAGACGCATCGCATCGCTCAGGCTCAGGCCGCAAGCGCTCAGCACTGCAGTAGCTCGCTCTTTCAAATCTTCTTCGATGCGGCAACGCACGTCGGTACTTTTCAGTAGTGCTGTCATAATATCACCTTTCAATGCTGTTTGTAGCTACATTGTTACTACGCTAATTCTGGGCCCTTTCGCAAGTAACTACAAGTAATCGCGCATCATTTCTGATCATCGGTCCAACCTGTGAAAGGCCTACAGCGAATTCCCACCGGCGGTGGAGACCGGTTGAATCGCAAGCCTATGTTCCTATCAGCGGTGCAAACCTGAACTCCCTCCTGGTATAGCAGGGATGAACGACTCGTTCAGCTAGACCCTGCGGCGAATGGTGGGCCTAGGACAGAAGTAGCTACATGTGGTGACGCTAATTACAATTTACAAGTTAAATCAAGTGTAGTTACATGTGATGACATAATAGATTTACTGGAATTACCTAATGTCCGCCCGTGACGATATGGTTTTGGCCACAGCTTCACAGATCCAGCAAACCTTCACTCCAACCCAAATAGCTCAGCTCATACGGTTGATCAGTCCTACATCGCAGTGCGCATTGATGAATCCACACGCGTTTGAGCGAGTGGTGACGTTTATGTCATGCAGCAGTGGGCACCGAGCCTATTCCGCAAAATCTCTGCATGCAGCCAGGCTCGTCCTGGTGATGGGGGCGAGCGTTGCAGAAGCGGCTGCTGATGCGGGATTAACAAGGCAGGTGGTACACAGACTCATGGCGCGCATCAAAGCGCGATTGGATGCTTCCCCTGATCACTTGAGCGACATCGGCGGTTCGACTTGTTCTGCAGCTGCAGGAGCTACGATCAGACAAGTTGAATCGCTCGAGCCAGATCGAGCAATGGGGGAGGAGAACGCTCAGTCCACCTGAGGCATACCTGGTTTGATCATTGCTCCACCCTGAAGAGCGTTCCCCTCGCTGCGCTCACGGCCGGGCTTTCGTGCTGCGCATCGAGCCAGGCCATGAAGCCGGCCCGTCTCGCCCCTTCGGGCTTCAATCCTCGCCGGCAAGCCGGCTCTAACGTGAACTGAACCGCCCCGGGTTTCTCGGAGACTCCAACCTTTGAGAGGATGGAGCGATGAAAAAACTACCGAA